>DATGUB010000103.1:0-6033 GCA_035301585.1 Beutenbergiaceae bacterium | reverse complement strand
GAACGTCATCGGCTCGGGATTCAACGAACGGGTCGAAGACATCCGAGTTGAGATCACCGCCCCCAACGCTCCCCAGCAGGTCACGTGCCACGCGGGCATTTCCGCAAGTGACGAGGCGTGCGACGCCGCGAAGGTCGATGGCGACACCGCCATCTTCACGCAAGACGCCGTGGACCCCGGTCGCCTCCTCACCGTCGCCGCGGAGTACGAACCCCGCACGTTCCCCAGCGCCGAAATCCTCACCACCCGCACCCCGTCGATGGGCGGAGCGGGCCTCGCCAAGGCGGCAGGGGCGATCGTCCTCGTGCTCACGGTCGTCGTTGCCGTGCTCGGACGGCAGAAGAAGCGTGACCAGGCCTACGAGGGCGTACCTCCGGGGGTGATCCCCGATGAGCCGGGCGCGGCGCCGACGACGACCGCGCCGCGGAAGGAGAACTTTCCCGTCCGCTTCGAACCACCGGAGAAGATCAGCCCCGCCACCTCTGCGGTGCTCGTGAATAAGACGTTCACACCCGCGGATCTGCCCATCACGATCATCGATCTCGCCGTGCGGGGCTTCGTCACCATCGACGTGGATAAGAAGGGCAACTGGACGTTCCAGCCCGCCGCCACCGAGGCGACGGTCCGAAACCGCCACGAGAAGCAGGTGCTCGCCGCGATCACCGCGCGCGGGAACCAACCGACCAAGATCACGGATCTGCCGAAATCGGCGCGGCGGAAACTGTACAACGAACAACGCAAGCTCCTGCGGGATGCCACCTCCACGGGGCTGTTCGTGAAGGGGCCCTCGAAGGCCCAGGCGCGCCGGGGTGCAGGCGGGTTCGGATTCATGGGGCTCTCGTTGTTCACCGTGGCCCTCGGTTTCCGGGTGGGGCTGGGCTGGCTCGGGCTCGCGCCCGTCGGGATCGGGCTGGGATTGCTGTTCACCCGCAAGCACGTGCCCGTGCGCACCGCGAAAGGGCACGCCCTCTACGCCCAGGCGATGGGCTTTCGCACCTACCTCGCCACCGCGGAGGCGAACCAACTTAGATTCGAGGCGGGGCGCGATATCTTCTCCGAATACCTGCCCTACGCGATCGCCTTCGGGGTGGAGGAGCGGTGGAAGAACCTCTTCGACGATCTCATCGCCCGCGGGGAGTGGACGATCACCCCCGCGTGGCACCGCGGGTCGACCATCTCCGACGGCAGGATGCGCCTGGGCACGAAACGCGGGATGCGTTCGGAGATGCGCAGCCTCACCCGGTCGACATCCCGCAGCGTGAAGTCCGCCGCCCCGGCGAGCACCGGATCCCGCGGCGGATCCGGGTTCTCCTCGAGCGGCAGCAGTTCTTCCGGCGGCGGGGTCGGCGGCGGCGGAGGGGGCCGGTGGTGAATATGTACGACGACGAACGACCCCCCACGCGATCCGAACGGCGGCGCAAACTCATCGCGAGCATCGTCGCGATCATCGCGGTGCTCGCGCTGGTCGTCATGTCGGTCGCCCCGGCCTTCGCCCTGGGCGAGGAGCAGCGGTTCAACCACTACTGGGTGGATGCGACCGCGCACAGTGACGGCTCCATCGACGTCGAGATCGACCTGGAGTTCGAGTTCGGCTCCGAGGAGAGCCACGGGGTCTACCTCACCTACCTCACCCGACAACGCATCGAAGGCGACCCCGATCACTACCGCGTGCTGGAATACACCGACATCGAGGCCTCCAGCCCCACCGCGCCCGACGACCTCCGGGTGGAGACCGACGACGACGGCCTCGGCATCTACGTCGGCGATGAGGACGTGGAGATCACCGGCACCCACGCCTACACGATCAACTTCACCGTCCGCGGCGTGGTGAACTCCGGGGCCGGGGAGGCCGGGGAGGACGAGATCTACTGGAACATCATCGGCACCGGCTACGAGCAACACATCGACGACGTGCGGGTCACGCTCCGAGGCCCGGCGGCCCCAGTCGCCAGCGCCTGTTGGTACGGCGACTTCGGATCCGACGCCACCTGCACCGGCATCGAGGGCCACGCACATACGGCGATCTTCACCCAAACCTTCCTCATGCCGGGGGAGGGGCTCACGATCGCCACAGCGTATGAGGGCGGCACCTTCAACGACGTCCGGCCGATCCTCGAGGAGCGGGCCACCTTCACCAGCGTGATGGGCGGGCCCGCGATCGCCGTCGCCGCCGGGATCCTCACCCTGCTCGCCGTGATCCTCGTGCCGCTCGGCCTCTCCCGCCTGCGCCGCGACGAGCAATACGCCGGGATCACCCCCGGCCTCTTCCCCGGCGCGGGAGGAGCCGCCCCGCTCACCCGTGCGCCGGTAAAAACCGATGCGGCGGTTCGGTTCACGCCGCCGGAGGGGCTGATGCCGGCAGAGGTCGGCCGGATCGTCACGGAGGCGAACAAGTCAGAGTTCAACGCCGCCACCCTCGTCGACCTCGCCGCGCGCGGCTACCTGCACATCACGTCGGCGCCTGGCGAGGGCGGTAAAGAGGGGTGGGTCCTCACCCGGATCACCGGCGAGGTCGACGGCCTGCGGGGATACGAGCGCGCGCTGATCGAGGCACTGTTCAAGGAGGATCCAAACGTACGGCTCGAGGATCTCCCCGAGGACCGCCGGAAGGACATCGCCGAACTCACCTCCGCCCAGGGCGCGATGATGGTGCGCGAGGGCTGGTTCACCGCCGATCCCGGCGGCGCCAAGCGGAGCGTCGCGTTGCTCGGCGGCACGCTCCTCGGTGGCGGGTTCCTCGCCGCGATCCTCGCCGCGCTCGCGGGCGTCGGGTTGCTGGGGGTCCCGATCCTCGCTGCGGCGATCACGCTGATGTTCTCCACCTCCCGCGCCCCGCAGCGCACCGCCAAGGGCTACGCGTACTACGTGCAAGCCATGGGTTTCAAGAAGTACCTCGAGACGGCCGAGGCGGGCCAACTCCAGTTCGAGGCCGGTGAGGACATCTTCTCCCGTTACCTTCCGTACGCGATGGTGTTCGGGATCGTCGAGCGCTGGGTGGCGCTGTTCGAGGAGCTCGCCGCCCAAGGCCGGTGGACGACCGTGCCCACCTGGTACACCGGCGGGTTCGCCGGGGGCGCCTTCTTCAGTTCCACGCAGGCCGCCGCGTTCGCCTCCAGCCTCGCCGGGCTGCAGGCAGCTGCGAACCTCGCGGCGATGAGCGGTGCGACTCCGGGCACGAGCGGCGGGTCCGGGTTCTCCGGAGGCGGGTTCTCCGGCGGCGGCGTCGGTGGAGGAGGCGGCGGCAGTTGGTGACGACACAGGGGATGCGCCCGCGCCCCGTGCGCTGGATCCTCACCGCGGTGCTCCTCGTGCTAGGCGTCGCGGCCGCCCCGTTGCCCGCCCACGCGGAGGAGGAGACCTGGTTCAACACCTTCCACGTCGATGCCGAACTGGATCGAGACGGCCGCATCCACGTCACCACCGAGATCGAGTACGACTTCCAGGATCTGGCGAGCCGCGGCATCTACCTCACGTTCGTCACCCGCCAGGACATCGAGGGCGATCCGGACCACCAGCGGGTGTACGAATACTCCGATTTCACTGCTCATAGCCCCACGGGCGCGGCCAGCGACCTCAGCGTGGAGGAAGGCGCCGACTCGGTCGGGGTGTACATCGGCGATCCGGATCGCAAGGACGTCACCGGCGTGCACACCTACGAGGTGTCCTACACGGTCGAGGGGATCCCCAACCCCGGCGTGGGCGACGGCGGCAGCGACGAGATCTACTGGAACATCATCGGCAGCGGCTTTGCCGAACCGATCAAAGACTTCCGCATGACCCTGCGCGCCCCCGCCATGCCCACGGACGCCGCCTGCTGGCACGGCGAAGCCGGGTCGGGTGCCACGTGCGAGGAGATTATTGACGGCGGCGATCGCCTCGAGTTCCACCACCGAAACCTCGCGCCCGGGGACGGGCTGACGATCGCGGGGCAATACCCGCCCGGATCGTTCGATGAGGCGTGGACGATCATCAAACCGCGGGCGAACACTCCGGGTCTCGGGAGCCCAGGGATCATCGCGATCGGGGTGGGGTTGCTGCTCGCCGCCGCCGGGCTCGTCGTCTGGAGCTGGCGTAGCCGCAGGGACGACGTGTACGCGGGCGTGCCCCTCGGCCTGGCACCCGCTCCCGGGCAGGACGCCCGGGTCGTCCGGGCGCGGCCGGGGAAAGACTTCGCCGTGCAGTTCCACCCTCCCCGCGGTAGCCTCCCGATCGAGGTGGGCACCATCGTCGCCGAGCGGGCGAAGTCGGAATTCCTCGGGGCGACGATCGTCGACCTCGCCGTGCGCGGCTACCTCCTCATCGACATCGGTGACGATGAGGACTGGACGCTGCATCGCACGCAGCGCCCCGGCGAGGATCTCAGCGAACACGAACGCGCGTTGCTTGCCGCACTGTTCAGTGAGGATCCGACGCATGTGGAGCTCAGCGACCTCTCGCGGGCGTCGCGGAAGGCTGTACGTGAAGTGTTCCGCGCCGTCAATACGACGATGCACCAACGCGGCTGGTTCACCAAGCGCACGGGCCGGACGCGCGGGGACTGGGTCATCATGGGGGTGTTGCTCCTGTTGGGCTCGATCGGCATCGCCGAGACGGCGTGGACGTTCAACTACTTTGCCCTCGTGCCGCCGGCGATCCTTCTCGGCGCGTTGTTCGTGTTCTACCCGCCGCGGCCCGCCCGGCGCACCGCGACGGGCACGGCGGAGTACGCCCAAGCGATGGGTTTCCGGAAGTTCCTCGAAACGGCGGATGCGCGGCAACTGCGGTTCGAGGCGGGGCGGGATATCTTCTCCGAATTCCTTCCCTACGCGATGGTGTACGGGGTCGTGGACCGGTGGGTGGAGCTGTTCCGGTCCCTGCCCGCGGAGATCGGGCAGAACTACGGCGCGGCCCCGTGGATCGGATCCCGTGGGGCGACGTATCGGAACCTGCCCGAGCAGATCTCGGCGATCAACCTCACCTCCGCATTGTCGACCGTGCAGAACTCGGCGGCGGTGGCGGCGCAGGTCGTCGCGTCCTCCGGGTCGTCGGGGGGCTCGGCCTTCGGCGGCGGCGGGGGTAGTTCCGGCGGCGGCGTGGGTGGCGGCGGGGGCGGCCGCTGGTAAGCCCGTCGCGGGCGGTCTCTCATTTCGGGCGAACTCTCCGGCCAATCCCCGGCTGCCCTAAAGTGGCGTGGGCACCAAGGAGTGAACGAATGAATACACGCGTCCAACCGCGGGGGAATCCGGCGAAAGTCGCCGCCGTGATCGCCCTCACCGTCCTGCTCAGTTTCGTCCTCGTGTGGGCAGCGGCGCCCGCGCAGGCCGATGACGAGACGTGGTTCAATGAATTCCACGTCGAAGCGGAATTGGGCGAGGACGGCCGGATGGCCGTAACGATCGACGTCGAGTACGACTTCCAGAACATTGAGAGCCGGGGGATCTACCTCAATTTCGTCACCCGGCAGGATATCGAGGGCGATCCGGATCATCAGCGGGTGTACGACTTCTCCGAGTTCACCGCCACGAGTTATACGGGAGCGGCGACGGACATCAACGTGGAACGGACCTCGAACGCCGTCGGCGTGTACATCGGCGACCCGGACAAGCAGAACCTCACCGGCGTGCACTCCTACGAGATCTCCTACACCGTTGCGGGGATCCCGAACGCCGGAGCCGGGGATAACGGTGAGGACGAGATCTACTGGAACATCATCGGCACGGGGTTCGCCGAACCGATCAACGACTTCCGGATGACCCTCAAGACTCCCGGGGAACCGGCCGACACCGCCTGTTGGTACGGCGAACGCGGGTCGCGATCCGGTTGCGAGCACGGCGCGGAGGGCGCGAGCGCGGAATTCGCGCACACGAATATCGAACCGGGCCAGGGCCTGACGATCGCCGCCGAATACCCGGCGGGCTCCTTCGATGAAGAGTGGACGATCATCGAGCCGAAGTCGAGCCCGAGAGCGAGCGAGCGCGGACTCGATCGGAAAGCCCTCGCCCTCGGAGCGGCGGGAGTTGTAGCCGTCCTCGGCGGCGGCGCGCTGTATTCGCG
>DATGUB010000102.1:0-4467 GCA_035301585.1 Beutenbergiaceae bacterium | reverse complement strand
TGGGTGAGCATCGTGTGGGTGAGGATCACGTAGGAGTTCGCGTCGAACCGGCGGGCAAGTTTGCCGCCGTGATAGTCGAGGTAGGACTGGACGGCGAATCGGCCCTGCCCGCCGATCGGCTCTTCCCCGCCCTGGGGCAGGCGGCCGAACCGCTCATCGAACTCCACCGCTGAGCGGTAGGTGGTGTGGGCGATCTGCCGAGCGATCCCGAGCCCGATGTGAGGTCCGTCGTTGTCCGCCGCGTCGTAATAGTCCCCGCCGCGGTACTTGGGATCGCCTTGGATCGCGAGGATCTGCGGGTGCGCCCACGCGATCTGATCCCCGGAGGTCTGGGCAGCCGTCGCGATCGCGAGGACCGCTCCGACCCGGCTGGGATACCCAGCTGCCCACTCGAGCGCCCGGTGCCCGCCAACGGATCCGCCGACCACCGCGTGCCAGCGAAAAATCCCGAGCCGATCAGCAAGTTCGGCTTCCGCGGCGACCTGATCGCGAGTCGTGAGGTACGGGAAACGCGACCCCCAGGGTGAGCCGTTGGGGGAGGCGGATGCGGGTCCGGTCGACCCCTGACACCCACCGAGCACGTTCGGGGCGACCACGAAGTACTTATCGGTATCGATCGCCTTCCCCGGCCCCACGAGGTCCCCCCACCAGCCCGCGCTCAGGTGCCCCTCCTCGGCGTCCCCGAGTACGTGGGAGTCGCCCGTGAGCGCGTGCAGGATGAGGACGGCGTTCGACGCATCCGCGTTGAGTTCGCCCCAGGTTTCATACGCCATCGTGACGGCGGGAAGTTGACCGCCGGCCTCCAGGTACAGCGAGCCGAGGTCGATGAACTGGCGATTCCCCGAGGGCGCCCCCGGCTGCCAGGCCGCCGAGGCGGGAATCCGCTCGGGAAGCCGGTGCGGGCGCGCGGGGTGGCGCACCGGGCGGGGCCCCGCCGGGGCGGGCGCGGCGCCCGCACCGGCAGGGGAGACGGGCATGAGGGCGTGACTGCGAACAGGGGTGGCGGGCCCGGCTTCGTCGTCAAATCGGAAATTCATGGTGTCTCCTTGCCTGGGGGCGAATCCTCGGCGCTGATCCTGCCTCGTTCTCCTCAGGCCGTCGCCTTGACTTCTTCGGTCACTGCCGCAGCGGCTGCGAAGCCGGTGCGCAGGTCCTCGAGGATGTCGTCGATGTGTTCGATCCCGACGGCGAGGCGCACGAGCCCCGGGCCGGCGCCGGCCGCCGCCTGCTCTTCCGCAGTCAGTTGCGAGTGGGTCGTGGAGGCGGGGTGGATGACGAGCGAACGCACGTCACCGATGTTTGCGACGAGGGAGTGCAGTTCGAGCGCGTTGACGAACGCCTTGCCCGCTTCCAGGCCGCCTGCGATCTCGAAGGAGATCACCGCGCCGGAACCCTTCGGGGCGTACTTCTGGGCGAGGTCGTAGTACGGGCTGGAGGGGAGGGAGGCCCACTGGATGGACTCCACCTGATCGTGCCCGTCGAGGAAGGCTGCCACCTTGTGGGTGTTCTCGATGTGGCGCTCGACCCGCAGCGAGAGGGTCTCGATTCCCTGGGCGATGAGGAACGCGTTGAACGGTGCCACCGCCGGGCCGAGGTCGCGCAAGAGCTGCACGCGGGCCTTGAGGATGTAGGAGAGGTTCGCGCCGAACGCGCTGTCAACGCCGAGGTCCCGGGCGTAGGTGAGGCCGTGGTAGCTCGGGTCCGGGGTGTTGAACCCGGGGAAGCGCTCGGGGTACTGCCCGTAGTCGAACGATCCGCCGTCAACGATGACGCCGGCGATCGAGTTGCCGTGCCCGCCGATGTATTTCGTGGCCGAGTGGACGACGACGTCGGCGCCCCAGTCCAGCGGACGCAGCAGGTAGGGGGTGCCCACCGTGTTGTCGACGATGAGCGGCACGCCGAAGTCGTGCGCGACGGCGGCAACGGCCTCGATGTCGAGAATGTCGCCCTTGGGGTTGGGGATGGATTCGCCGAAGAAGAGCTTCGTGTTGTCCTGGATCGCGCTGCGCCACGATTCGGGATCGTCGGGGTTGTCGACGAAGGTCACCTGGATGCCGAGCTTGGGCAGGGTGTGCGCGAAGAGGTTGTAGGTCCCGCCGTAGAGGGAGGGCGAGGCGACGATGTGGTCGCCGGCTTCGGCAATGTTGACGATCGCGAGGAACTCCGCCGATTGGCCAGAAGCGACGAGCAGCGCACCCACGCCGCCTTCGAGCGAGGCGAGGCGATCCTCGACCACCTGCTGGGTGGGGTTGGTGATCCGCGTGTACAGCGGGCCGAGGTCGGAGAGGGCGAATCGGTTCGCCGCCTCGTCGGTGTCTTTGAAGACGTAGGACGTCGTCTGGTAGATCGGCAGCGCCCGGGCCCCAGTCTCCGCGTCGGGGGTCTGGCCCGCATGGATCTGCCGGGTTTCGAAGTTCCAGTTGGTGGTCATGTCATTTCTCCTGAAGGTCTTGCGGGATGACATGGCCCAGCGCGCGCTGATACCCATCCATCCCTTAGTCGGTGTGGATCGCAGCACGCTCAACCTGCCCGGCGGTGATGCTCTGCGCCCTTCTGCAATTTCCGTGTGCCAGAGCGGCGGGATCGGTCAGCAGAAACTGGGCAGCATGAACGTGCGTATCAGCGGCACATTCGTAGGAACATGCCCTTCACATTAGAGCGACTCCTCCCGAACGCCAAACGGTGTCCGAATAGTGGACGACGGCGCGGCTGGGGTCGCGGGTCAGCTCGCCCGGCCATCTTCTCGCCGGCGCCATCGCAGGGCGGCCGCCCTGGTGCTCGCGCCGTCCGGCTCTCTTCCTCGCAGAGCCGCGACGTTTCGCGAGAAGGACGCCGCGGGTTGTTCCTCCTTCTGAGCTCGTTGCACCGCCCTGCCGGGCCCGTCTATCGGGCTCGCGCCGCGGATGCGGATGGAGCCGCAGCCTTCATCCGAGCACCGGATCGAGCGCTGTGGGGCTGTTGTTAAAGATGTGAAAGGTGTGATTTATGGGGCTCGTGTTCACAAATGTGAAAGTCTCTAGTACCGTTACCGGAGACTTCTATGCCCAACTGGACGTGACGAGGAGAGTTATCGGTGAGACCTAGACGGTTGCTGGCGATCGGTGCAACGGCGCTCGCCGGTATTCTCGTGGCACCTGCGGCTCTCGCGGTTCCTTCCGAGGATGACATTGACGCTGTTCGCGGCGAGGCCGAGGAGACCCGAGCGCTGGTCTCCGAGATCGAGGTCGATCTCGCGCGCACGAGTGCGGACTACGACGCCGCGATGGAACGGGTGCAGGTCGCCGCGGAGAAATACAACTCTGCGCAGGAGGCGCTCAACGAGGCCGAAGCCGAGGCGAAGGACGCCCAGGACGAACTCACCGACGCCCTCGCAGACCTCGATGAGGCCCGGGCGCTCGTTGCGGGAATCGCGACGTCGGCGTACCGCAACGGCGGGAACTTCAGCCAGCTATCGCTGTTCCTGGAGTCCGATGGGATCTCCGAGGCGATTTCCTCGGCGAACACCTACTCCATCCTCGGCACTCACGCCGATGGTGCGGAACAACAGCTCGACGCCGCCACGCTCGCGGCCGACACGGCGAAGGAGCGGGCGGACGAGGCTGTCGCGGATCAGGAAACGGCGGCCGAGGAGCTGAAGTCCGCCCACGCGCAGACGACGTTGGAAGCGGAGGCTGCCCAAGAGGCGATGGACGCGACCTCCGCGGAGCGCGACGCTCTCCTCGGGCGGTTGGCGGACCTTCGCAACACCACCGTCGAGATGGAGCAGGAGCGTCAGGAACACCTCGATGAGCAGCGCCGGGAGCGGGAGAACCGCGCCGCACAGGCCGAAGCCGAGCGCGCCGAACAGCAGCAGGAGGAGGAGGCGGAGCAGGCCTCCCCGGAACCCTCTTCCGAGCCCTCGTCTGAACCATCGCCGTCGAGCTCGCCCTCGTCGAGCCCGTCGGCCACGCCCACGAGCTCGCCCTCGCCCTCCCAGACCTCATCACCGTCACCGACCCAGACGGCCACTCCGTCACCTACCCCGACGAGCACCCCGTCCCCCTCGCCGACGGCGGATGCGCCCAAGCCCAAACCCAAACCCAAGCCGAAACCGAAACCGGATCCGAAGCCCAAGCCGCCGGAGTCCTCCAGCGCAGGCGCAACGGCGCTCGCGTGGGCGAAGACCCAGATCGGCAAGCCCTACGTGTGGGGAAGCGCTGGTCCCAACTCGTATGACTGTTCGGGACTGACGATGGCCGCGTTCGCCCAGGCGGGAGTGAACCTGCCACGCAGCTCCGGCGCGCAGTACAACGTGGGCACGAAGGTGTCGGTGAACAACATGAAGCCCGGCGACTTGTTCTTCTACTCCAACAACGGTTCTCCCAGCGGGATCTACCACGTCGCGATCTACGCGGGCAACGGGATGCGGCTGCACGCGCCGAGCCCCGGCAAGACCGTCGAACTCGTGCCGATGTGGTGGGCGAACGT
>DATGUB010000101.1:0-4006 GCA_035301585.1 Beutenbergiaceae bacterium | reverse complement strand
AACGACATCGACACGTCATCGAGGATGACCTTGTCACCGTGCGCTTTGCGCGCCTTGACCATCGTGTAGATGAACTCGGCCACGACTCTCCTTCGTTCGCCAGATTGTTGCGTACCAACCCCCTAGCCTAGAGTCTTTTCCCCTTGAGTGTCGCGCCCGGACGGCGAGAGGCGGGGAATATCACTGCGAGCGCAACGACGGGATTCCGGCCTCCCCGGCGTGATTAGAACGGCGCCGCGGCGGGAGCACCGTCCTCCGCGGGCGGGGCCTCCGCCTCGGGCCCGGCCGCCGCGGACTCGCCTGCGGGATACGACAGGGAGCCGTACCCGCTCCTCCCATCGTCACCGGACTGCGCAGCGGGGCTCTCGGAACGCGGGGGACCTGTGGTGGCCGGATCGTCGTCCTCAGAACGTACGACCACCGCCATTGCCCGGGTGCGCCGAAGATCGAAGCCGACACAGCCAGCGTGCACGACGGCGGTCTTGAACGTGGCGCCCTCGTCGTTCGTGTACTCCTCCATCCGGTAAGTGCCCGTGACGACGAGGGAATCGCCCTTGCGGATGGAGGAGGCCATGTTCTCAGCGAGCCTCCCCCACGCTTTCACCTGGACCCATTGGGTCTCGCCGTCCGTCCATTCGCCCTCCTGGCGGATTCGGTAGGTGGAGGCGACGTTCACCCGCGCGAACGGGCGGGTGCCGTTATCCCACAACTGCGGTTTGTCCCCAGCGTTGCCTTGGAAAGTCATCTGAATGCCGTTCATGATCGTCCCTTTGCGAAGTCGATATCGGAGCATCGATCGTCGCAGAGGTAGGCGCTGGAGGCGCAGCCGGGTGCCCAGGTTGTGGATGAGCCGCGGGAGTGTGGAAAAGCCGGCGTTACCGCCCGGTGGCGGCAAGCACCGCCTCATGGTCGGCGAGTTCTTCCCGGGCGGGCTCCTCCAGGTCGTTGTGCACCACTCGGGCGAGCGCCATCGCAACGGAATTGAGGTAGTTCTGGCTCCGCTCGCGGGCGGTCCTCAACCGCATCGAACGCGCGACGATCACGACGATCGCGCCCACCACGGCAAGGCTTCCGCCGGCGATGAGGAGAGGCACATTGGCGCTGAGAATCGCCCCGAGGCCGGCGACGAGGATCCCGAGGACGACGAACGCGAGGCCGAGGAAGCGGGTGAGTTTCGCGCGCGCGTCCACGGGTGAGGGGAGTTTCACGTTCTCCAGCGCGGCGATGACGTGGCCATAGAAGGGCTCGCGGGCGACGACGGAGCGCACGAGGCTCTCCTTCCACAGTGCCGGCATCGAACCGGCCACCTGGTCGAGCCAGGATTCCCGGATCGATTCAATGCGGGAACCGGCGGGGGGCTGCACCTTGGTCAGCGCTGCGCCCCCGGCGCCGGCCACGGCGACCCGGATCGATTCCCCGATCGCGGGAATACCCGCGGCGTTCGCGAGCTCGGCGGTCACGTGGGCGGTCTTCGGCAACCCGGGAGTTTCCCGGGCGAGTGCCTCCTTGAGCCGCCGCGAGATCGCGCGCAGTTCGTCGCGGGCGGTGCGGGCGGCGATCGACTCCGCCGAGATCATCTCGGCGATGTGCTGGCGCACGATCCCAAGACCGTGCCCCGTCTTCGCCGATGCGAGGATCACCGGCACGTCGCCGAGGTTGTCCTCCACGAGTAGCCGCTGGACGTCGCTGCGAATCTGGTCGAGCCCCGAGTCGGGGACGGTATCGACCTGGTTGACGACGACGAGCATCGCCTCGTGCCGGTCGGTGAGTTCTTGCAGGTACTTCTCGTGCAGGACGTTATCCGCGTACTTCTGCGGGTCGACGATCCAGATGAGCAGGTCAATCATCGGCAGCAGCCGATCGACGAGCGCCGCGTTCTCCGGGTTGATCGAATCGTGGTCGGGCAGGTCGAGGAGCACGAGACCGCTGAATTCCGACTCGTCGTCGCCGGTGAGCGCCGATTCGCGGGAGATCCGCCGTTCGGGGTGCACGCCGAGGAAGTCGAGCAGCGGGTCGGCGTTCGTGTGCCACGTGCACGCCGAGGCCTGGGAGGTAGTCGGCCGGATCACTCCGACGTCAGCGAAGTTCAGCCGGGTGAGCGCGTTGAACATGCTCGACTTGCCCGAGCCCGTGCCGCCCACGAGCGCGACGACGGTGTGGTGCACGCCCAGTTCCAGCCGGCGGACGACTTGGTTGAGGTCGGCCTCACCGCGTTCGGCAATTTCGGCGGGGATCCGCTCCCCCGCCCGCGTGATCGCCTCGCGCAGTGTGGTGACCTGCTCGCTTAATTCGCTGCCTATCTCGGTGCTCACTCAAACCCTTTCAACTCACTGGCTCGCAATCGTAGTGAGGTTGGCGCGGTGGGTGGATCAATATCGAGATTATCTAAGGCGTCCTGGTATTCCTCCGCCTCCGCCCGCACGGCTGCCGAGGCCCACTCGGCGAGGTCGGCTTGGAGGGAGTCGACGACGTCGGTGCCCGCCTCCCCGAGGATTCTCGCCACCGCGCGGCGCGGGCCGTCCAGGCCGACGGCGGCGACGCCGATGAGGTCGGGGATCGCGGCGGTCGGCAGGTCCGGGTGGGTCGAGGTGAGGGAAGCGGTCTTTTCTTTCACCTGTGCGTTCCACTCGCTGAGCAGGTTCCGCATCCGGGCCTCGCGGAGCCGGTGGGTCTGGCGGACCTCGTACATCACCTGTTTGCCCGCCTCGGTGGCGTTGAGCCCGTCGCGGATCGCGCGTTCCCCCCGGGCGGCGGCGTCGGCGATGAGCGCGGCGGCGGCGTCGTTGCACGCGCGGCGAAGGTTGGACAGGGCCATCCCCCGGGCCTCGGCGCTGCGGCGCGCGCGCCACCGATCCAGCACGCCCCGGGAGGGGTTGGCGAGCGCGGCGAGCGGGCCGCCGGAGGTTGCCCCGGCGAGCCACGTCGTCGTCGGACCGCCGTAGCCGATCGCCCCTTCAGCGACGTCTTCGCTCACTTGGTTCGCGGCCGCCGTGGGAGCCGCGCCGATCTGGTTGTTCAACGTGAGTTTGGTGCGCCGCTGGGTTTCTAACGCGGCGACGGTCTCGAGCACGTCGTGGCGCAGGGCCGGCCACGCGCCGCGCACGGTGCGGGCGATGACGGAACGGGACTGCGCGCTCCTGCCGATCACGGCGAGCCACGCGGCGAACTCGGCGACGAGTTTGGCATCGAGCACGCCTTCGTGGGGGCCGACGTCCGGGATCACGAAGTACGGCACGGAGCCGAAGCCGTGGTCGTTCATGCGGGTGAACAGGTCGGCGCGGATCTGGGCGAGGGAGTCGGGATTGACCCGGTTGAGGGCGACGGCGAGGGAGACTCCCCGGTCGTCGGCTTCCTGCAGGCGGGCCCAGGGGACGGCGTCCCCATAGCGCGTGCCGGAGGTGACGAACACCCACAGGTCGGCGAGTTCGATGAGTTTATCGGCGATCGACCGGTTCGCCTCGTAGACCGAGTCGAGGTCGGGCGCGTCGAGCACCGCGACGCCGCGAGCAACGTTCTCGTGCTCCTCGAGCCGGGCGAGTTCCAGCACGGGGTGCTGCTCGAGCAGTTCGGCGTCCTTCGGGTGGGTGATGAGCACCGGTTCCCGGGTCGTCGGGCGCAGCACCCCCGCCGTGGAGACTTCCTCGCCCACGACGGAGTTCACGAGCGTGGATTTACCCGCGCCGGTGGATCCGCCGACGACGACGAGGAGGGGCGCCGAGACCTGGCGCAGGCGCGGGAGCAGGTGGTTGCGCAGTTGGGCAGCGACCCGGTCGCGCCGTTCGCGCGCCTCATGAGCATCCGGGGTGTTGAGGGTGAACTTCGCAGACTCGATCCCTTCCAGGAGGTGTTCGATCACCTCAACCATGGGAAGGCGCGGGCCGGTTTCGTTTGTGCTCACAGGATAACTGTGCCTGGTTTCACGCGCCTATCCAACTCGAAGCGCCGCATCGGCGTGTATTTACGCTGCTGGCGCAGGGAACACGCGGCAGCTGTGGCCGAGGGCGCA
>DATGUB010000100.1:0-35373 GCA_035301585.1 Beutenbergiaceae bacterium | reverse complement strand
CGGCTGGATCCCGACCATGCCTGAAGGGGATGTGCTGCTGCGCGTCACCCGCCGGCTGCAGGGCGCCCTCGCCGGGCGGAAGGTCACGCGCAGCGAACTTCGGACCGGCCCACTCGGCGGCGTGGACCTCACCGGCCACAGCGTCACCGAATGCGTGAGTCACGGGAAGAACACTCTCATTCGTTTCGATTCCGGGCGCACCCTGCACGTGCACCTGAAGATGGACGGCGTCTGGCGGATCGATGAGACTACGCTGCCGCCGGCGCACTACGGGGACTGGCGGATCCGGATCGTGCTCGGCAACGCAGACTGGACGTGCGTGTGCCGCCTACCGGGCGAAGTCCACCTCCTGCGCACGGCCGATGAACGCCGCCTCCTCGGCACGCTCGGGCCCGATCTCCTCGCGGGGGAAACCGGTGCGTGCGAGGCCGGGACCCCGGACTTCCCGGGCATCGCGGCCGCGGCCAGCCGGTTCGCCGCCACCGCCGACCCCGCGCAGGGAACTATCGGGGCGGTGCTGCTCAATCAGCGGATCGCCGCGGGCATCGGGACGATCTACCTCGCCGAGAGCCTCTGGATCACCCGCGTGCACCCGCTCACGCCCGCAGACTCCTTGACCGAGGCGACCCTCGAGCGGATCTACCGCACGGCATCGGCGTTGATGGCGCGCAGCGCTTCGGCGGAGCAACTGACGGCGACGGGCGACCTGCGCCCGGGCTGGCGCACCCACGTGCATGGCCGCGAGCACCGTCCGTGCCGGCGATGCGGGCAGCAGATCGCCAAGGTCAGCATCGGGCGGGCGCCCCTATCCCGCCCGGGCTTCTACTGCCCGCGGTGCCAAGCGCCGCCGTCGGCGCGCACGCAAACGGGGCCCTGACCGGCGATATTCCGCCGTCGGGGCCCCGAGAACGCTCTGGATGCAAGCGGCTCGCGCGCGTTAAGGGTTACAGCGCCGCGAGTTCGTTGCCCAGGTCGGCAGGAATGACATCGGGAATCGCAATACCTTCAAGCAGGGCGACGCGATCCGAGACCTCCCGCAGGACTAAAGATAGGGGGATGTCGAGAGCGGCGCAGATTGCGAACAGCAGCTCGGAAGAGGCTTCCTTCTGCCCTCGCTCAACTTCGGAGAGATATCCCAAGGAGACTCGCGCCGCCGATGAGACCTCTCGAAGGGTGCGCCCTTGACGCTGGCGAACACCACGTAAGACATCGCCGATCTGGTGACGAAAAACGATCATTGTGGGCTCCTCCCTTCGTGTGCGTGCGGATACCGTGGTACTACCGTACCCCGATTTCGAACCGCGTGTTGCCTTCAATGTGGCAGGTGTGTATTTGTTCATCACTATCGTCAACACCGAACGGCCCGGCATTGTTCCGAATGTGCCCACCAACACACATAACTTTTCGCTGCCGTGAGCGCGTCGGCGGAGCTCGCCGGCGCGGCCTCTGCTAGTCTACGCCCGGCCCACCGCTCTGGCGAGGGTGGCAACGGCCTGTCCTACGGCGCCCGCGCGGATCGCCGCCCGGTCTCCCTGCAGGTGCACCCGGGTGTGCGCGGTGCCGCCGGGGCCGGCGACCCCGACATACACGGTTCCTACCGGCTGGCCGTCCTGCGCGTCGGGGCCGGCGACCCCCGTCGTCGACACCCCGTACGTCGCCTCCAGGCGCTCCCGGGCGCCGGCGGCCATCTGCTCGGCGACGACGGGATCGACCGCGCCGCACCGGGCGAGGAGGTCCGGATCCACGCCAAGGAGGGAGGCCTTCAGATCCGTCGCATACGCGATGATTCCACCGCGCACGACCCGGGAGGCCCCGGGCACCGTGACGAAGGCGTCCGTGAGCAGACCTCCCGTCAGCGACTCCGCGACGGCGAGGGTCGCCCCGCCGGCGGCCAGGTGATCGAGGAGCTCAGCTGCCGTCACGTTCACTGGCCTTGTGGGCGCGGGAGATCTTCACGGCCTTGACCACGTAGTCGATTCCCGTGATCACGGTCAGGAGCGCCGCGAGGTACACCACCGCCTGGCTCACGAGCACCATCCCGGTGCCCGCGCGATCTCCCAGGAGGGAGACCCACGGAACGAGGAGGAGGCAGATCCCCACGATCTGGAGCACCATCTTCGCCTTGCCGCCCGCACCCGCAGCCATCACCTGCTTACGCACCATCGCGAAGCGCATGGCGGTGATTCCCCATTCCCGGGCGAGGATGATCACCGTGACCCACCACGGAAGTGAGCCGAGGTAGGAAAGCATGATGAACGCTGCACCGGTGAGGAGTTTGTCAGCGAACGAGTCGGCGATCTTGCCGAAGTTGGTCACCATGTTCCGCCGCCGGGCGAGGAGCCCGTCGTAGCGATCGGTGATGGAAGCGATCACGAACACCAGGAGCGCGAGCCAGCGCCCCACCGTCTCGTTCGGCAGCAGGAGCATCACGACGAATACTGGAACCAGCACGACCCGGGAGATCGTGAGAACGTTGGGCAGGTTCCAGGAGAAATTCACCGTTGGAGATGAGGATGTGTCCACCCACCCAGCGTAACCCTAAGGGGATGCGGGAGGGGAAAGGCGAGGGCGGAAAGGCAATAGACTATCGGTCGTGCTCCGACCCGTCCGGCAAGGCCCACCCGTCCTGCTCCTGTTGATCCTCACAACGGTGTTGGCGATCGCCGCCGGCCTCGCCGCCTGGCAACCGTGGGCTCGGCCCGCTCCCGACCGGCAGACGACCGGCGAGACCTCACCGCCCTCTCCGGCGGCACCGGCTTCACCCGCCGCGGCTCCCGCCACGCCCTCGACCGAGCCGGCCCCGGAGCCCGATCCCGCGGTGTTCACGATCGGGGCGGCCGGCGACGTGCTCCCCCACGACACTCCGATCAGGGTCGCCCACCAAGGGGTCTCGGACTACGACTTCACGCCCCTACTGGAGGCGACGCGGGCGTGGAGCGAAGGGGTCGACCTCGCGCTGTGCAACATGGAGGTGCCCCTCGCTCTGCCCGGTGAGGCCCCCTCGGGGTACCCCCGTTTCGGCGCGCCCGAGCAGCTCGTGGCCAACCTCGCCGGGCTCGGCTGGGATGGCTGCTCCACCGGCACGAACCACACGCTCGATCGCGGGGCCGCGAACGCGGAGTTCACCCTCGACCAGTTTGATGCCAACGGGCTCGGGCACGCGGGTTCGGCCCGTTCGCGAGCGGAAGAGGAGCGCGCCCAGTTCTACGAGTTACAGCGGGAGGGGCAAACGATCCGGGTGGCCCAGATCGGAGGCACCTTCGGAACCAATGGGCTGCCGATCCCACCGGAGCAACCGTGGGTGGTGAGCCTGCTCGATTCCCGGCGCCTCATCGAACGTGCCGAGAATGCGCGCGAGGAGGGTGCCGACCTCGTCGTCGCCACCCTCCACTGGGGCAACGAGTACGAGCTGGCCGCCGCGGACGTGCAACGAGACCTCGCCGCGGAACTCGCCGATTCGGGGGCGATCGACCTCATCATCGGTACCCACCCGCACGTGCCCCAGGAGTTCGCCAAACTTGACGGCGGGCCCGGCGGCGAGGGGATGTGGGTGGCCTACTCCCTCGGGAACTTCCTGTCCAATCAGGATTCCCACTGCTGCATCCCGGAGACGGCCACGGGCCTGTTCCTCACCGCGACGGTCACCAAACCCGCAGACGCACCGGCGCGGGTGACCGGGATGGAGTGGACTCCGGTGACCGTCGACCGGCTCGGGGACAACCATGCCTACCCGTTGTTGGACCTGCTCGAGGACCCTCCGGCCCGGCTCACTCTCACCGAGGAGGTACTGCGTGACCGGCTCGCGCGGGTGGAGCGCGTCATGGCAACCTCCACCGGCGCCGAGTTCACCATGCGCACCACAGCGCCTACGCCGACGGGCCCGCCGGCAGTCGTCATTCCTCGCAGTGACGAGTAATCGCAGCAAAGAATGACCAGGGCAGCGTGGATCCGCCGGGCGATCACTCCCGGCCGGTGAGCTCCCAGGCGTCGCCGCCGTCGTCGTCCTCCTCGATCTCCTCACCCTCGACCTCGACGCTCTGCTCGTACGCATGCGGGGCGGAGGGGGTCTCCCCGCGTAGGAGGGCGAGGGCGTCGGCGAGGCCTTCGGGGGTGATGAGCACGTCGCGGGCCTTCGACCCTTCGGAGGGGCCGACGATTTCGCGGGACTCCAGCAGGTCCATGAGCCGGCCCGCCTTGGCGAATCCGATCCGGAGTTTGCGTTGCAGCATCGAGGTGGAGCCGAACTGGGAGGAGATGACGAGTTCGGCGGCCTGCAACAGGTCGTCGAGGTCGTCGCCGATGTCCTCATCCACCTGTTTCTTCGCCGCGGGCGCGGTGACGTCCTCCCGGTACACCGGCTGCAGCTGCGACTTCACGTGTTCGACGACAGCCTCGATCTCGCTCTCGTTCACCCACGCGCCCTGCACCCGCATCGGTTTGGCTGCGCCCATCGGCTGGAACAACGCGTCGCCCTGGCCGATGAGTTTCTCCGCCCCGGGCGAATCGAGCACGACCCGGGAGTCCGCGAGCGAACTCGTCGCGAACGCGAGCCGGGAGGGCACGTTCGCCTTGATGAGCCCGGTGACGACGTCGACCGAGGGGCGTTGGGTGGCGAGCACGAGGTGGATTCCGGCGGCCCGCGCGAGCTGGGTGATCCGCTGGATGGAGGCCTCGACGTCGCGGGGGGCGACCATCATGAGGTCGGCGAGTTCGTCGACGATCACGAGGAGGTAGGGGTAGGCGGCGATCTTGCGTTCCGAGCCGGGCAGCGGCTGGACCTTGCCCGTGCGCACGCCCTCGTTGAAATCGTCGATGTGTTTATAGCCGAAGGTGGCGAGGTCGTCGTAGCGGGCGTCCATCTCCCGGACTACCCAGTCGAGTGCCTCGGCAGCCTTCTTCGGGTTGGTGATGATCGGGGTGATGAGGTGCGGGATGCCTTCGTAGATCGTCAGTTCCACCCGTTTGGGGTCGATGAGCACCATCCGCACCTCCTCGGGGGTGGTGCGCATCATGATCGAGGTGATCATCGAGTTCACGAAACTTGATTTCCCTGCCCCCGTGGCGCCGGCGACGAGGATGTGGGGCATCTTCGCGAGGTTCGCCACGACGTAGCCGCCCTCGACGTCCTTGCCCACCCCGATGAGCATCGGGTGCTCGTTGCGGCGCGCGGCGTTCGAGCGCAGCACATCCCCCAGCGCGACCGTTTCGCGGTCGGAGTTGGGGATCTCGATCCCGATCGCCTTCTTGCCCGGGATGGGGGAAAGGATCCGCACGTCGGCGGAGGCGACGGCGTAGGCGATGTTCTTGCTCAGCGCGGTCACGCGTTCCACCTTCACCCCGGGCCCGAGCTCCACCTCGTACTGGGTGACGGTGGGCCCGCGGGAGAACCCGCTCACCTGCGCATCGACGCCGAACTCGGTGAGCACCCTCGTGAGGGCCTCGACCACGCGGTCGTTCGCCTCGGAGCGGTCCTTGTGGGGAGCCCCGCGCAGGAGTAGGTCATCGCCCGGCAGGGTGTAGATGAGATCCGGGGAGAGTTCGAGTTGCTCCGCGCGCTGCGGCAGCGGCGTCGTCGGCGGTGGAGCGAGGTCCTTTTCGATGGGAGAGTCCGCGTCGAACACCTCCGTCGCTTCCGCCCCGGGCAGCATCTGGGTCGCATCCGGGTCGGGATCCTCCCCGCCGGCGGGCGCAACTTCGTGCGGGGTCTGGAATGCTTCATCGCCCGCGCGTCCGCCCACGGCCGGAGGAGCGCCGTCGGCAGCCTTGCGCTTCTTCGACTTCTCGCGCGCGGCAGCGCTGCGGCCAGGCGCGTCCTCACCTTCGGCGCGTTTGCCGCGGCCCTTGCGCTTCTTCTTCGTCCCTGCCCCATACGCGACGCTCGCGGTGGGGTCGATCTCGATGCCTTCCTCGTCGTCGATATCGTTCCCGGAGATCCAGTCCCAGGCCTGCCGGAGCCGGCTCGGGATGGAGGCGACGGGTGTGGCGGTGACGACGAGGAGTCCGAAGAAGACGAGAAGGATGAGCAGGGGAACCGTCACCCAGGTGGTGAGCAGCGCAGACAACGGGTTCGCCATGATGTACCCGAGCAGCCCGCCGGCGGTGAAGATCCCCTGCCAGTCCCCCGGCGCCGGCAACCCGGAGAACACGGAGATGAGGCCAGCGACCGCGGCGATGATTGCGCTCATGCCGATGGTGATGCGGCCGTTGACTTCGCCCCGGTCGGGGTGGCGCATGACGCGGATCGCGAGGAACAGCAGGAGGATGGGCAGCGTGATCGCGAGGACACCGAAGGCACCAGCGACGGCGGCGTGGATCACTTCACCGGCGGCTCCGGACATGCCGAACCATTCGCGCACGGCGATGATGATCGCGAGCGCGAGGATGAGAAACCCGAGGCCGTCTCTGCGGTGGGCTGGGTCCAAGTTCTGAGCTCCACTTCCGATACTGCGGAACGCACCCCCGACGAGGGACGTCACACCTTTAGCCGCGCCCTTGACTACGCGCACGATGAAGATCTGCTGCGTGGCTTCCGGTTCGGGCACTGCTGTTTTCGATGTGGCGGACCGGTTAGGGGAAGACGTCCGGGCTGCCATGGTTTGCCTCCTTCACAGGCGCGCGAGGGCACACCCGCGATTCCACTGAACCAGATTCCACCCCGTTTCTGTTCGAGTGACACGCGGGGCCCCCGAGATTGCAGCACCAGCACGAGAACGGCATTGGGGTTGCAGAATCGCGAAAATCCAACCCTAATGCCGTTGTCGCGGTCGCCGCGAGGCCGCGGAAGCGAGCGCGCCGGGGGCCGGCGGTCACACCTCCGCGACGACGGGCACGATCATCGGCCGGCGGCGGAGTTTACGCCCCGCCCACTGGCCGACGGTGCGCCGCACGACCTGCTGCAGCTGCCGCGGCGCGGTCTTGCCCTCGTTCATCGCGGCTTCCAGGGCGGTGACGATCTGCGGGAGGATCGTTTCGAACCGGGCCTCCTCCTCGGCGACCCCCCGGGCGTGGATCTGGGGTTCGGTGACCACCTTGCGGGTCTTGGGGTCGACGACGGTGAAGATCGAGATGAACCCCTCGGAGGACAGCACCCGCCGGTCCTGCAGTTCGTCCTCGGTCACCTCCCCGATCGACTTGCCGTCGACATACACGTACTCGCACGGAACCGCGCCGACGATCCGCGCCCGGCCGTCGACGAGGTCAACGACCACCCCGTCCTCGGCGAGCACGACCCGCTGGGGGTCCACCCCGGTTTTCACCGCGAGGGCGCCATTGGCGACGAGGTGACGCACCTCTCCGTGCACGGGCATGACGTTGGTCGGGCGCACGATGTTGTAGCAGTACAGCAGTTCCCCGGCGGAGGCATGGCCGGAGACGTGCACCTTCGCGTTCGCCTGGTGCACGACGTTCGCGCCGAGCCGCGTGAGCCCGTTGATCACCCGGAACACCGCGTTCTCGTTGCCCGGGATGAGGGAGGAGGCGAGAACGACGGTGTCACCCGGGCCGATGGTGATCTTGTGACTACCGGCGGCCATCCGCGACAGCGCCGCCATCGGCTCCCCTTGCGAGCCGGTGCTCATGAGCACCACCTCGTCCTCGGGAAGGGACTCCACGTCCTTCAAGTCGATGAGCACCCCCGCGGGCGGGTCGAGATAGCCGAGGTCGGCAGCGATCGCCATGTTGCGCACCATCGACCGGCCGACGAACGCGACCCGTCGCCCGTGCGTGGCGGCGGTGTTGAGCACCTGCTGCACGCGGTGCATATGGGAGGCGAAGGACGCGACGACGATCCGCCCGGAGGCCTTCTCGAACACCCGGTCGAGGACGTCACCGATCTCCCGTTCGGCCATGTTGAACCCGGGCACCTCGGCGTTGGTGGAGTCGGTCATGAACAGGTCCACGCCCTCCTCCCCGAGCCGGGCGAAGGCCCGCAGGTCGGTGATCCGCCCGTCCAAGGGGAGCTGGTCCATCTTGAAGTCCCCGGTGTGCAACACCATGCCCGCCGGGGTGCGCACCGCGACGGCGAGCGCGTCCGGGATGGAGTGGTTGACGGCGACGAATTCGCAGTCGAAGGCCCCCAGGTGGGTGCGGTCGCCCTCCACAACCTCCTTGAGCACCGGCTTGATTCGGTGTTCTTTGAGTTTCGCTTCCACGAGGGCGAGGGTGAGTTTGGAACCCACCAGGGGGATGTCCTCGCGCAGTTTCAGCAGGAACGGCACAGCGCCGATGTGGTCTTCGTGCCCGTGGGTGAGAACTACGGCCTCGACGTCGTCCAACCGGTCTTCGATGTAGGAAAAGTCCGGCAGGATGAGGTCAACACCGGGTTCGCGGATGTCGTCGGGGAAGAGTACCCCGCAGTCGATGATGAGGAGCCGCCCAGCAAATTCCAGTACGGCCATGTTCCGGCCGACGGCGCCCAGTCCCCCGAGGGGGACTATCCGCAAACCTCCCTCAGGCAATCTGTCCGGATACCCGAGTTCGAGGTGCGGTGCTGTCATTAATTCTCCAATAGGTTGTGTGTGAGTAGCACGTCGCGCAAGGCGGCAAGTTCTGCCTCATCTGCTTGCACGAGCGGGGAACGTACAGTGAGGTGGTCGATGTGCCCTTGTAGGTGCACGGCGGCCTTCGCCATGACGGCGCCCTGGCCCCCGCCCATGATCCCTTCGACCACCGGGGATAGTTGCGCGGAGAGAT
This sequence comes from Beutenbergiaceae bacterium, assembly GCA_035301585.1. GTDB lineage: Bacteria > Actinomycetota > Actinomycetes > Actinomycetales > Beutenbergiaceae > HY158. The sequence continues at coordinate 26,682 of DATGUB010000100.1, read as the reverse complement.
CGCGCGCCGTGTCGAGGTCGCGCTCGTCGATCGCCTGCACCATCTTTCGGTACTGCGCGGCGACCACGTGGCCGACGACGGATACCACGCCCGAAGCGCCGTGCACGAGCCACGCGAGGTTGAGGGCGTCGTCCCCGGAGTAGAACTCCAAGCCGGTGCGGCGCATCCGGTCGAACCCCTGGGGCACGTCGCCGGTCGCGTCCTTGATCGCTTTGATCTGCTCCACGGCCGCGAGCCGGTCGAGGCAGTCGTCTCCGATCGCCACTCCCGTGCGCCCGGGGATGTCGTACACCATCGCGGGCAGCGAGGTCGCTTCCACGATCGTGCGGATGTGGCGGTACACGCCTTCCTGGGAGGGGCGGTTGTAGTAGGGAGAGACGACGAGGAGCCCATCTGCCCCGGCCTTTTCCGCCGAGGTCGCGATCCGCGTCGCGTGGGCGGTGTCGTTGGACCCTGCGCCCGCGATGATCATCGCTTTCCCGCCGATCTCGTCAACAACCACCCGGATGACTTCGTCCTTCTCGGGGGTGTGCGTCGTCGGGGATTCGCCGGTCGTTCCCGCGAGCACGATCGCGTCGCAGCCGTCGGCGACGAGCTGCGCGGCGAGCCGGCGGGTGGAGGCGTAGTCGACGGAGCCGTCGGGGTTCATCGGGGTGACCATCGCCACGGCCACCGAACCAAAGCTGCGCGAGGGAAGAGACATGCCTCTAACCTACCGCGAAACACCGATCTTTGGCGCATCCCACGCGCCCTGCCGCCGCGGGCGCGGCCCGAGGAGAGCGGGTACTAAGGTGGGGGGATGTCCCAGCCTCGTGGTTTCAGCGCCGACGTCTCCGTCCGTCCCTCCCTCCCCGAAGACGCCCCAACGCTCGGGGAGATCCAACTCGCCGCGTGGCGCAGCGCCAACCTCCTCCCCTCGTCCGTACTTGAGGACGCCGATGCGTCCGATTTCGCCCGCGCGTGGGGGGAAGCGATCGCGAACCCGCCCACGGCCAAACACCGGCTGCTCAGCGCGTGTGACGGCCCGAACATTGTGGGATTCGCCGCACTTGCGCCAGCCGATGAGAACACTGGGGAGATCGTCGTCCTCGAGGTGCACCCGCAGCACGTGCGTAAGGGCCATGGCTCCCGGCTCCTCGCGGCGTGCACCGACATCCTCAAGACGACCGGCGCGAGCCACGTCCGCACGTGGGCGATCAAGGCGGACGGCGAGCGGATCGCCTTCCTCACCGCCGCCGGTCTCGCGCCCCTGGGGGTGCGGCGCCGTCTCGACGCCAACGGAACGGAAGTGATCGAGGAAGCCTACGGCGCGGAGTTCGGCGAGCCCTGAGGGCCTCACGGTAGCCGGCTCGCCGCGCCGTCCCGGCGGCGCGGCGAGCCGGTCTAGAGTTGAACCATGACTTTACGTGTAGCTGTCCTCGGCGCTTCTGGCCGGATGGGCCGGGCCACCTGCGAAGCTATCGAAAATGATCCGGGCATGGAACTCGCGGCGAAGCTTGGTCGCGGAGCGGACATCGCTGGCCTCGCCGGCGCCGTCGACGTCGCGGTAGATTTCACGCTCCCGAGCGCAACTCAGGCAAACGTGCACGCCCTCGCCGACGCCGGCATCCACGCCGTCGTCGGCACCACCGGGTGGACCGAGACGTCGCTGCGCAGCGTCGAGGAACGGCTGGCCGGAACCGATCTTGGGGTGGTCATCGCACCGAACTTCGCCCTTTCGGCCGTCCTCGCGATGCGGTTCGCCGCGCAGGCCGCGAAGTACTTCGAATCGGCAGAAGTGATTGAGATGCACCACCCGAATAAGGTGGATGCCCCGTCCGGGACGGCAATGCACACCGCCCGGGGCATTGCCGCCGCCCGGACCCAGGCGGGCCTCGGCGCCGTGCCCGACGCCACGGAAACCGGGCAGGAGGCTCGCGGCCTGGACGTTGAGGGCGTGCGAGTCCACGCGGTGCGCCTGCGGGGCCTCGTCGCTCACGAAGAGATCCTGTTCGGCAACCCCGGTGAGCAACTACTCATCCGCACCGATTCCTTCGATCGCAGTTCCTTCATGCCGGGGGTACTCCTCGCGATCCGCGAGGTCGTCTCCCGGCCGGGCCTTACCGTGGGCCTCGATCCCCTGCTCGACCTATGAGCCGCAAGGGGCTCGCCTACGCTGCCGCGATGACGGCGCTGCTCGGCCTGTACGTGTGGCTCGTGGGAGCCCGGGCGGTCGTGCTCATGCAAACGGGCACGCCCGCAGCGATCGGGATCGGAGCAGCCGCGCTCATCGTTCCCGCCGTCACCGTGTGGTTCGCCTGGAACGAATGGCGCCAAGCCCGCGCTGTCGCGGCGATGTACGCAGCGCTGGAAGCCAAAGGCGAGCTCGTCGTAGACGATCTGCCCCGATCGCACGCCGGGCGGATCGACAAGGCGGCCGCGGCCGCGCAGTTCTCTGAGTTCGCACACGTGGTGGAAACTACGCCGGAGGACTGGCGCGGGTGGTTCCACCTGGGCTGGGCCTACGACGCTGCGGGCGATCGGCGCCGGGCACGAACAGCGCTGCGCAAGGCGGCCCAACTGTTCCGCTCAGGCCGGACCTCCTAACCCATTCCGCGCGCGTGGCGGTCTCGGACAGCCTCGCGCGCCGGATTGAAATCTCTGTGAACCGCGCGTGACAGCCCACACCCGTGGGGCTTTGGGCGCTGAACTCCAGTAGCGGCGTCCGGCCCGGCTTGCCGAGCCGGAAGAAGCGAACGGATTCCCGCTTCGCGCGCATCAGTTTCGTGACACTTTGGCCGGGTGATTCATAACCCGAGCTATGCAATCGAGGAAGAAGTGCACTATTGTGAGGATATTCGTCCCAGACCTCGACGACGCGAGATTACCTTGGCGCGTTCTCGAGGTTTTTGTTTATCCGAAAGTTCATGCAGGTAGTCACGCAGGACCTGATTCGCGATTTTGGAGAAACTCATGGGTAAGTTAATTTACGGGCAGGGTCGCCGAGAGGTCGAAATTGAGGATAGAACGCTCGCACATCTGAAAGCGGTAATTCTCATCAAACTCCGGCGCGGAGAGAGTTTTGCGATGTCCTGGCCACACGGCCTGGACAGCGGGTCAGGGCGGTCGACCATTTGGATGAATCCGACGATTCCCGTGGAGTTCGTCTTCTCGGGAAACCGAGTGGCAACCCCGAATCGGATGTGGATCGAACTGCTATTGCGCAGCGCGAACGCACCCGAAGGTCTGCAGATGATCCCCGAACCGGAGCCCGCCGCAACGACAGGTCCGAACGAGATTCTCCACGGTCACGAGCCGGCGCGCCCCAAGTAGGGGGTGGACGGCGCCGTCTCCGCGCGATTACTCCCCTGCCGTCACGCCTGATCGCTGCGTAGGGAAACCCGCCCCTGCACGATTTCGCTGGCGACCTCCGTCAGCGTCATTCCCGAGGCGAACGCATGCGCTCGCATGAGCGCGATCGCTTCAGGCAACGCCATCCGCAGCTCCACACCCACCATCCCCTGGGCTTGATAAACCTCGGACCTGCCCTCGCGGGCGCTGTACCACCCATCGCTGTTGAACTGGAGCACATCGGGACGGTCGTTGAGAAGAATCCCGGAGGCAAGCTCGGCTGCCCCGCGAGCAAGGCTTAACTGCTGTTCATCCAATGCATCGGGCTTCGCCATGTAGATGGTCAGTGCGCCCATGGGGTCCGCCCTCTCTCCGAGCGGGAATGCGTACACGCTGGCCACGCCCCTCTCACCGGCGAGAGCCACGAATCCCGGCCACCGCTCGAACGCCTCCGCCAGGCGGGGAAGCAGGCACGGGCGGCGGCGCGCCACAGCCTCCCCGGCGGGCCCCTGGGCCGCCGTCACTTCCAGGTCACTCAGATACGTGTCGGTGCAGTTGGCCTCCCCGAGGACAGCATCGGTAGGTTCCAAGGACGTGAGAGTAACGGCGACATCGAGTGCGCCGAGCTCCCGGCACAGCGCGCGACAGACCGTGCTGATGTTCACTACGTTGCCCCCTTCTGGAGAAACGTGGGCAAGGGCAAGCCGGTAGGCTCTCATTCGCCAACTGTTATCCGGCACGTTCTCCCTCGCTCTCAGCGCCCCCTCGCCCACCCCACTGCCGCGAAGTTCGTCGCCCCTGGGCACCCTGGCCGACTTCTGCAGTCACTTGAAGGTACTCGGCGGGCCGGTACCAGCCTAGGGGCTTGACTCCGATCGGAGGAGAGATCTGGAGCCACGTGACCAGAGTCAGGGGGTTTCCAGGTTGGATCGGTGGATCTAGGAGTTCGTCGGTGGCGGAGGGATCATTGACCACCCACTCGCACACCTCTCGTAGCGGCGAGCGGTTCTGCCGGGCATAGGAACGCAGCAAGACGAACGCCTGGTCGGGATTGGTGTTGCTGTGTTCGGCGAGGATCCCCTTCGCCTGTTCGATAACGATGCGGCTGACCAACGCCCCTTGGAGCTTGGAGGTGGTGTCCTCGGCGAGTCGGATGCTGCGCTCTTGAATGATCGCGATCGTTGCGATGTCGGCGAGTGCCTGCACGATCCGCAGCCCCTCATCGTCGAACTCCACCGCCCGCGGGCTGAACAGGTTGAGGGCGCCAAGCCGCTCGGTGCGTAATCGCATGGGTAGCGCGTGAACGGACTCGTACCCCATCGCCAGCGCCTTTGGAACGAATACGGGCCAGCGGTCGGCGGCGCTACTGAGTTCGAGGTTCACTACCGGCTCACCGGAGTTGAACGCGTCGTGGCACGGCCCCTCCTCCAGTTGGGCTTGAAACACCTCCAGCAACTGTGCGTCATCGTCAGATGCCGCCATGCACGTGAGGTTTCCGTTGCCGTCGGTGAGGAGGATCCCGGCCTCCGCAGCACCGGCGATCGCGGCGGTGCGCAACACGAGCATGTGGAGGAAATCGACGACGTCAAAATCGTGGACGAGCGAGTCGGCCGCGGAAACGAACGTGTCCAGAATTTCTTCAGTGGAGAGCATTTCCTCATCCTCTCCCATCCTCATCAGCTTTCGCGAGATTTACCCGCCGGGTGGATCCAACGCGCCGGGGCGGGTACCCTTCCCCCGTGACTCCGGCAACGCCCCAGATCCGCACCGCGGCCCACCTGCTCGCCCGGTGCCGCGAACTTGCCGGTGATTCCACGCGCCGCGTCATCGGCGTCACCGGCCCGCCCGGCAGCGGGAAGAGTTCATTCGTGCGCGCGCTTACCGAGGAACTCGGCGCCCGCGCCGTGAGTCTCCCGATGGACGGCTTTCACCTCTCGAACGACGTGCTCATCGCCCTCGGGCGCAGGGAGCGCAAAGGCGCCCCGGACACATTCGACGTCGCGGGCTACACCGCTCTCCTGCAGCGGGTGAGGGCCGCGAGCGACCCGGTGGTGTACGCCCCGCAGTTTGATCGTTCGCGCGAGATCGCGATCGCTTCCGCGTTGCCGATCCCGTCGGCGGTACCGCTCGTCGTCACCGAAGGGAACTACCTCCTCCACCAGGGCCAGGGGTGGGAGCGTGTACGCCCGTTGTTGGACGCCGTCTGGTACCTCGACGTTCCGGACAGGGAGCTGCGCCGGCGCCTCGTCGCCCGCCGCGTTGCGCATGGCGAAACCGCGCAGGAGGCGAACGGGTGGGTGGAGAACGTCGATCTTCCCAATGGCCGTCTCGTCGCGCTGACGAAAGATCGAGCGGACGTGATCGTTCGGGGCTAACGCATGCCGCCGGTTAGCTCTCGCAGGAGAACGCCCACATCACCCCGAAACGGTCGAACACCTGCCCGTACCAATCACCCCACGGCGCCTTTTCGAACGGCATCCCCTCATTGCCGCCGCCGGCGAGGAGCCCGTCGATGAGCCGCCGTGCTTCCTCAGGGGTATCGGTGGTGTAGAGCAGGGAGTAGGCGGTGCCCCGCACGGGGTACTCGTTCGCACGGTCGGCCGCGTCGCCGCCGGCGATGACCCCTCCGGGCAACAACAGCGTCGCGTGGGCGACCGCGTCCGGGTCCGGTTCGAAGCCCAACTCTTCCATCGGGGCGTCCCGGTAGTACTGGATCTGCAGATCGCCGCCGAACACTTCGTGCCAATGCGACATCGCTTCAGCCATGGTGCCCGGCAGGGCGATGTAGGTTGCGAGTGAGACTGCCATGGTCCGGCCCTTCCGTGGTGAGGTGAGGGGCACAGCTTATGGCGCGCGGTTTGCCGCGCACAAGAGTCTTATGGCCCGACGACGACGAGGTGGCGCGGCTGTTGGTACAGGTCCGCCGCCATTTGGCGCACCTGCTCCGCCGTGACCGACTGGATCCGAAGGAGCTGCTCGTCGAGGGAGAGGACCTCCCCGAGGGCGAGTTCCGCCCGGCCCAGCCACGACATCCGGGAACCGGAGTCTTCCATCCCGAGCACGAGGCCCCCGGCGACCTGCCCGATCCCGCGGGCGAGTTCATCGGAATCGACCGCATCCGTGGCGATCTTCTCCAGCTCCGTTTCCAACAGGCCCACGACCTCCTCCACCTTCCCCGGCGTGCACCCGGCATACATGCCGAACATGCCGGCGTCGGTGAACCCGGAGGCGAACGAGAACACGGAGTAGGCGAGCCCCCGTTTCTCCCGGATCTCTTGAAACAGCCGGGAGCTCATGGAACCGCCGAGGATCGCGCTGAGGACCGATAAGTCGTAGCGGCGCTCGTCCTGACTGGTGATGCCGGGGCCACCAAGGAGGATGTTCGCCTGCTCGGTGGGCCGGATGAGGCGTTCCTCGCTCCCGCCGGTGGGAATGAGGTTGGCGCTGGCAGTGTCGGGGGATCGCCGCGGCACGGGCATCGCGCCGGAGTCGGTGTCCCAGCCCCCGGCCCGGATCGCCTCGAGTACCCGAGCGCACACGGCGTCGTGGTCGACGTTGCCTGCGGCAGTGATGACGAGTTCGTCGCTGCGGTAATTCTGCGCGTAGTGTTCCGCGACGGCGTCTCGTGGTATCGCTCGGATCGTTTCCGGGGTGCCTCCGATCGGGCGGCCGAGGGGGTGGGGGCCGAAGATCGAGGTAGCGAACTGCTCGTGGGCGACGTCGATCGGGTCGTCGAAACTCATCGCGAGCTCTTCGAGGATGACCCCACGTTCGGCTTCGAATTCCCCGCCCTCGAGCACCGAGGAGGTGACCATGTCGATGATGACGTCGATCGCCATCGGCAGGTCGTTGTCGAGTACCCGCGCGTAGTAGACGGTGTACTCCTTGGAGGTGGCCGCGTTGGATTCCCCACCGACCGCGTCGAACGCGGAGGCGATCTCCATCGCGTTGCGCTGCGGGGTCCCTTTGAACAGCAGGTGTTCCAGGAAGTGGGTGGAACCGTGATGGCCGTCGGTTTCGTCCCGGGAGCCCACCGCCACCCACGCCCCGAACGCGGCGGAGCGGGACCCGGGCATGTGTTCGGTCAACACCCGGATCCCGCCGGGGAGAACGGAGCGGCGCATGGTGGCCCCGCCGTTCTCCATGATTACCTCGGTGCTCGGGTCGTGCGCCGAGCCCAGGATCAGCCGTGGCACTTAGTCGTCCTCGGAATCCTTGCTTTCGTCTTCATCCACGATCGCGTGCAGGGAGAACTTGCCGCGGGGGTCGATCTCGGCGAGTTCCACCTGGAGCTTCTGCCCCACCGACAGCACGTCGTCGACCGAGTCGATCCGCTTCCCGCCGACGAGCTTACGCACCTGGGAGATGTGCAGCAGGCCGTCCTTGCCCGGGGAGAGGGAGATGAACGCCCCGAACGACGTCGTTTTCACGACGGTTCCGATGAAGCGTTCGCCCACCTCGGGCATCTGCGGGTTCGCGATCGCGTTGACCGCTTCGCGGGCTGCTTCGGCCGAAGGGCCGTCGACGGCGCCGATGAATACGGTGCCGTCGTCCTCGATCGAGATGTCGGCGCCCGTGTCGTCCTGGATCTGGTTGATCATCTTCCCCTTGGGGCCGATGACCTCGCCGATCTTGTCCACGGGCACGTTGACCGTGATGATCCGCGGGGCGGTCGGGGCCATCTCGTCGGGCACGTCGATCGCTTCGCCCATGACGTCGAGGATGTGCAGGCGCGCGTCCTTCGCCTGGCTCAGTGCGTCAGCGAGCACGGAGGCGGGGATGCCGTCGAGCTTCGTGTCCATCTGGATCGCGGTGACGAAATCGCGGGTTCCGGCGACCTTGAAGTCCATGTCGCCGAAGGCGTCTTCGGCGCCGAGGATGTCGGTGAGGGCCGCGAACCGGGTCTCGCCGTCGATCTCGTCGGAAACCAGTCCCATCGCGATTCCGGCGACCGGGGCGCGCAGGGGCACACCGGCGTTGAGCAGCGAGAGGGTGGAGGCACAGACCGAACCCATCGACGTGGACCCGTTCGACCCGAGCGCCTCGGAGACCTGGCGGATCGCGTAGGGGAATTCCTCGCGGGTGGGCAGCACGGGCACGAGGGCCCGTTCGGCGAGCGCACCGTGGCCGATCTCGCGGCGCTTGGGCGAGCCGACCCGGCCGGTTTCCCCGGTAGAGTACGGCGGGAAGTTGTAGTTGTGCATGTACCGCTTGCGGGTGACCGGTGAGAGCGTGTCGAGCTGCTGCTCCATCTTGAGCATGTTCAGCGTCGTCACCCCGAGGATCTGGGTCTCGCCGCGTTCGAACAGGGCAGAGCCATGCACGCGCGGGAGCACTTCAACCTCGGCGGTCAGGGTGCGGATGTCGCGCAGGCCGCGGCCGTCGATGCGGAAGCCGTCGGTGAGGATCCGCTTGCGGATCACCTGCTTCTGGATCGCCCGGAACGCGGCGGACAGTTCCTTCTCGCGGTCCTCGAACTGCGCGTCGAGGTCGGCGTGCATGCCCTCGAGGATCTCCTCGAGGCGGTTCTCGCGTTCCTGCTTACCCGCGATGGCCAGCGCGGCCTCGAGGTCGGCGGTCACCTTCGATTCCACGGCCGCGTAGGCGTCGTCCTCGTACGGGAGGAACACCGGGAATTCCTGGGTTTCCTTCGCGGCCTTCTCGGCGAGGTCAAGTTGGGCCTGGGCGAGTTGAGAGATGAACGGCTTGGCCGCCTCCAGCCCTTCAGCCACGACTTCTTCGGTCGGGGCGGCCACGCCGGACTGCAGGAGTTCCCACGCGTTGTCGGACGCTTCGGCCTCGATCATTGCGATCGCGACGTCGTCACCGACGATGCGCCCGGCAACGACCATGGAGAACACGGCCTTCTCGAGTTCGGAGTAGCGCGGGAAGGCGACCCACTGCCCGTCGATGAGCGCGATGCGCACCGCGCCGACGGGCCCGGAGAAGGGCAGGCCGGAGATCTGGGTGGACAGCGAGGCGGCGTTGATCGCGAGCACGTCGTAGGAGTCGTCGGGGTGGATCGACAGGATCGTGCCGACGATCTGGACCTCGTTGCGCAGCCCCTCGACGAACAGCGGCCGCAGCGGGCGGTCGATGAGGCGGCAGGCGAGCACCGCGTCCGTGGAGGGGCGGCCCTCGCGGCGGAAGAACGAGCCGGGGATCTTACCCGCGGCGTACTGGCGTTCCTCGATGTCTACGGTGAGGGGGAAGAAGTCGAACCCTTCCCGAGGGCGAGAGCCGGCGGTCGTCGTCGACAGGAGCATCGTCTCCTCGTCGAGGTAGGCGACGACCGAGCCCGAGGCTTGCTGGGCGAGACGGCCGGTCTCGAACCGGATCGTGCGTTTTCCGAAGCTTCCGTTGTCCAGGGTTGCTTCGGCGTAAGTGATTTCTGGGCCTTCCATGAGCCCTCCTTCGTCATGATGGATGCCCGGCACCGGCGGCGGTCATCGATCGAGGCCCACGGAATGTGCTACTCCGGGGGCCACTACCGAGGACCAGCGGGGAACCGGGCGATGGGTTGAGATGAAATTGTGCGGTCTGCACTACAAACCGGCTCGGACCCTGCTGGGCCCGAGCCGGTTCACGTATTAGCGCCGCAGACCGAGGCGTTCGATCAGGCTGCGGTAACGTTCGATGTCCGTGTCGCGCAGGTAGCCGAGCAGACGACGGCGTTGCCCCACGAGGAGCATCAGACCACGGCGTGAGTGGTGGTCGTGCTCGTGGTGCTTGAGGTGCTCAGTGAGGCCGGTGATCCGCTCGGTCAGGAGTGCGGCCTGGACCTCGGGGGATCCGGTGTCGCCCTCGCCCGTGGCGTATTCGGCGATGATCTTCTTCTTGACGTCAGCAGCTAGAGCCACGCGCGTCTCCTTCATTTACTCATTGCGCAGAGCGCCGGGGCAGGTTCTCCCGGGCACAACGATTCCGCGGCCGATCTAACGGCGAGTACAACACTATCAGGCAGAGGGGGTCTGCCAACCGATTCTGTTTGTGGGACGCGGCACACCGAGGGTATCGGCGGCGTGGTCGACATCGTAGTTCATCTGGTCGATGAGTTCGGCGACGTCGTCGAACTTCAACATCGGGCGCAGCTGCTGCACGAACTCGACGATGACTTCCTCGCCGTAGAGCTCCAGATCGAGCCGGCCGAGCACGTGGGCTTCGACGACCCGCTCGACTCCGACGAACGTCGGGTTGGTGCCCACGGAGATCGCCGCGGGCATACGCACGGGGTGGATCCCGTTGACGACGTGCAACCACCCGGCGTAGATCCCGTCGGCCGGGATGATGCCCGTCGCGTTCTTGGACAGGTTCGCGGTGGGGAATCCCATTTCCCTTCCCCGGGCCTCCCCACGCACGACCGTGCCCCGCATCCGGTGGGGCCGGCCGAGGATCCGCGCGGCGGCGCGGGCATCACCTGCGGCGAGCAGTTGCCGGACCCAGGTGGAGGAGGCACGGCGGGTCGTGCCATCGACCGGGAGGTCGGCGACGACGATCGTCTCGAAGCCGAATTCCTCACCGAGCTCCGCCAACATGCCCACGTCGCCGGTGTTGTCGGCACCGAAGCGTGTGTCCTCCCCCACGACGACGGCACGGGCCCGAAGGCCCTGAACGAAGTACGTGCGCACGAACTCCCGCGGCGACTGGGCGGCGAATTCGAGGGAGTACTCCAGGGTGAGCACCGCGTCGACCCCCGCTTCGGCCAGCAGGTCGTTGCGGTCTTTCGCTCCGGTGAGCAGCGGCGGAGCGTCGCTCGGGCGATGCACGTGGCGCGGGTGGGGATCGAACGTCACGACGACGGCCGGCACCCCGTGATTCTCAGCGGCGGCAACGAGTTGGGTGAGGACGGCCCGGTGGCCGCTGTGGACGCCGTCGAAGTTGCCGATCGTCACGGCCGCGCCCGCGAGATCGTTCGGGACCTCGCTCAGGCCTTGCCACTCGTGCACGTATCGTTCCCTTCCGCCGGTAACACCCCTAGTTATTCTGCCAGAATCGCGGGCGCGCGAGCGCCACGGCCCCGCTGCGGCGCGGTTAGCCCGCGGCTGCGGACGCCGCGATTCCTGAGAGCTCCTCCCACAGCACTGGCGCGAGGGTGCGCATGTAGGTTGCGGTGATGTGGTGCGGGTCGCGGTAGACCATGACATTGCCGATCACCGGCGGACATTCGTCCTCGGTGCAGTAGGCGTCGGTGAGGTTGAGCACTTCGACATCCTCATTGCCCGCGGCGGCTTCGGCGGCCGGGAGCTGGTAGTCCGCGGGCAGGGCCTCCTCCCGCGGGATCGCGCACGTCTCGGTGTCGGGGTAGTTCTCGACGACGCAGGAGGTGGTGCCGTCTCCGGGTTTCATCGCCGGGTTGTCCGCGATGACGACGATCGGGGCGGGGATGTTCTCCCACGCCTCCTCGAAGCCTTCCACGGGGTCACCGGCCCACTCCCCCTCCGTCCAGTTGGAGGTGATGACGAGGTCGGCGTCAATGTCCTCAAGGCGCTGCATCGTCTGTTCGTTGGCCTCCTTGCACGGGTCGCCCCAGGCGACGTCCTGCTCGGTCTGGTTCGCGTTGAAGGGGCAGTTCGCGTGGAAGTAGGTGACGAGCCGGATGTCTCGGTTTTCCACAATCTGCAGGAAGGCGGGAAGGTACTGGTCGATGTGGGAATCGCCGACGAGCACCCAGGTCACATCCGCGTCCTCGCTACCGTAGGAGCATTCGGGGGTGTCCCGATCGGTGTTCCCGCCGACGCAGCCGTCGGCGTACCCCTCGGGGAGGTCGTCGCGCACCGTCGCCCGGGACGGGGCGGTGCCGCGGGTGCCGGGCAGCAGCGCGGTGTATTCGGAAGATTCGATCGAGTCCGCCCCGAAACCGTCCGGCTCTTCCTGCTGCAGTTCGTCGGCCTCGGCCTCCAAGGAGTGCACGTTGTGGCTGAAGATGCCCTGGGCTCCCGCGGCTACGCTCACGCCGGTGAGGATCGCTGCCCCGCCGGCGAGCAGAGTGCGCCGGTTGAGAGTTTCTGGGTTGAAGCGTGCAAGGAGCCGGGGCAGGCCCTGCTCGATGTAGGTGTAGCTCCACCCGGCGAGCACGAGGGAAAGTCCGAGACCGAGGGCCGCCCACACGGGTTCGGGGAACACCTTGGGCAGGAAGATCACGATCGGCCAATGCACGAGGTACAGCGAATAGGAGACATTTCCTAGCCACTGCACGGGGGCGGAGCGCACCCACCTCGCCGCGGGTATTCCCGCCGCGATGAGCGCCGCCGTGCCCAGGGTCGGCGCGAGCGCCGCGATGCCGGGGAACGGAGTTTCGCCGGAGAAGGTGACGAGGGCGTAGCCCACCGCCCCCGCTCCGCTGAGAAGGAGGATGCCGGTGCGCCAGGTGAGGCGGGCAGTGCCGGGTTCAAGCCCGGCTCCGGAGTTGCCGGTGAACCGGTTGACCGCGGGCCAGGCCACCGCGAGACCCGCCCCTACTGCGAGCTGCCAGGCGCGGGTGTGGCTGGTGAAATATGCCGCGGCGTCCCCCTGCGCCACGGCGCTCACCGACCACCAGAAGGTCAGCACGAGGGTGGGGATGAGGACGAGGAGGGCCGCCGTCGTCAACCCCTCGCCGCCCGCATCTGTCTCCGGGGAGTCTGCGGTTCTCCGCCGGATCGCACGGACGAGCAGGTACGCGCCCACGAGCGCCGCGGGCCAGAGGAAGTAGAACTGTTCCTCGATCGACAGGCTCCAGAAGTGCTGCATCGGGCTCGGGTTCCCCCCGCCCGCGAGATAGTCCACCGATTCGGAGGCGAGGTGCCAGTTCTGGGCGAAGACCGCGGTGAAGAATGCGTCCTTGCCGAGCGATTCCCACAGGTTGAGCGGCCACAGCAACATCCCGGCGAGCACGGTGAGGATGATCGTGACGGTCGCGGCGGGCAGGATCCGGCGGGCCCGGCGGGCGTAGAACTTCGAGAAGCTCAGCCGGCCGGTGTTGCGGATCTCGGTGATCATCAACGTCGTGATGACGAAACCGGAGATGACGAAGAAGACGTCCACCCCGACGTAGCCGCCCGGGAGAAGGCTGGGAGCGAAGTGGAATCCCAGCACGGCCACGACTGCGAGAGCGCGCAGCGCCTGGACATCCGTGCGCATTTCCCGGCGAGTGCGTGTCTGCGGGCCGCTGGGCGGGGCGTGCATGGGAGTCTTCGTCATAATCTCGTTACCTCCCATCTCGGAAGGTCACAAAAGTATAACAAACGTGTTTGACGGCGTGGAACCCCGGCGAGTCTAGGCGGGGGCGAGCACGAGGATAGGCTGCGCCTTGCCCTCGCGGTTCTCCACGACCGCGAGGGCATCGCCCCCGGGGCCGAGCACCCCCGTGGGCCCGGGCGCGATGGAGGCGGGGATGGTTTGCCCGTAGGAGAGGGCGCGAGCCTCAGCCTCGGTGGCGAGCCGGATGGGAAACGCCGCCGCCAGCGCATGTGCCAGCGTGAGGAAGGCCGGTTCCTGCAGCGGGGGGCGCTCATCCGAGCGTTCGGGAAGTTCCATCGCGTGCGTGACGTCGAACGGGCCGACGTGGCTACGTCGAAGCGTGGTGAGGTGCCCGCCGACCCCGAGACGCTCACCGAGGTCACGGGCGAGGGCCCGGATGTAGGTCCCCGAGGAACAACGCACCCGCACATCGACATCCGTGACATCCACACCGGCGGTCGTTGTCGCCGGGCGGAGGCCCGTGATCGCGAACTCGTGGACGGTGACGGACCGGGCGGGGATCTGCACGGTCTCCCCCGCCCGCGCCCGCTCGTACGCACGTTTACCGTCGATCTTGATCGCCGATACCTGGGAGGGGACCTGTTCGATCGCTCCGGTGAGGGCGGGGAGCTCGCGCTGGACGCCCTCCCGGGTGAGCGCGGCGCCTTCCGCTGCGAGGGTATCGCCTTCGGCGTCGTCCGTCGACGTTGTCTGCCCGAGCCGGATCGTTGCCGTATACGTCTTATCGAGGCCCACGAGGTGGGTGAGCAGCCGGGTCGCCCGCCCGATGCCGAGGACGAGTAGCCCCGTGGCCATCGGGTCAAGCGTTCCGGCATGCCCGACCTTCCGGGTACCCGCGAGCCACCGGACGCGGCTGACGACGTCGTGGGAGGTGAGCCCGCCGGGTTTGTCTACGAGGAGGAGACCCTCAGGCGTCGCCGCGGGGCTCTTCGTCACGTGGCTCCTCATCGGAATCGGAACGGCGGGGCTTTTTGTACGGGTCGGCCTCGCCCGCAGGTTTCGCCTGCTGGCGCAGTCGGGCGAGTTCGGCGTCCCGTTCAGCCGTTTCTTTAAGGATCGATTCGAGGTGGGCAGCGGTCTCGGGAATCTCGTCGAGCACGAAATCGACGGTCGGGGTGGTGCGCACCCCGAGGTGCTTGCCCACCTCGGAACGAATGAGCCCCTTCGCGGACGAGAGCGCCGCGGCGGTGCCCGCCCGGTCGCTCTCCTCCCCGAGCACGGTGTAGAATACGGTGGCGTTCTGCAGGTCACCGGTCACTCGGACGTCGGTGATGGTGATGAAGCCGAGCCGGGGATCCTTGATGCGGGTGTCGAGCAGCTGGGCGACGATCTGGTGGATCCGTTCGGCCATGCGCCGCACCCGGGGGCTGTCAGTCATGGTCTCTTCCTAACCGTGTGTTGGAACACCCCGTGGCCGGGGCGAGGTGCCCGCGGCCACGGGGTGTCGAGTGGAACCTTCTACGTGCGTGGGATCTCGCGCATCTCGAAGGTTTCGATGGTGTCGCCTTCGGCGATCTCGCGGTAGCCGAGGCTGATACCGCATTCGTAGCCCTCGCGCACCTCGGTGACGTCGTCCTTCTCCCGACGCAGCGAGGAAACGGTGAGGTTGTCGGCGATAACGGCCCCATCGCGGATGAGGCGTGCCTTGGCATTGCGGCGGATAAGACCGGAACGGACGATCGATCCCGCGATCGAGCCCACCTTGGAGGAACGGAACACCTGGCGGATCTCGGCGGTCCCGAGCTCCACTTCCTGGTATTCGGGCTTGAGCATGCCCTTGAGGGAGGCTTCGATCTCTTCGATCGCGGCGTAGATGACCGAGTAGTACTTGATCTCCACGCCCTCGGAATCAGCGAGTTCCGCGACCCGCTCGGCGGTGCGGACGTTGAAGCCGATGATGATCGCGTTGTCGACGGTGGCGAGGTTGACGTCGTTCTGGGTAATCGCACCGACGCCGCGGTGGATGATCCGCAGTTGCACCTCGTCGCCCACGTCGATCTTGAGCAGGGCGTCTTCGAGTGCTTCCACCGCACCGGAGACGTCGCCCTTGATGACGAGGTTGAGGGTCTCCACCTTGCCCGCTTCGAGGTGTTCGGTGAAGTCCTCCAGGGAGACCCGCTTGCGGCGCTTGGCGAGCGTCGCCGCCCGTTCGGCCGCTTCTCGCTTGTCGGCGATCTGCCGGGCGGTGCGGTCATCGGGAGCGACGAGGAACGTGTCCCCGGCCCGCGGCACGGAGGTGAGCCCGAGGACCTGGACGGGTCGGGCCGGTCCGGCTTCGGCGAGCTCGTTGCCATGTTCGTCGAACATCGCCCGCACGCGCCCATGGGCGGTGCCGGCGACGATCGCGTCCCCGACGCGGATCGTTCCCGATTCCACGAGCACGGTAGCGACCGCCCCGCGGCCCTTGTCGAGGTTCGCCTCGATCGCCACCCCGCGCGCATCCTTGTCGGGATTCGCGGTGAGTTCCAGAGCCGCATCGGCGGTGAGGAGCACCGCTTCGAGGAGGTCCTCGATCCCGGTGCGCTGCTTAGCGGAGACGTCGACGAACATCGTCTCCCCGCCGTACTCTTCGGCGACGAGGTTGTACTCGGTGAGCTGGGCGCGGATCTTGTCCGGGTTCGCCTCGGGCTTATCCACCTTGTTCACGGCGACGACGATCGGCACGTTCGCCGATTGGGCGTGGTTGATCGCTTCGACCGTTTGGGGCATGACCCCGTCGTCGGCTGCGACCACGAGGATCGCGATGTCGGTGACCTGGGCACCACGGGCACGCATCGCGGTGAACGCTTCGTGACCGGGGGTGTCGATGAACGTGATCGCGCGGTCTTCACCTTCGTGGTCGCTGTGGACCTGATAGGCGCCGATGTGCTGGGTGATCCCACCGGCTTCGCCTGTGGCGGTGTCGGTCTGCCGGATCGCGTCCAGCGTCGCGGTCTTACCGTGGTCAACGTGTCCCATGACGGTGACGACGGGCGGCCGGGGGAACAGGTCCTCCTCCGTTTCCGCCGCTTCTTCCGCCTCGAGGTCGATGTCGAAGGACTCGAGCAGCTCTCGGTCCTCCTCCTCCGGGGAGACGATGCGGATCTCGTATCCGAGCTCCGCCCCGAGGAGTTGGAAGGTATCTTCGTCGAGCGACTGGGTCGCCGTGGTCATCTCCCCGAGGTGGAACATCACCTTGACGAGGCTGGCGGGATTGACGTCGATACGTTCAGCGAAGTCCGTGAGCGAAGCGCCCGCGCGGATCTTGATCTCTGCGCCGCCACCGTGCGGGATCTGCACCCCGCCGATGCTCGGCGCCTGCTGCTGCTCGTATTCCTGGCGCTTCGCACGGCGCGACTTGCGGCCACGCCCACGCGGGCCTCCGCCGCGGCCGAATGCCCCTTGGGTCGAACCACGGCCACCGCGGCCACGACCGGGAAAACCTCCCGGTGGACCGCCGGGCCCGGGACGTCCGGGCGCTCCTGCGGGCGCTCCACCACCGGGCGCTCCCCGGCGACCACGGCCGGCGCCGGTTCCGGAGCCACCGCCGCGAGCGGGCGCGTTCGGGCGGCCGAAGCTCGCCCGGCCGGGCATCATCCCCGGCGTAGGGCGCTTGCCGCCGGGGCGGGGCGCAGCGGGGCGTGGGCCGCCGCCGGATTGCGGGGCGGCCGGGCGGGGGCCACCGGGCCGCGGCATGCCCTGCGAGGTCGCGAACGGGTTATTACCCGGGCGCGGGGTCCCGCCACGGGGGCGCGAGCCGCCCGAGCGCGGCATCCCCTGGGAGGACGCGAACGGGTTGTTACCCGGGCGCGGCCCACCAGGTTTGGGCCCCGCCGGTTTCGGTGCGGCCGGCTTCGGCGCACCTGGTTTCGGGGCCGGTTTCGCTTCAGGGGCCTCCTCGGCCTGGGCGGCCGGGGTTTCAGGTTTCGGTTCTGCCGGCTCGCCACTCGTGGGCGCGGCAGGTTTCGGCGCGCCGGGTTTGGGGGCAGATGTCTTCGGTGCAGACTGCTCATCCGCAGGTTTCTCCGCAGCGGTTTCCTTCGCTGCGGGCTTCGCCTTCGGCGCGGCCTTCTTCTTCTTCGGTTCGGGTTCGACCTTGGGGATCGCTTCCCTCACCCTGCGCTGCACAGGCGCTTCGATGGTCGAGGACGCGGACTTGACGAACTCTCCGAGTTCCTCAAGTTTCGCCAAGACCGTTTTGCTGTCGACGCCGAGCTCTTTCGCGAGCTCGTGAACGCGCAAACGTGACACAACTCTCCTGTCCAGGTCCGCCCTGAACAGGGTCGGACCGCTTAGTGGTGGTTCATCGCTCGGGACTCATCGGGGGTCCATCGGCTTCTAACCCGCTTTCTTGATCATTGACGGATACTCTCACTCCATGTGGTGACCTTGGTCATACAGGCGTTTTCCGCGATTCGCAGAGCCCGTTTGATGCCCTTGGTCTGAGCTCGAGTGACACAGTCAGGGTGCTCATGCACCCAGGCGCCGCGCCCTGGTGCGCTGCCTCGTAAGTCGATCTCCACGGCGGGTGGCTCGCTGAGACGGCTGACGACCAGGCGCACTAAGTCGCGTTTTGGCGCTACTTTCCGGCAACCGATGCACATCCGCTGCGGCTCGTGGGTCTGTGACATGTTGACTCATCCCTTAGCCGTGCAGGCGCGAGTGGGGCCACCGTTAAATAGTCCGTAGATCAGTGTATACCTTTTTGCTCCGGCGCCCAGTTACGTGGCTCTCAGCGCGTCAGTGAGGCGTGGTGCCCGTAATCGGCTTGCTCGGGTCGGCGTCGGAACGAATATCGATCTTCCACCCCGTCAAGCGCGCGGCCAAGCGGACGTTCTGCCCTTCTTTGCCGATCGCGAGCGAGAGTTGGAAGTCGGGCACGACGACGCGGGCGACCTTGTTCTCCTCATCCAGCACTTCCACGGAGTTCACACGCGCGGGAGACAGCGCCGCGGCGATGAACACCTCCGGGTCCTCGGAATAGTCGACGATGTCGATCTTCTCCCCGCCCAGTTCGCTCATCACCGCGCGCACTCGCTGGCCGAGCGGGCCGATGCACGCGCCCTTCGCGCCGAGCCCGGCGACGGTGGAGTACACGGCCATCTTCGTGCGGAAACCCGCTTCACGAGCGAGGGCGCCGATGACCACCGACCCGTCGGTGATCTCCGGCACTTCGAGCCCGAACAACCGGCGCACGAAGTTCGGGTGGGTCCGCGAGACCGTGATCTCGGGGCCCTTGAAACCGCGCCGCACTTCAACGACGTACACCCGCAGCCGCGTGCCGTGCTCGTACGTCTCCCCCGGGACCTGTTCGGACTGGGGAAGTTTCGCTTCCACCCCACCGATATCCACATGGATCGTCCGCGGGTCGGGGCCCTGCTGAACGATCCCGGCGAGGATATCGCCCTCCTTGCCACGGAAGGTACCCATCACCTGTTCGTCCTCGGCGTCGCGGATGCGCTGCATGATCACTTGCCGCGCGGTCGTGGTTGCGACTCGGCCGAAGCCCTGCGGGGTGTGTTCGAACTCCACCTCGTCGTCCTCGTTCTCGCGGGCGAAGATGGTGATCCTGCCGCTGCGGCGATCGAGCACGACCCGGGCGTGTTCGTACCCTTCCGGGGTTTGCCGGTAGGCCGACAGGAGGGCCTGTTCGATCGCTTCAACGAGGACGTCGAGCGGGATGTCGCG
Source organism: Beutenbergiaceae bacterium (assembly GCA_035301585.1). Taxonomy (GTDB): domain Bacteria; phylum Actinomycetota; class Actinomycetes; order Actinomycetales; family Beutenbergiaceae; genus HY158. Next base: position 7,446 of record DATGUB010000100.1, on the reverse strand, counting down.
GTCCGTCTCGATGAGCCGGAGCGTACTCATATCAATTTCCATGGGGTGCTCCCTTGGCTCGTGGCCGGAACTCTAGTTCCACGTTGGCCTGTGAAATGTCGGCGAGGTCGAAGGTCTGGGGGCCGGAGTCGGTCTCGAGGGTGACGGCGGCGTCGTCCGCCGAGGAGACCCTGCCGGTCACGGTGCGAGGGCCCGAGTCACTCTCGGTGGTGATCTTCACCAGCCGCCCGAGGTTACGGCGGTAGTGCCGGGCGGTCGTGAGCGGGCGGTCCACCCCGGGGGTGGTGACCTCCAGTTGGTACCCGCCGGGGAGCGGGTCAGTTTCGTCAAGAAGGTCAGAAACGGTGCGGGTGAGGCCTTCGAGTGCGTCGCTGCCGACCCCGCCGGGGCCGTCCGGCAGATCCACGGTGATCCGCACGACGCGCCGGTTGGGAGGGCCGCTCATGACGACACCTTCGAGGAAAAGTCCCTGCGCAGCGACCGGTGGGGCCACGATCTGTTCCAATCGGGAAAGAATATCTGTGTTACTCATGCCCCTCCTTCAGTTGTTCCGCAGGCTCCTATTATCCCCTACCGGTTGCCCGATCCCCTAACCGCTCGCGGTCCCGCGATCCGGCACCGGGAGTGCAGCCGCGTGCGAGAATGGCTTTTATGCCGCCGTACAGTCTAGCCTGCACGAGCATGGAGACCTACCGTTTTTCCCGCCCCGCGCGCAGGTTGCTCGCCGCCGCCGCGGTCGCGGTGCTCCTCAGCGGGTGCGGGGTCCGGGTCGGCGCCCCACCCGCCGCGGTCCCTTCCCCGGATGCGCCTGAGGAGTTACGCCAGGAGGCGGCGGTCGCGTTGGAGCGGGTCGCGTTGACGGCGCAAACCGCCGCGGGGGCGGACCCGGAGCCGAACCTCGCCGCGCTCATCGAGGTGAGCACCACCTACGCGGAGGACCTGGGCGGCGTCTGGCTCCCCCCACCCCGGGAGGAGGACCCCTCCCCCACCTCTCCCGCCGCGGCGCCCGTGGCGGACGCGGACGAACGTGAGGTACTCGACGTCGTCGTCGAATCCGCTGACACTCTCCTGAGCGTCGCGGCCGAGGACGACTCACCCGAGCCGGAAGCGCTGATCTCCATGTGGCTCACGATGCATACGGCCGCGGTGGTGCTCAGCGCCGACCTCGGTGCGGACTGTCCCGACCCGTGCGGCGCAGGCATGTTGCCCCCGGCGCTCACGGAGGCCACGGCGAGCGGGGACGCGCCCGCGGAGGTCGAGCGGCTCGTCGAGGCGGTTCCCGCGCAGTCGCCGGACCTCATCGGGATCTATGACGCGGCCGGGTACGTGAATGAGGTGCGCGCAGCCCGCAGCAGCGGCGAGGACCGCGAGGGCGCAACGCAGCGCGCCCGGGAGTTGCGCCGGTTCGCGGATCTCCTCGCCGGCGAGGCGGCGGGAACCTCAGAAGATACCCGGCTCAGCGCCTATGAGATCGACCTGGAGGACCTGCAGGGCAGCACCGAGCGGTATGCGCAGGCCGCGGCGGAGCACTGGCTGGAGTTGTACCCCCGCGTGCCCCCTGAGGCCCGGGAGCCTCTCATCGAGGCGCTGTGGTTCGCCTATGCCAGCGCCCACCCGGATCTCCAGGTGGGCCCGTGGCCCGCGCTCAGTCGGTGAGGAGGTCCGCCCGGACCTGCTCGCTGAGGCGGGTGATAGCGGCGGCGGGTTCCAGCTCTACCCGTTCCCCGCTGCGGCGGTCGCGGACCTCGACCACGCCCTTGGCGAGCCCGCGGCCCACCACGACGATGTAGGGCATCCCGAGGATCTCCGCGTCGGCGAACTTCACCCCGGGGGACACCTTGGGCCGGTCGTCGTAGAGTACCTCGATCCCCGCCTCACATAGTTCGCGAGCGAGGGATTCGGCAGCGTCGAACACGGCGCTGTCCTTACCCGTCGCGACGACGTGGACGTGGTACGGCGCGATCGCCGCAGGCCAGATGAGTCCGGCCTCGTCACGGTTCTTCTCCGCGAGGGCAGCGAGCACGCGGGTGACGCCGAGTCCGTAGGACCCCATCGTCACCGTCACGGCCTTACCGTTCTGGTCGAGCACCTTCAGATCGAGGGACTCGGCATATTTGCGCCCGAGCGCGAAGACGTGGGCGATCTCGATGCCGCGGGCGAGTTCCAACGGCCCGGAGCCATCGGGGGCGGGGTCTCCCTCGCGCACTTCGGCGACGTCGATGATCCCGTCGGCCTCGAAGTCGCGGCCCTTGACGAGGTGGGCGACGTGGCGGCCCTCCTCGTTCGCTCCGGTCACCCATTCGCTGCCGTCGACCACGCGCGGGTCGAGCAGGTAGCGCACTCCGCCCTCGACGTTCGGGCTGAGCACCTGCGGGCCGATGTACCCGGGCACGAGCTCCGGGCTCGCCTGCAGGTCCGCCTCCGTCGCCCCCTCCACCTCGGAGGGGAACAGCGCCGCCTCGAGCCGTTTCGCGTCGACGTCGCGGTCCCCCGGAAGCCCGATCGCGATGAGTTCGCGCTCGCCTCCGGGGTGCACGAGGGTGAAGACGACGTTCTTGAGCGTGTCCGCGGCCTCCCAGGGGCGATCATCGCGGGGGAAGATGCGGTTGGCCGCGTCCACGAGGGTCTCGATCGTCGCGGAATCCGGCGTGTCGTACACGGTGGCCGCGGGCACGCCGGAGGCGTCCACGGGGTCCGGCGCGGGCGTGGTGACCGCCTCGACGTTCGCGGCGTATCCACCGGGGGAACGCACGAAGGTGTCCTCCCCGATCGGGCTCGGGTGGAGGAACTCTTCCGACTTCGACCCGCCCATCGCGCCCGCCGTCGCCGAGACGATGACGTACTCCAGGCCCAGCCGGCGGAAGATCCGCTCGTAGGCGTCCCGCTGGGATTGATAGGACACATCGAGCGCGGCGTCGTCGAGGTCGAAGGAGTAGGCGTCCTTCATCACGAACTCCCGGCCGCGGAGCAGCCCCGCGCGGGGCCGGGCCTCATCCCGGTACTTGGTCTGGATCTGATAGAGGGTGAGCGGGAGTTCCTTGTACGAGGAGTACATGTCGGCCACGAGCAGGGTGAACATCTCCTCGTGGGTGGGCGCGAGCAGCATGTCGTTACCCTTGCGGTCCTGCAAGCGGAACAGGTTCGGCCCGTACTCCGCCCAGCGCCCGGTGGCCTCATAGGGTTCGCGTGGCAGCAGCGCGGGGAAATGCACCTCTTGGGCGCCGGCGGCGGCCATCTCCTCCCGGACCACGGCCTCGATCTTGGCGAGTACCCGTAGCCCCAGTGGGAGCCAGGAGTAGATGCCGGGGGCGGCGCGGCGGATGTAGCCCGCCCGCACGAGCCAGGAATGGCTCGCCACCTCGGCATCGTGGGGGTCGTCGCGAAGGGTCCGGAGGAACAGAGAACTCATTCGGGTCAGCACGCCCTTGAGTCTACGGCACCGCCGGGCCCTCCCCAGCTCAGGCGTGCGCGACCGCGTCGATCCCACCGGAAAGCCTCAGAAGAGGATCGTCGCGAACGTCCCGGTGCGCACGAACCCGACCCGGGCGTAGGTGGCGAGCGCGGCCGTGTTGTAGTCGTTGACGTACAGGCTCACTGTGGGCGCGAAGTGGTGGTGCGCGTAATTGACGACGGCGGCCATCGCCGGGGCGGAGATCCCCCGGCCCCGGTAACGCGGGTTCACCCACACGCCCTGGACCTGGGTGACGCCGAACCCCACGGTCCCCAGGTCGGCCTTGAACATCACCTCGCGCCCGCGCCGGGTGTGCTCGATCCTGCTGAGTGAGCGGCCCTCGGAGACCAGCGAACGCACTCGCCGTTCGTACCCGCCTCCGCTCGCGAGGGGGGAATACCCGACTTCCTCGGTGAACATCGCGACCGCGGCGGGGAACAGCAGGTCGAAGTCGACGTTCGGGGTGGGGGTGACGAGTGGATCGGGGTCGATCGCGGGCCGGGTGTTGATCTCCAAGTGTGGCTGGCGCTCGCGGATGTCCCGGGCTCGGCCGAACGCGCTTCCGATAATGCGCCAGAGCGCGTGCACTTGCTCGGTCGGTCCGACGATGGAGGTGTAGCGGCGCCCGCGGCGGCGGATCTCGCGCACGAGCAGGCCGAGGGCGGCTTCGGGCACGGCGACGGGGACGATGTTGCCCCCGATCCAACACACCCCGGCGACGTTCCCCTCCTCGTTGACGACGCACAGGAGGAAGTCGCGCAGATTCGGGTTGTACCGCATCGCGTACACGTGCTCGGCCATGAGTGCGGTTTCGACCCCGTGGGCACTGCAGAATCGGTCGATCTCGTCTAGGTCAACCTCGTTCGCGTCGAGGATCTGCCACGCCATCGCCCGTTATCCGAGCGTCACGGGTTTGACGATGTCCGCCACGGCGAGGAGCACGCTCATTCCCAGCAGTACGGCAAAGACCATGTACGTCAGCGGCATGAGCCGCGCGGTGTCGGCGTACCGCGGGCTCTTGCGGCCCGACCAGGCGGCGAGTCGACGCCGGGCACCCTCGTACAACGCGCCCGCGATGTGGCCGCCGTCGAGGGGAAGCAGGGGGATCATGTTGAACACGAACAGCGCCATGTTGAGTGAGCCCAAGAGGGAGAGCATGTCGGCGGTGCGCTCTTTCAGGCCGTACTCCGCGGCGGGCAGCGAGGCGATCTCGCCGGCGAAGCGACCCACGCCGACGAGTCCGACGACGCTGGGGTCGCGTTCGGCGTCGGTGAAGACCGCGTCCGCGATCGCCACGAGGCGCGCGGGCAGGCTGAGAACGACCTGAACCGTGCCGGTGAATACGTCGGTGACGACCCCGGGCACCTCGCCGAGCGGCGCGGGCACGAGCTCCACTGCCGCACCGATCCCCACGTACGGCGCGTCCGCGAGCGCGGGCTCGCCCTCGGCATCGAGCTCCACCTGCCCGTCCTCCCCGACGACGGGGCGGGCAGCGATCGTGGGGGTGACCGTGAGGGTGAGGTGCTCACCGCCGCGGTCGATGACGACCTCCGTCGGGGCCTCGCCGCCGGCGCGGATCGCGCTGGAGACCTCCTCCCACGTGGAGACCTTCTGCCCGCCCCATTCGAGCACCCGGTCACCGGGTTGGAAACCCGCGGCCACGGCGGGGGCGGCCGGGTCGTCCGCGGCGCATTCGGCCATCCCCTCGGGCACGCATTCGGAGACGCTGCCGAGTTTGTTCGTCGCCGTCGCCGTACCGAACCCGGTGAGCACGACCGCGAACAGCACGACGGCGAGGATGAGGTTGACCACGGGCCCGCCGAACATCACGGCGAGCTTCTTCGGCGTCGATAGGGCGTAGAACGCGCGGTGCTCGCTGCCCTCGGGGATCTCCGACTGGGAGTAGGTGCGGGCGTCGTCGGCGACTCTGCTGAACCAGGTGCGGCCCCGGGAGGCTGATTTGGTGAGGTCTTTCGGCGGGAACATCCCGATGAGGCGCACGTACCCGCCGAGCGGCAGGAGCTTCACCCCGTATTCTGTCTCGCCGCGCTTGGTCGACCACAGCGTGGGGCCGAATCCGATGAAGTATTGGGGCACGTAGACCCCGAACCGTTTCGCGGGCAGCAGGTGGCCGAGTTCGTGCAGGCCGATCGAGACGATCAGCCCGAGAACGAGGACCCCGACCCCAACCCAGAAGTTCACGAACCTAACTCTACGTCAGCGTCCGGCGGTGAGGATCTCACGGGCGTGTTTTTTCGCCCACACGGCCGCGCCCTGCAGGGCGTCCAACGTGAGCGTGTCGGGCGGCTCGTGTGCGTCGAGAACACGCGCGACGACGTCGACGATCTCGTCCAGTTCCGCCGCGCCGTCGAGGAACGCCGCCACCGCCGCATCGTTCGCGCAGTAGGCGACGATCGGGTACGTGCCGCCTTCGCGCGCTGCTGCCCGGCACAGGTCGACGGCGGGGAGCCGAGCGGGTTCGAACCACCACGACGTGGCCCGCTCCCACGGGGCGGGCGCTCCGGCGCGCGGGTGCGCGACCGTCCGCCCGTCCTCGAGCTCTACGAGCGCCCCGACCCCACCGGTGTGGGTGACGACGTCGATGGGCACCTGGGTGATCGCGCTCACCTCCAGCAGGGCGAACCCGGCGGCGAAGCCGGTCATCTGGTCCACCCGGCGCGGCCGGGCACCGTGGCGGGCGGGCAGGCGGGGGTGGGCGGGTGCGGTGAGGATGACCCGGGCGACCGCCTCGTCGTGTTCGACGAGGGTACGCCCGAGCCCGCCGAGGTCGGGGCTGAGCAACGAGAGCCGGTGCGAGACCGGCGCGTCTGCGAGGACTTCGGGCGTGAGCAGTGCGGCGCTGAGCAGGGTCTCGGTGTTCGCCACCTCCACGTGCGCCCCGGTTCGCAGCCCTTCTAGACTGGGGCCGATCCCACCCATCCCTTTGATCGCGTTGACGACGACGTCTACCCCCGCCCCGGCAGCGTGAGTGGTCACGTCGGCGCCGATGAGGATCTCCGGGCGCACGTCCGCGCCGGCTTCCTCGTTCGCCTCGTCGAGGGCGAGGTTCACCGCCGCGAGGTCCGACTCGCCCACCGCCAGCCCGAATACGCCGAGCTGGACCGCTTGGCGTGCGAGGGCGGGCAGATTCCTGCCCGCTGCGGCGAGCGCAACGACCTGGGTGGTTGGATCGGCGGAGAACCGCGCCACCTGCGACGTACCGACAGCGCCTGTAGAGCCCAAGATCACGGCGGTACGCGTCGCGCTCATTCGACGGCCAGCAAGATATCTATCGCGCGATCGATGAACGCATCCACCGGGCCCTCACCGTAGGCGCGAGCGGCGGGGGCGGCGGGAAACGTCACCGTGCGCAGGTCCTGGGACGACAGCGGGCGCCCGGAGTCGAAGAAGTCGATGAGGCGCACCATCACCGCGTCGACCGCGCCGCGTTCATACCCTTTGCCGCGCCCGGGTGGTCGGAAGCGGAGCCCGTCGGGGCGGGTGAGTCGGGGGTAGAGCACGGTGGCCCTGCTCGCGACCTCTTTCATCCACTCCTCTTGCCCGTGCTGTTCGATGAACGCTACCCGTTCCCGGGCGGCGAAGGCGGACTCCACGCGGTCGAGGGCATCGTCGACGGCGTTGGGATCGTAGCCGCCCCGCACGAGATCGAACGCGGCGGCGCGGACCTGCGCGGCGGTCATCTGCCCGCCATCCTCGTAATCCTCCCGGGCGTCGTCGAAGAAGTCCTCCACCTGGTCCATGTGGTAGCCGGTGTGGGTAACCTTCACTCGGGGGAACATCTTCGCCATTATCGCTCCTACGCTCCGGTGGTTTCCGCGGCGAGTTGACCGCACGCTCCGTCGATGTCGCTTCCGCGGGTGTCACGTACCGTCGTGGAGATCCCCGCTTCTCGTAGCTTAGCGACGAATTCTGCTTCCACCTCCGGATCGCTCGCGGTCCAGATGGACCCGGGGGTCGGGTTGAGCGGAATCGGA
>DATGUB010000099.1:0-5681 GCA_035301585.1 Beutenbergiaceae bacterium | reverse complement strand
CGGTGGAAGTCATACGTCAAATTCGTCGGCTACGGCCCGCATTACAGCGGCGATCTTTTTCGCCTCAGCACGCTCCGGATAGCGCCCGGCTTGGAGCCGGTTACTTGCCTGGTCGAGCAGTTTAATGAGGTCTTCTACGATGCCCACCATATCTGCCGCCGGCTTGCGTTGCGAACGGGCGAGTGATGGGGTTCGCTCAAGGAGAGTAACGGAGAGCGCCTGCGGACCCTTGCGCCCATCCGCGACGGAGAACTCCACGCGTGTTCCTGGGCGGGGATTCTCGACTCCGCTGGGCAGCGCGGAGGCGTGCAGGAAAACGTCGCGGCCGTCGTCGTCGGTGATGAAACCGAAGCCGCGGCCCGCATCATAGAACCTAACCTTGCCGGTGGGCACGATTCTTCCCTTGCAGATAGTGATGAGTACCGCTGTCAGGATACCGGCAGGAGGCGTGAATGCGCGAAACGTTCCGAACGCCGGCGAATGGGTCATCGGTTGAGGCGGGGTCGCCTCAACGCGCCATCGCCGCCTTGAGGGTATCGAGGCCCAGTCCGCCCATGTTGAGGATCTTCATGTGGTAGTTCTTGAAATCGAAGCCGGGTCGGGCTTGGGCCTCGGCGCGGAGTTCCTCGAAGATCCGCTGCCCGATCTTGTACGAGGGCGCCTGGCCCGGCCAGCCGAAGTAGCGGTTGACCTCGAAACGTACGAACGCGTCGTCCATGTTGACGTTCTCTCGCATGAACTCCAGCGCGAAGGGGTAGTCCCACGTTCCAGAGCGCTCGCCGTCCACGAACTCGGCAGGTTTAGGTTTGCCGAGGTGCACACCGATATCGAGGACGACGCGCGCGGCGCGCATGCGTTGGCCGTCGAGGAGGCCCAGCAGGTCGCCCGGATCGTCCATGTAGCCGAGTTCTTGCATAAGACGCTCGGCGTAGAGCGCCCAGCCCTCCGCGTGCCCGGAGGTGCCGGCCGCTCGGCGCCACAGGTTGAGCTCGCCGCGGTTGTAGATCGCTTGGGCCAATTGCAGGTGGTGGCCGGGCACGCCCTCGTGGTACACGGTTGTCTTCTCGCGCCAGGTGCTGAATTCCGTTACGCCCTCGGGTACGGACCACCACATCTGCCCCGGGCGGGAGAAGTCGTCCGTCGGCGGGGTGTAGTAGATCTCTCCCGAGGTGGTGGGCGCGATCATGCAGTGGAGGTTCTTCAACGCATCGGCGATGTCGAAATATTCGCGCCCCAGGTCGGCGATCGCTTGATCGGAGGTCTGTTGCATCCACTCCCGGAGGGCGTCGGTGCCGTGGAGTTTACGCGCCGGGTCGGAATCCAGGTGCGCGATCGCTTCGCTCACCGTCGCCCCCGGCAGGATCTGCTCGGCGACCGCCTCCTGTTCGTTGCGCATCCGCTCGAGCTCCGCCAACCCCCATTCATACGTCTCGTCCAGGTCAACGGCAGCCCCGAGGAACCGGCGCGAGTGCAGGGAGTACAAGTCCCGGCCCACGGCATCTTCCTCCGTAGCGGCGGGGAGCAGCTCCATCGTGAGGAACTCTGCGAAGTAACCGTAGGCGGCCTTCGCCCGTTCCGCCCCGTTGGTGAGCGCGGCGCGTAGGGAACCGGATACCACATCGGAGGGTGCATCGGCCGCGAGGCGGGCGAAGTACCCCTCTCCCTGCAGGTAGTCGCTCAAGGTCTCCGCGACGATCTGTGCCTGCCGGCGAGCGGGGGTGTTTCCCGCCGCGATCCCCGCCCGAAGCGTTTCGACGTAGCCGTCCATCGCTGCGGGCACGTTCGCGAGCCGTTCGGCGATGATTTCCCAGTCCTGCGCCGACTCTTTCGGCAACATATCGAAGCTCATCCGGATGTTCTGCGAGGGGCTCGCGAGGTTGTTCAGGTCCCGCTCGGCGGCGCGGGCATCAAGGAAATCGAGCTCCAGGTCGAGTTCGCGGAGGAGGTCGGTCTTCGTCACCCAGTCCACTTCATCAGCTGGCTCGAGGCCGGCGAGCTCCGAGCGCGTGCGCGAGAGCAGCTCCCGCTCTGCCTCTTGGCCCCGGGGCGAGAGGTCAGCGAATTTCGACTTGTCGCCGTCGAGGCCGAGGTAGATCGCGATCTCCGGATCCAGCTCCGCCATTTCGGCGACGAACCCCTCAGCCAGGGCATCAATCGGGGTGGGCGTGCGGTCAGTCATGGCTCAACCTCGAACTCGTGGGCGGAAAGTGGTGGTCCAAGAAAATGCTACCCGGTCAGCACGGGCCCCGGTGGGATCGGAAACCTCGGATCAGAAAAAGATTGCGCGCAGGCGCGGAAGAGGAGTTGACTCGTTCCCATGCCTACTTCCCCTCCCGCGCCGTACACCTTCACCGCGCTCGATGAAGATGACCGGCGCGAAGTGACCGCGCTGGACACGCTGATATTTCCTGATCCACGCTCCCTCGATGACCTACTCACCTCCCCGGACTCGTTGGAGTGGGAGCGCATGTGGGGGATCCGCGACGGCGAGGAGCTCGCCGCGATCCACGGCACGCACTCCCTCACCCGCTACCCCGTACCGGGCGCCCACACCCGGTGCGGCTGGCTCACCTGGGTGGGGGTGCACCCGGGGCACCGCCGCCGCGGACTGCTGCGCGCGATGATCACGCACCACTTGCAGGAATGCCGGGACCGGGGCGAAGTGGTATCGGGGTTGGTCGCCGCCGAACCGGCGATCTATGGCCGCTTCGGATACGGCCTGGCCGCGCGGCACATCGAGCTCAACCTCCCCCGCGGATCGGCGCTGCGCCCCGTCCCCGGCTCGCAGGACATCGGCATCCGCATCGCGGACTTCTCAACCGAAAAGCACGGCGAACTCATCTCTGATATCCACCGGCGCAGCGGCGATGTGGGGCTTGGCCGACCCGGGTGGGCAACCTGGGAAACCCCCGGCCTGAAGGCGAGTCGGACCACGCTCACCCCTGCGCTCACCTCCGGCAAGGAACCGCTGCGGATCCTCCTCGCCGCCGCCGGTGAGCAGGTATTGGGATACGCGACCTTCCGGCGCACCCTCACGTGGCAGCCCACGGGCCCCGACGGCACGGTGCAAGTTCTAGATTTCGCTGCCCTTGACCCCGCTGCCACGCACCGGATGTGGAGCGTGCTGCTGGACCTGGACCTCATGACGCACGTGACCACCCCGATGCTCGCACTCGACGACCCGCTGCTGGAGCTTCTCCTCGACATCCGCAAAGCCTCCGCGCGGATCCAGGATAATTCCTGGCTGCGCATCGTCGATCTGCCCGGAGCGCTGCAGGCGCGGAAACTGGCAAGCGCCCTCGACGTCGTCGTCGAGGTCGTCGACCCGCTCCTTCCGGGAAACACGGGTCGCTGGCGGATCGCGGGGAGGCCGTGGGAGCACCCGGACGTGGGCGCGACAGATCGACCGCCGGCTGTCAGCCTCGACATTCGGGAGCTTTCCGCCGGCTACCTCGGCGGCGCCAGTCTCCTGCAGTCCCTCAACGCCGGCCTGGGCACCGTTCACGACGCCCGCGCTGCAGCGGACCTCGCGGTGGCCCTCTCCTGGCCCACCGCGCCGGTCGTCAACTGGATCTTCTAGGCCGAGACGTGCGCCAAGTCGCGGGCGAGCGCGCCGCCGACGGCGCGGGCGAGGCCGGTGAGCTGTTCAGAGTGCTCCTCCCACTGCGCTCGGCCTGCCTCGAGGTCGACCCCGTCTTCGCGGTGGAGCCACTCGGAGTAGGTCCCGGCGTCGGCCTCGGGATGGAATTGCACCCCCAGCGCACTGCCGAGCCGGAATGCCTGGTACGGGTATTGCTGGGAGGCGGCGAGCCAGGTCGCCCCCGCCGGCAGGTTGGTGACCGCGTCGTCGTGCATGCTGACCGTGCAGAAGTCGCGGCCGAATTCTTCGACTACGGCGCCCAGCACCGGGTCGTGTTCCGCGCCCGGGCGCGTGCGTACCGTAATAATGCCGCGCTCCGGGCCCGCCGGTGCGCTCACCTCCACCCTGCCACCATGGCAGACCGCGAGGAGTTGCGCCCCGAGGCAGATACCCACGGTGGGCACGTGCGCCGTCGTCGCCGACCTCAGCAGTTCGGCGACGGGCGCGAGGTCGGGATCGTAGGCGTTCTGCCGCCCGCCCAAGACGACGAGGGCCTCGACGTCGGCGAGGTCCGGCAGCGGCTGCCCCTCGTCGTAGCGGACGAGGCGCGCATCTGGCAGGAGGGCGGCGAACTGTCCCGCGGGAACGCGGGAATCAAGTTGGATGATCGAGATAGGCACGTAGGCACGATACTTCACGAACCTGAAAAATCCCCAAGCGGCGCCATTGCGGGCGCGAGCGCACTACTGTTGAGTCATGGTTCGCCCTACGTATGTATTAGTTGACGGCGAGAATATCGACGCCACGCTCGGGCTCAGCGTGCTCGGCCACCGGCCGAGTCCGGACGAGCGGCCTCGGTGGGATCGCATTACTGAATTTGCTGCCCGCCTGTGGAATCAGGACGTTCGAGCGCTGTTCTTCCTGAACGCGTCCACCGGGCAGATGCCGATGTCGTTCGTCCAGGCGCTGCTCGCGCTCGACTACCACCCGATCCCGCTCTCGGGGCCGAAGGACGTCCCCGTCGTCGACGTCGGGATCCAGAAGACCCTCGAAGCTCTCGATGGGCGGCCCGGCGATATCCTGCTCGCGAGCCACGATGGCGATTTCGTGGATCAGGTCGAGGCGCTCCTCGGCACGGATCGGCGGGTCGGAGTGTTGTGCTTCCGAGAGTTCGTTTCCGCGAAGCTTTCCGAACTCGCCGAGCAGGGGCTTCGGATGTACGACCTGGAGGACGACGTGCGCGCGTTCAATGCGCCCCTGCCCCGGGTGCGCATCATCGATCTGGCAAGTTTCGACCCGACGCGATACTTGTGAACCGTCGGCGCGGGAGCGTGGGTGAGGAATCGCGACGACATCTTCACCGAATTCTCAGGAAACTCACAGCCAAGGCGCGCACACTACAGGTATGAGTGAGGCAAGACTTCTCGTTGTTGACGATGAACCGAACATCCGTGAACTGCTCGCCGCGTCCCTGCGGTTCAACGGCTTCGAGGTAGAGACGGTGGGCGATGGCCAGAGTGCGCTGCGCCGCGCCATGGAGATCTCCCCCGACCTCATCGTGCTCGACGTGATGCTGCCGGACCTCGACGGCTTCAGCGTCACTCGGCGCTTGCGCGAGCAGGGGAAACACATCCCCGTGCTATTCCTCACCGCGCGCGATGACACCGCCGACAAGATCGCCGGGCTCACGGTGGGCGGCGACGACTACGTCACCAAACCCTTCAGCCTCGACGAGGTCATCGCCCGCATCCGCGCGGTGCTGCGCCGGGCGAGCGGGGGCAGCGACGAGGATTCCATCCTGCGCGTGGCTGACCTGAGCCTCGATGACGACGCCCACGAGGTTCGCCGTGGGGGTGAGCTCATCGAGCTCTCCCCCACCGAGTTCGCCCTGCTGCGCTACCTCATGCTCAATGCCGGTCGGGTACTTTCCAAGGCGCAGATCCTCGACCACGTCTGGGAGTACGACTGGGGTGGGGACGGCGCGATCGTGGAATCGTACATCTCCTACCTGCGCCGCAAGGTTGATGCTCCGTTCGCTCCCGACTCCCCCCGGCTCATCCACACCAAACGCGGGGTGGGATACGTGCTTCGCGAGCAATGA
>DATGUB010000098.1:0-4063 GCA_035301585.1 Beutenbergiaceae bacterium | reverse complement strand
GAGGCGTTCCAGAACACCGAATACAACCAGATCCTCACGACCGGCCTCGCCGGCGGGGATGGGCCCGACGTGCCGATGGTTCGCGCCTACGGCCAGCTCCAGCCGAACATCGAGGCCGGTCAGCTCGAGCCCATCGACGAGGAGGTGGATGGCCTTGAGGAGATCCCCGAGAGCATCATGGCCGGAGCGAAGAGCAAGGAGGACGGTCAGACCTACGCCGTGCCGCTCGCGACCCAGACGCTTCAGGTGTTCTATAACAAGGAGATCTTCGCCGAGAACGACCTGAGCGTCCCCACGACCTGGGACGAGTTCATCGCCGTCCAGGATGCCCTGTTGGAAACCGACGTCGTCCCGTTCGCCATCGGCGCGAAGGACGATTGGATCCTGCCCATCGTCCATGACATCTTCGGTTCGGCCCGCTACGGTGCGGACGATTTCGAAGCCAAGGTGCTCTCCGGGGACACCGACTTCACCGACCCCGACTACATCGCCTCGCTGCAGATCCTGCAGGACCTTGAGAAGTACATGGTTGAGGATACGGTCGGCGTGAGTTACACCGACAGCCAGATCCAGTTCACCTCCGGCCAGGCGGCCCAGTTCCCCGGCGGATCGTTCGAAATCGCAACGTTCCGCGATCAGGCCCCGGACATGGACTTCGGTTCCTACCTCGTCCCTCTGCCTCCGGAAGCGAAGATCGATGCCCCCGTCGCACCTGCCTACGCCGACGGCAACTTCGCGATCAACTCCAAGACGGAGCACAAGGAGGAGGCGTTCACGCTGTTGAACTGGCTCGCCTCACCCGAATTCGGCCAACTCGTTGCCGACGAACTCAATCAGTTCTCCCCCATCCCAGGCGTGACCTACGAAGACGAGATCATGAGCGAAGCCTGGAGCAACTACGAGGCGAACCCGATCGCGCCGTACCTGCTTCTCGTCGACTTCCGCTACGGCGAGCCGATGGGCACGGAGGTCCTCGGCACCGAGGTGCAGAAGATGTTCCTCGGCGATACCGATCCCGACGGGGTGGCCGAGGCACTCCAAGACGGAGTTTCCGAATGGTTCACCCCGGGTGAATAACCCATAGGAGCGACGGAAGGACGGCACATGGCAACGATCGCCGGCGTGAAACGCAAACGCGGCCGAACCCGGGTCGGGATCACCCTGCCCCGCAGGATCGGCGCGTTGTTCGTCCTTCCGTCGCTTCTGCTGTTCGCCGTATTCGTCGCCTACCCGATGTTCACGGCGCTGAGCTATTCGTTCTTCGACTGGACCGGCATCAATCGCGGAGAGTTCATCGGGCTCGGCAACTACTCGGACCTGTTCACGCGGCTGCCCTACAAGAACGCGCTGCCCAATGCCTTCGGTCACAACCTGCTGTTGTTCCTGGGCGCGATGGTTTTTCAGAACACGGTGGGGCTCGCCCTAGCAAGTCTGTTGCAGCGGTTGAAACGGTTCCGCGCGTTCTTCCAGACGGCGTACACGCTGCCCTACCTCGTGTCCCCGTTGGTCATCGGATACCTCTGGTCGCTCATGCTTTCACCGCTGTTCGGGCCCGTGAACGCACTCCTGAAAGCGGTCGGGCTCGGGCAGTTCGCCCAGCCGTGGCTCGGTAACCCGCAGACGGCGATCTGGGTCGTCGTGTTCGTGACGGCGTGGCAGTGGATCGGTTTCCCGGTACTGCTCTACGGGGCGGCCCTGGGCGGGCTGCCCGCCGAACTCGACGAGGCCTCATCCCTCGATGGGGCGAACGCGTGGCAGCGCTTCTTTCACGTCACGCTGCCCCAGCTCATCCCAGCGATCGGGACGGTGAGCGTGCTCACCTTCATCGGCGCAATGGAATCCTTCCCGATTCCTTACGCGCTCGGTGGTTCTCAAGGAAACCCTGCTGGGGCGACGGATGTGATGAGCCTGCTGTTCTATCGCACCGCCTTCGAATCAGGTGCCTCGAACGCGATCGGCACGAGTTCGGCGATCGCGACGCTGCTGTTCCTGTTCATCTTCGGCGTGGCGGTCGCGATCACCGCGACACTGCGCCGCGCGGAACGGAGGCTGTACTGACATGGCTGCCGTCACCGCGACGACCACGGCCCCTGCCCGGGCGCCCTCTCGGCGGATGCCGATCTCCCGGATATTCACTGGCGGTTTCTTGTGGCTGTATGCGCTGGTGTCGCTGGCGCCGCTGGTCCTCATGCTCTCGAATTCGCTGCGCACGACCCAGGACATGGCCGCCGAGCCGCTGGGGTTGCCCACGCGACCAACGCTGGTGAGCTATCAGAAGGCGTGGATCACCGCGTCGTTCGACGTGTACTTCTTCAACTCGGTGTTCGTCACCGTCTCGGCCGTCCTCCTTTCCACAGCGGTCTCGCTCCTCGCGGCGTACGCGTTCGCCCGCACTGATTCCCGGCTGTTCTCCGTCCTCGAGGGTGTATTCCTCTCCGGACTCATGTTGCCGGTCTACCTCGCGATCCTCCCCCTGTTCTTCCTCCTCGATTCGGTGGGAATGACCTCGAGCCGTCTCAGCCTCATCCTCGTGTACGCGGCATTAGGGATCCCGTTTTCCACGTTCGTGCTCTCCGCGTTCTTTCGCCAGCTGCCCATCGAACTCGACGAAGCGGCCAAACTCGACGGGGCCGGTCCCCTCACTACTTTCCTGCGCCTGCATCTTCCCCTCGTTCGACCGGCGATCGCGACGGTGATCGTTTTCCGGTTCGTGCCGGTGTGGAACGACTTCTTCTATCCACTCATCCTCATGCGCGCTAGGAGCGCATACACGCTCCCCGTGGGAATCACCCGGTTCTTCGGTGAGTACCAAACGGACTGGGCCACGCTCTTCGCGGGGCTGACGCTCGCGACGATCCCTCTGGTCATCCTGTTCCTCATCGCGACGAAGCAGATCGTTTCGGGGCTGACCGCCGGCATGAACAAGTAACGCCGGCGCTCCTACGTAATAGGGTGAGCAGATGCTCCTGGGAATCGATATCGGTGGCTCCGGCAGCCGGGTCGCGCTCGCGACCGGTTCCGAACGTCTCGAGCTGCGGGGCCCGCGGGTGGCCGTCACCGCTGAGGGAGGGTCGGCGGAAGTCGTTGCCCGCGACCTCCTCTCCCTTGCCGAGCGGCGGTGGCCTTCGCTGTATCCGCAGATCTCGGCAGTAGGTATCGGCGCGACGGGGCTCGCCACCCTCGTTCGTGACCCTGATGGCGCCGTCCGCCGTCTGGCCCGGGCCGTCAACGCACCGGTGGCTGCTGCGATCGACGCCGTCACCGCCCACCTCGGGGCCCTTGGCGGAGTCCCTGGGGCGGTCATCTCGCTTGGCACCGGGGCGATCGCGATCGGGTGGGACGGCGAGGACGCCTGGCGGCGGGTCGATGGCTGGGGGCACCTGCTCGGCGATCGCGGCGGCGGGGCGTGGATCGGAATGCGCGGCCTCAACCGCGCGCTGGCGGCGCACGACGGGACCGATCCGGCCGGTGCTGCGCTGCTATACGCGGCAACGGCGCGATTCGGCGAACCGCTCCAGTGGCCCGCGCAGTTCTACACCCAACCCGACCGCGCCGGCGTGCTCGCCTCCTTCGCCGCCGACGTAGTGGAACTCGCCGACGACGACCGGGCCGCGCGAGCGATCCTCACCCGCGCCGCCGCCCACGCCGCCGCGAGTCTCAGCGCGGCGGCGCAAGGGGGAGTTCCGCCGGTGCTGAGCGCGGCCGGTGGGCTCGCACGTTCAGAACGATTCCTGCACCAGATTCGTTCCGAACTCGCCGGGCTGCGGCCGGACGCGGAGCTTCGACCCGCTCGCGGAACCTCGTTGGATGGGGCACTCGAACTCGCTGGCCGGGCGGCCGCGGGCAAGGCTCAGGGCGCGGCACCTTACCTGTGGGTGAGCTAGCGGTTCCGCAGGAGCACGCCTGTCAGGTCGCCGGCAGGTATTTGCGGTTGAGCACGAGGCGTTCCCCGAGCGTCCACGAGGTCGTCGTCAGCAGATACAGCGCCGCGGCGAGTGGAACGACGGCGGCGATGACCGCCGTCATGAAGGGCAGATAACTGAGCATCTTGGTCATGCCCGCC
>DATGUB010000097.1:0-3510 GCA_035301585.1 Beutenbergiaceae bacterium | reverse complement strand
GGGTGAGCATGACGGGTTCGCGCTCGTGGATCTCCTCTAACCCGTCGCGGGCGGCGGCGGTGAGGATCGTGGTCGTGAGCACCCACCGGTCCGGGGAATTCTCGGGTTCCTCCGGGTCCGGCCACCACGAGAACAGCCCCGCGAACGCGATGGACTCCCCGTGGGTGGGGAAGATGTAGTACGGGGTCTTCTCGCCGGTTTCGCTCGTGTGCCACTCGTAGTAGCCATCGGCGACGACGAGGCACCTTGAGGTCGAGAACGGCTTGCGGAAGGACGGCTTCGTCGCCGCCGTCTCGCTGCGGGCGTTGAACATCCGCGCCCCCATCGAGAAGGAGTCCGCCCAGGGCGGCACCAATCCCCACCGGGCCGAGTGCATCGCGCGGACCGGCCCCTGCACGTCGCCGCGCCCCTGGCCGCCAGCGGAACGTTCCTCAGCGGGGCCGGGGCGTTCCACGATGATCCGCACCGGAGCCGTCGGTGGGATGTTCCAGCTCGGCTCGAGGTCGAGCGCCGCCTGGGAGAGCGTGACGACGTCGAACTCATCGGCGATCTGCTGAGCTTTTCGGAAGGAGGCATAGCGGCCACACATGGCGTCAGTTTCTCACGAATCGATCGGCGTCGATGGAGTGGATCGGTTCTCCTTGAGCGCGCGGATGAGTTCGACGGCGACGCGGCGGTAATGGTCCAGGTCGTAGGTGAACGCCTCGAGCCGCAGCTCCCCGTCTTGATCGATGAGCGGGAGCACGCGTTCGCGGCCGGCGCGGCGCTCGAGCGCGTACATGAGTCTGAGGTCGGTGATCGCCTCCCGGAACACCTCGAACCGGATGGAGCGAAGCGGCTGGCGGCCTTCGCCGGGATAGACGGCGAAGGGATCCCCGCCGAAGAAGCCGCCGCCGGCGCACGTATCGGTGAACGGGTCGAGCGGCGCGGTGGAGTGGTACGTGTTGTAGAAGTTGAAACCCCAGTGCAGAAAGCCCCGGGCGCCGGTCTCGTAGAGTTGCGCGCCGATGACCCGGTTGCGGGCGGAGGGCAGGGCGATGAAGCGGTTGGCGACGTCCCGCTCCTGCCCGACGCAGTAGTACAGCCACATCGCAATACCCGCGCGTTGGAACGCGTCGGCATGGTCAGTGGCGACGACCGGGGTCTGCACGAGATCGTCGTCGCGGAGCTCGATATCGCTGAT
Source organism: Beutenbergiaceae bacterium (assembly GCA_035301585.1). Lineage (GTDB taxonomy): Bacteria > Actinomycetota > Actinomycetes > Actinomycetales > Beutenbergiaceae > HY158. Next base: position 2,327 of record DATGUB010000097.1, on the reverse strand, counting down.
CGCGTCGATGAGGTTCCGGCCCGCGAGGAGGTCCGCGACCTGCCCGTGAGCGGCGCGGTAGTGGGCGAGGTCGGCGGGCACGGGTTCATCGGAGATGTGGAAGTAGACGCGGTCCAGATCCCACCGGTGGGAGAGTTCGCGTTGGAGGGCGGGGAGGAGCTGTTCGAGGAACGCGCGGTAGGCGGGGTCGGTTGCGGGCGTGTGCCAGCCGAAGTGCGGGCTGGAGCCGCCGGCGTCGGAGGAGAGATAGAAGGCGGGCGCGTGTTTGGCGCCCCACTGGGTGAATAGGTGGGGGATTTCTATGTAGGTGAAACTGTGCTTCTCGATGAGGTCGAGCCATCGGTGCAGCCGTGACCAATCGAAGGCATATGCGCCACTGTCTTGGGTGATCGACACGAGCTGGGTGGGGAGGCGGTAGCTGCCGATCGCGGTGTCGAGGGGTGGGGTCCACACCGGGGTGAGGATCATGTTCGCGCCGAGGTCCCGCGCGGCGCCGAGGAAGGCATCGATGCTCTGCCAGTGGCCCTCGCTCCAGACCTCGTCGCCGTAGTAGTGCGCGAGGCCATCAGCATGGAACCAGTGCGTGTGCGGGATCGGCAGCTCGGGGAGTTCCTCGCTGTACACCTCGAGCGGCACGGAGAAGGACGCGAGGTGCTCGCCGCCGTTCGCCTCGACCTCGAGGGTGATGTCGCTCGCCTGAACGGGGCCGATCGCGCGGAGGCTGATCCACGCCGAGCGCCATTGCCCGGGTACGGGGCGCAGTTCGCGCGTGTGCGCGTGGGTGTCGAGGGCGGCGGGCCGAAGCAGATCCGGGTACAGACCGGGGGTCGTGCGCAGGTAGTGTTCATCGGCGGTGTCGGGGCTGGGCAGGGTGACGGGGACGAGCTCCACCTGCGAGATCGTCACCTCGAGTCCGGAAACCGGCGCCACGGTGATCCGAGCCCCGGGCACCTCGATCGGATGGCTTGGCACGGGCGGCCGGAAGGCGATCTGAAGGCTCGCTTCCTCCCCCGCGATGATCGGAACCGGGATCTCGGTGTTCATCGGCCGGGGCGGGGTGTCGGCAAAAACCTTTTCCAGGGAGTCGCAGAGGACCACGCTCCACGTGGGGGTCTTCTCATCGTGCATTCTCTGCTCCCGTCTGTCACGTTGGTGGTTATGTGCGAGCGCCGCCGTCGGTGTGCTGGCGTTGGCGCACGTCGCCGCGCCGCAAAGTCTATTCGCCGGTAACTCTAACTGCTCGGCGAGGCCCGCGGCGCCGCGCGGGCAGTGGCGCGGGCAGCCGCCGAGCGCGAGGCATCGGCTAGAACGGCGGCGGGTCGGGTTCGGGCGGCATCAGTGCTGCATGGTCGGGCGGCTTGATCGTTCGGCCGGTGCGGTCAATGAAGAGCCATTCCCCGGACACCCGAAGGATCGTGATCGCACGTTCGTGGACGCGGGCATGATGGTGCCAACAGAGCAGGATCCCCAGATCCACGTGAGTGGAGCCGTTGTGTTTGAACCACTCGGCGCTGTGGTGGATCTCGCCGAAACCCGGCGGGGCGTCGCAGCCCGGATACTGACAATGTCGGTCGCGCGCGATGATCGCGCGGACTTGGTGGGCGGGAAAGATGCGTTCCTCGCGCCCGGAGTCCAGAACGGTGCCTTCCGGACCGAACACGACCCGCGCGAGCATCGATTCGCACGTCAACCGGGCGAGAACGGCCGGCGGGAGCGGGGTTTCGTCGCCGATGGTGGCGGGCCGGACCCCTTCGAGGCGCTCGTAATCGAGCCCGGAGTTAATGGCGTGGTCGTCACCCGGTTGCCACGTCTTCATCCAGTCGGAGGAGTAGGGTGCGTGGGTGCCGTTCCCGGTGGAAGGGGCAAGCATGAAGTCAGGGATGAGCGGGTGGGATTCGAATTGCACCGCCGGCACGGTCGCCTCCGCGAGTGCCTCGATCGTCTCGTAATCCATCGTCACGGTGAGGTGGGGCCGGATCCGGGCCGAGGGCAACTTCGCCCCCGAATCCAGCGACAGCCGAGCAAGGGAGACGAGAGCGGCGGCGCGGCGCTGCTTGGGAGAACGCAGATCGTCGGCGCTCTTTCGGCCCATGTGGGAGTTGAGCGCCTCCTCCACGATCGCGCCGTTGACGGTCGAGAGCCAACCGCTGAGGAGATAGCCATCCATCGTGGGCGAAAGGAAGACTTCCTCCTTGGAGCTCGCCTCCCGCCACCCACGGTCTGCGGCTTCCGGATCCGCCATCACCGCCCACTGATCGACTACCCGGGAGAACTGGTTCGCATCGATCTGCGTTGCCGAGGCGATGAGGAACTCCTCGCCAGTTTCC
>DATGUB010000096.1:0-13624 GCA_035301585.1 Beutenbergiaceae bacterium | reverse complement strand
CTCGGGGTTGGTGCGGGCGAGGGCCTCGACGTGGGCGGCGATCGTGCCGACGTCTCCGCGCCGGATCGGTCCGGTGAGCGCATAGTCACCCGATACCAGCGCCCCTTCCAATGCCGCGCCGAGGAGGGGGGCGAAGAGCTTCCCGGTTTCTTCCACCCCGGCCCGCTCGAGGATCCGGCGGGCCTGCGACACCAGGGTGACGAGGTGGTTCGCCCCGTGGGCGAGGGCGGCGTGGTACACCTCGTGCGCCTCGCCCGGGAGGACGATCGGCTCGCCGCCCATTTCCACCACGAGAGCTTGCCCGATCGGGAGCACCGCCGGCCCCGCGGTGATCGCGAAGGGCGCGCCCTCCAGCCGGCCCAGGTCCACGGATGTGCCGGTGAAGGTCATCGCCGGGTGGATGGCGATAGGAATCGCGCCCTGCTCGGTCGCCGGGGCAAGAACGTCCGTTCCGTAGCGCCCCGCGGTGTGGACGACGATCTGGCCGGGGGAAAACAAGCCCAGCTTCGCAAACCCGGCAACGACCTCGGCCAGCACGTCGTCGGGCACGGTGAGCAACACCAGGTCAGTGCCCGTCGGCACCTCGTCGGGATCGACGATCGGCACCCCGGGCAGCAGCACCTCGATGCGTTCGCGCGATTCCGCGCTCGCCCCGGACACCGCCGCGACCTCGTGCCCGCAGCCGCGCAGCGCGTGGGCGAGGACGGCGCCGACCCGCCCGGCGCCCACGACACCGATCTTCAGGCGTCCGGGCCGGTTCGCTAGTGGGCTCACTTCTCATTCCACCTTGTTGAGTCGTTGATCGCGGTCAAGGATACCGCTTAGGAATCGCCGCGGGGTTCCGCCACGTCCGCGGGCGGCGGGGGCGCAGCGGCGGGCGGGGCGGGCGGTTCCATCCATCGCTCCGGGCCCGCGCTGCGCCGCGATGCCCGAGCACGCTTCGAGGCGGCGTGGATGAATCTGCGCGCATCGACGAGGTCGAGGTGGGGAACGACCGGCGTGATGCTTCCCGGGGTCGTGTGCACGGCGACGTTTGCGAGGCCCAGGGCCCGCTCGATCGGGCCCTGGGCCGCCCCGAGCGATTGGATCCTCGCGTTGGGCACGATGACCGAGCGGCGGGTGAGGCGCCCGCGGCGGATGATCGTCGCCGCGGAGGTGGCGGTGTATCCGGTGCGCCGCCACACGAGCGGGTCGATCCACCGGGCGCGCTGGGGACTCGTGACGAACCCGCCCGCGCGCCCGCGCCCGCGCAGCGAGACGTCGATGAGGTCGAGGGGGTCGTCCACGCCGAGGTCGGGGAGGATGAGGGACAGGAGGTGGGCAGCCTCCTCCTGGGTCGCCACCGGGTACAGCGTGGGTTCGCCCCCTTCCATGCTTGCGCCCTCTCCCGCGACGGTGAGCGTGATGCGCCACCAATTCTTTCGCCGCCACAAAATCGGCTGGGTGAACTGGAGTGCCTGCACCCTCCCCGGGGGGACGGTTCGCGCGGTCGTGGATAGGAGCCCGTAACGGAGCCGGATCCCGTCCGGGCTCGTCGCGACGGCGAAATCGAACTGTTGGTTCAGGTGCTGCCACCAGAACGTCACTTGCGCGAGGATCGGAAGCAGGATCGGGACGACGATGGATGGTTCGCCGGTGATGATCGCCGCAGCGATGAGACCGACCGTCAACGCGATCCCGAACAGGAACCACAGGGAACGGATGAGGGAGCCGGCGATCCGGCCCGGGGTGATCCGCAGGAGCTCCCGCTCGGGCGCCTCCGGGGCGGGGGCCTGTTCCTCCCCGGAGCCGAGCCCGGCCGCCCGGGCGAGGATCTCGTTGCGCAGCCGCCCCGCCTCGTCGTCGCGCACGTACGCGATGACGAGGTTGTCCTGCCCGGAACCGGCGGAGGTGACCTGCAGGCTCACGAAGCCGAACACCCGGGCGAGCAGGGGCCGGTTGAGGTCGACCGATTGGATCCGATCGAGGCGAACGTGGCGCTGGGATCGGAAGAGGATTCCGCTGTGGACGTAGATGGATTCGGCGTCGAAACCGTAGCTGAGGCGCCGCCAGGCGAAGTAGTTGTAGGTGAGGCTCACGAGGGCGGAGAGGAACACGACCCCTAGGAAGATCATGCCGACGGTCAGCAGGGGAAGGTTCTCTTCCATGACGATGTCCCGGCCCTGCCAGACGGCGAAGGCGACGAGCGCCGTCGCCACCTTCCATGCGTTGAGCACGGGTGTGATGGGGGAGACCCGCCGGGCCTCCTCCCGGGGCGGGGTAGTCATGGCCGGCTCCGTCACAGCCCGGCCAGCATGCTTTCCGACCGCTTCGAGAGCCGGTCCCGGAGCCGCGTGGCCTCCGCTTCGGGGAGGCCGGGGATCTGCGCGTCGGAGGAGGCCGAGGCGGTGTGGAGGGTGACCGTGGCGATGCCGTATTTCCGCGCGAGCGGCCCGGAATCCACTTCTATGTACTGCATCCGCCCGTAGGGCACGAGCGTGAGCGATTTGAACATGATTCCCCGGCGGACGGCGAGTTCGTCGGAGAGTTCACAGTAGCCGATCGCGGGCACCTGGCGGCGGATCAGCCACAGGGCCCAGATGAGAGCAAGCGCGGTGAGGGCCGGCGCGACCCACAACCACGGCGTCACACCCGCGGCGAGGGCGATGCCCAGGAGGGTGGGCAGGCCGAGGCTGATGGCGACGATCCACGTGCGCACGTGGATAAGTTTTCGCGATACCGGTTGCCACGTGGCGCCGTCGATATCGAAAGGTGAGTCAGGCATCGGGTTATCCAGTTGGTGCGGAGTTCGGCGAGTCATCGTCGTCGGGCGGGATCCGGCAGCACCATTGGGCGATGAGACCAGCGGCGATGAGCGCGGCCGCCGCGACCAATGCTCCTATTGCTGAAACGGTAACAGACTGGGCATCCGGCGCGGGGAGGGCCTCGAACACCGTGATGATCTGCGCGGTGAAATAGCCTGCTTGCATCGCGCCGACGAGGGCGGCCGCCTGCCCGAGGGCGAGGGTGCGGGTCGCGCCGATCGCGTCGAACTCCTCTCCCTTTTGCACCCAACGCCGCACGCGGACACCGAGGAACAGGACGCTTGCCGCGATGAGGGCGAGGACGATCGTGACCGATAGCGGCACCGCGAAGGGATCGGTGCCCCGCAGTTGGAGCCAACGCAAGACCACTGTTGCCACGCCCCCGACGACGAGGTAGAGGCCGAGCAGCAGTTTCCAACCGATATGGGTCATTCTTCCCGGCGTACCTTCGACCACGGTGGCGTGCCCGAGGGTGGGGGCGAGGCCGCCTCTTCGCGCAGCCAGTCGATCGCGCCGGCCTCCTCCGGTCCCTCTTCCTCGGCGGGCGCGGCCTCCTGCTGGGCGCTGTCCTCCGCAGCCTCCGGTGCGGGCGCGGTTGCGCTCGGCGTGGGTGGGGGCGTCACGGGAAGGGCGGGCTGCACGTCGCTTTCGTACTCCGGCTCGCCCGCGGGCTCGGAGGCGAGCCAATCGGCGACCGCGGGAGGTTCCCCTTCGGGGCGCGGGTCCGGGGATGGTCCCGGGGTGGCAGGCGCGTCTTCGCCCACGGCGGGTTCCGATTCGGGGACCGGTTGCTTCGGCGCCGGCACTCGCGGGGCGGCCGCAGCCGGCTCTTCTCGCTCTTCGAGCCAATCCAGCGCGAGCCAGCGCACCCCGGGCCGATCGGGGGCGGCTTCGGCGAGCTCGGCTACCTGCCCGCCGTCCTCGCCGGGGAGGACGGCGTCCGGTTCCACCTGCGCCCAGGGAACGAGCACGAAGGCCCGGTTCGCCGCCCGCGGGTGCGGCAGCGTGAGTTCGGGTTCGTTGGAGAGCACATCGCCGAAGGTGATGAGGTCGATATCGAGGGTGCGGTCTCCCCACCGCTCGACCCGGACCCGGCCGTGGGCGTCCTCGATCTTGTGAACCGCATCGAGCAGTTCCCGGGGAGACAACGTGGTCTCGGCGAGGACGACGGCGTTGAGGTAGTCACTCTGGGCCACGGCGTCCCCGTGGGTGACCGCTGCCGTCCGCGCGAGCGCGGAGACGTCGGTGACCTCGATGCCGGGAGCCTCGTCCAGGTCCGTGATCGCCTCGCGCAGGGTTGCGCGCACGTCGCCGAGGTTCCCGCCGAGTCCGAGCACCACCTTCGCGGGGGAATCGGGGGCGGTCTCCAGGTCCGCCCCGGCCGCACCCTCGTCGCGGGCGGGGACGCCCTCGTTATCCGCGAGCAAGTCCGGCACCGCCACGGCGGCGGGGGGTGGGACCGGCGCGGCCATCGGGGTGGGCGCGGGGATCGGCGGGGAGGGCGGGAGGACCGGCGGCACCGGCATGACGGCTGGCTCACCGGGATCCGCCGGAGCCGGTTCGGGTTCCGCCGGTGCCGGTTCTGATTCCTCGGCAGGCGCCGGGGCCGCGAGCGAGTCCACGCCCGGGCCCGCGGGGGCGGCCGACGCGCCCGTCGGGGCGGTTCGGGACACGTGGACCTGCACGTCGGTGAAGGGCACCCCGAGCGGAGCCTGGGGCTTGTGCACCGTCACCTCCACCTTGGCGGCCCCGAAGCTCAGGGCGACATCGGCGATCCGGGCGGCGAGGGTCTCGATGAGATTGACGGGTTCCCCCTCGATCACCTCGACCACTGCCCGCGCTACGGCCGAGTAATCAGCGGTGTGACCGAGCTCGTCGGTGCCCGCGGCCTGCCCGGTATCGAGGTGGAGCACGAGGTCCGCGTGGAACGGCTGCCCCTCCTCGCGCTCGCTGGCGAGAACACCGTGATACCCGTACCCGCCGATTCCGATCAGCCGGATTTCATCGTAGTTGCCCATGGGCCCTCCTCGTTCAGCCATTCTTCGCCATCCTGATCGCCTCTGCCACCGAAATAGCATCCACCGAGGCAGAAACTTCGTGCACGCGCACGCCCCACACCCCCTGGTGTGCAGCGATCGCGGTGACCGCGGCGGTGGCCTGGTCCCGGCAGTTCGGCCCGGCGTCGACCCCGCGTCGCTGGCGAAGTTCGCCGAGGAAACGCTTGCGTGAGGCCCCGATGAGAACGGGGTACCCCTGCCCCATGAGGCGATCGAGGTGGGCGATGAGTTCCCAGTTGGCCGCGCCATCCTTCGCGAAGCCCAGGCCGGGATCGATGATGATCTGCTCGGGGTCCACCCCCGCGGACACGACGGCGTCCACCTGCGCCAACACCTCCTCAATGACCTCGGTGACGACGTCATCGTAGTGCGCGAGCGTGTTCATCACGTGGGAGGGGCCGCGCCAGTGGGAGAGGATGTAGGGGCAACCGCGTTCAGCGATGAGGGGGGCCATCGCGGGGTCGGCCTTACCCCCGGAAACGTCGTTAATGATGCTCGCGCCCGCCTCGAGGGCCCGGCCGGCCACTTCGGCACGCATCGTATCCACGCTCAGGGGAGCTCCGGCGTCGGCAAGCCCGATAAGGACGGGTAGGACCCGGCGCAGCTCCTCCTCGGGCGCGACCCGGGTGGCGCCGGGTCGCGTGGATTCCCCGCCGATGTCGAGCAGGTCCGCGCCGCCGGCGAGGAGGTGGTTTCCGCGGGTGACGGCAGCGACGTCGTCGAACCACTGCCCGCCGTCGGAGAAGGAATCGGGGGTGACGTTGACGACCCCCATCACCTGCGTTCGGGTGTGCTGCACCGCGGCCATCCTTAGCCGGATTTCATGTCGATGAGGCTCATCACCTCGGCGCGCGTGGCCGCGTCGCGCATCTGGCCGCGCACCGCGGAGGTGACGGTTCGCGCCCCGGGTTTGCGAACACCGCGGATCGACATGCACATATGTACGCAATCGACGACGACGAGCACCCCCTGGGCGTCGAGGTAGGTGACGAGGGAGTCAGCGACCTGGCCGGTGAGACGCTCCTGCACCTGGGGGCGGCGCGCGAACACGTCCACGAGCCGGGCGATCTTGCTCAGGCCGGTCACGCGGCCTTGCTTATCGGGGATGTAGGCGACGTGGGCGACCCCGTGGAACGGCAACAGGTGGTGCTCGCAGGTGGATTGGATCTCGATGTCCTTGACGAGCACGAGCTCCTCGTGGCCGATCTGGAAGAACTTCTCGAGAACTGCGGCCGGATCACGGCGGATCCCCGAGAACACCTCCCGGTACGCCCGCGCGACGCGGGCGGGGGTCTCCTGCAGCCCGGGCCGATCGGGATCCTCCCCGACGGCGATGAGGAATTCCCGGATTGCTGCCGCTGCGCGTTCCTCGTCGTACTCAGGGGCGTTCGTGTATTCGGGAACGTCTCGCAGCGGCTCACTCATCTTGCGGCTCCGCGTGCGGCGGGGTGGGCGCATCGGTGATGTTGTTGTCCGGCACATCGGTGGGGCCGGGCTCGGGAGTGACGGTGACCTCCCCCGCGGGGACGTCCACCCTGGTGGGCACACTCACCGGTGGGATGTCGGAGACCGCTCGGCTCTGGCTGGAGAGCCACACGGGCCGCGGCTCGCGTTTGACGATGGGTTTGAACACCTCGGCGAGTTCCGCCTCGTTCAGAGTCTCCTGCTCCAGCAGCGCGGTCGCGAGGTCATCGAGGACCTGCCGGTACTCGGTGAGGATCTCCCACGCTTCGTCGTGCGCGGACTCGATGAGGCGGCGCACCTCTTCGTCGACGAGGCCGGCGACTTCCTCGGAGTACTCCCGTTCGTGGCCCATGTCCCGGCCGAGGAAGACTTCCCCGTCAGCCTGCCCGAGCCGCAGGGCCCCCACCCGTTCGCTCATCCCGTACTCCTTGACCATCTTCCGGGCCGTGGAGGTCGCCTTCTCGATGTCGTTGGAGGCGCCGGTGGTGGGGTCGTGGAACACCAGCTCCTCGGCGACCCGCCCGCCCATCGCGTAGGCGAGTTGGTCGAGGAGTTCGTTGCGGGTGATGGAGTACTTATCCTCCGCGGGCATGACCATGGTGTAGCCCAGCGCCCTCCCCCGCGGCAGGATCGTCACCTTCGTCACCGGGTCGGTGTAGCGCAGCGCTGCCGCGACGAGCGCGTGCCCGCCCTCGTGGTAGGCGGTGATCGTGCGTTCCTTGTCGTTCATCACCCGGGTCTTCTTCTGCGGTCCGGCGATGACCCGGTCGATCGCTTCATCGAGGGCGTGGTTGGTGATGACCTGGTTTCCGAGCCGGGCGGTGAGGATCGCGGCCTCGTTGAGGACGTTGGCGAGGTCGGCGCCGGTGAAGCCGGGGGTGCGTTTGGCGACCATGTTCAGGTCGACGTCGTCGGCCATCGGCTTGCCCTTGGCGTGGACCTTGAGGATCGCTTCCCGCCCCCGCAGGTCGGCCGCCTCGACGGCGACCTGGCGGTCGAAGCGCCCCGGACGCAGCAGCGCGGGGTCGAGGATATCGGGGCGGTTGGTCGCGGCGATCATGATGACGTTCGTCGTCGCGTCGAACCCGTCCATCTCCACGAGCATCTGGTTGAGCGTCTGCTCGCGTTCGTCGTGCCCGCCGCCCAGGCCTGCTCCACGGTGGCGCCCGACGGCGTCGATCTCGTCGACGAAGATGATCGCCGGGGAATTGGCTTTGGCTTGTTCGAACAGGTCACGGACCCGGGAGGCACCCACCCCGACGAACATTTCCACGAAGTCCGAACCGGAGATGGAGTAGAAGGGGACCTTCGCCTCCCCGGCTACCGCCCGGGCGAGGAGGGTCTTCCCCGTTCCCGGGGGACCGTAGAGGAGCACGCCCTTGGGAACCTTGGCGCCGACGGCCTGGAACCGGGCGGGCTCGGTGAGGAATTCCTTGATCTCCCCGAGCTCCTCGATCGCTTCATCGACGCCCGCGACGTCCTCGAACGTCACCGTGGGTGTGTCCTTGGTGACCTGCTTCGCCTTGGATTTCCCGAAGTTCATCATCCGCGCGTTGCCGCCTTGCATGCGCGAGAGCAGGAACCAGAACACCCCGACGAGCAGGAGGATGGAGAGCATCGTCATCAGGACCGAGGACCACCACGGGGTCTGCGGCACGACCGAGTTGAATCCCTTTTCGGGCTCGGCGTCAGCTACCGCTTTAACGACCTCGGAGCCCTGCGGCGAGGCGTAGTAGAACTGGACGAGCTTGCCCTTGTCCTCGCCGTCCGCGCCCGTGTACTCCTCGGTGAGCGTGAGGTTGACCCGCTGGTAGCCGTCGGTGATCTCAGCTTGCTCGACCGTGTCGCCCTGAAGCAGTTCGATACCCTCGGAGGTGTCGATCTCGACCGGGCCACCCCCGGACATGAGCCGGGTCGCAGTGAAGACGAGCAGCATGAACAGCAGCACCCACACGAAGGGGCCGCGAAGGATTTTCTTGGGGTTCATTATGTCTTGCTGGGGTCGCCCCCGTCCCTCCTGCTGTTGATTCCTACCGCCCGACGCTATCCGAGTATCAACTCATACGTGGCACGTGTTCACCACCGGCATGATAATTTGCGCAAATTATCGCACTTTCCCCCTCGGGCGCGCGCAGGCGATGTGGCGTAGTTCATAGTTTGTTCGGCGGACGAGAAACCCCGCGAGTTCTATTCGTTATAAACGTGCGGCGCGAGGGTCGCGAGGTAGCGCAGGTTGCGATACTGCTCGTTCCAGTCCAACCCATACCCCACCACAAATTCACTGGGGATATCGAATCCGATGTATTTGACGTCGACGTCGACCTTCACCGAATCCGGTTTGCGGAAAAGCGCGGCGATCTCGAGCGACTCCGCTCCCCGCGATCGGAGGTTGGAAGCGAGCCAGGAAAGGGTGAGGCCCGAGTCGATGATGTCTTCGACGATGAGCACGTGCTTGCCGAGCAGGTCCGTGTCGAGGTCCTTGAGGATACGGACCACGCCGGAGGACTTCGTTCCCGACCCGTAGGAGGAGACCGCCATCCAGTCCATCTGGATCTCGGTGTGCAGGAGGCGGGAGAGGTCGGCCATCACCATCACGGCCCCTTTGAGGACTCCCACGAGCAGGACGTGCTTGCCGCGGTAGTCCTCGTCGATCTCGGCTGCCATCTCCTGTAGGCGGGTGTGGATCTGCTCTTCGGTCAGGAGGACTTCCTTCAGGTCCTCGCTGAGGTTGGTACTCACATACGCTCCAGGTTCGGTGGGGTGACGATATAAAGCCTGCCATAGGAGCGGACCACCCGGAGGCCCCCGGGCACGCTCACACCGCGTTGCCCGCGCCAGTTCGTGAGCAACGTATCAACGGAATGGATATGGCGCATCGAGACCTGCCCCTCGGGAGCGCCCCCGCGGAGGAGGAATTCCCGCAGCAGGCGCCACCGAAGCGGGTCGGGCAGGGCCGTGGCGCCGTCCACGGCGAGGGTGGTGGCGCCGGAAGGCGCGGTTCCCCCGGGGCGCGCCCCGTCGATGAGCAGGAAGTGCTCGCGGGCAGCCGCGTCGAGGAAGTCGGCGTCGCTGCGGGCGAGATCGGCGGTGCGCGCGAGCGCCGGCACCGGGTCCTGCCCCAACGCGAGGGCGAGCTCGGGCAGCACCGAGTGCCGTAGCGCGGCCCGCGGCAGCGGCGTTCCCCGCGCGGTGAGCCACGGCCCGTCGGGAGCGTTCGCCGGATCCTGCCAGACCGGCAACCCCAGTTCCGCGCACGTCGCGGCGGTCTCGGTTCGGCGCACGCCAAGGAGCGGGCGCCAGAACTGCCCGCGGATGGGTGGGATGCCCGAGATCGTCCGGGTCCCGGCGCCCCGGGCGAGGCCGAGCAGCACCGTTTCGGCTTGGTCCTCCATCGTGTGGCCGAGCAGCACCGCGCGCGCTCCCGTCTCCCCGAGCACCGCCTCGAACGTGGCGTAGCGCAGCTCCCGGGCCGCACCCTCCGGCCCGAGCCCCGCGCCGGACCCTCCCGCGCCATCGCCGAGCCTCACGTCGCGCCGGATCGTCGGATCGAGCCCGAGGCGCTCGCCATGCTCGATCACCCGCGCGGCTTGTTCGCCGGATCCTTCCTGCATGCGGTGGTCGACGGTGATGAGGCCGGCCCGCATCCCCATCCGCGGAGCCACGAACGCCAATTGGGCGGCGAGCGCGAGGGAGTCGGCGCCGCCGGAGCAGCCCGCGAGGAGAAGATCCCCTTCGGCGAGGCAGCCCTCGCCGAGGCGCGCGGTGAGGAACTCCCGCAGGGCGTGGCGGACCCGGGAGATGGCGCGGGGAAGCTGGGCCATCTACGTGGCCACCCGCGCGACCCAGCGGACGGGATCAGCGATTTCCTGCGGGGTAGGTAGGTTCGCCTCCACCTCGAAGACCCGGTTGAACCCGCCGTGGCCCACCCGGGCCACCACGCCGTTGACGAACCCCGCGCCGTCGCGGTACTGGCGCAGCTTGGCATCGAGGCCGATGAGTCTGCGCAAGACCGTTTCCCCCAGGCTCGGCTCCATTCGGCGCCGGGTGAAGCGGGCCCGGATGGCGCGTGTGGAGGGGACGGCGGACTCGGCGGAGTCCATGACGACGTCGGCGTGCCCCTCGAGCATGCTCATCACGGCCACGATCCGCTCGAGGCGGAGGGTCTCGTCGTCGGTGAGCGCCGCCTGGGTCAGGGCGCCCACGCTCGCCTCCTCCTTACTCCGCAGCGTTCTCGGGAGCCGCCGGACCGTGCGCCAGGCCCGAGCCGTCGGGTCGTCGGCCATCGATTCCAGCAGGCTCCCCAGTTGGGTCTGCAAGTAGTTCGGCAGCCACGGCGCAGCGGCGAACTGGACGGCGTGGGTCTGTTCGTGAAGGGACACCCACATCGAGAAATCTTCCTCGTTCACCCCGAGCAGGCGGCGGGTGTGCACGATGTTCGGCGCCACGAGGTAGAGCCGGGAGGAGAACGGGTCGAACTGGCCCAGCACCCGGGTGGATAACAGCCCGAGCAGCCCGCCGAGTTCGACGGCCGCCCCCTGCTGAGCAACGAAATTCGTCGATGGCGGCACGTGCCCGCGGGTGAGGTCGGCGAACATCCCCACGTTCGCGCTCCCCCAACCAGCCCGGTCGACGACGAGTCGGGGGAACTGCTCCGCACGTTCACTCGCGCCGTCGAGCCCGGTCACCCCGGCGACGATGCCGGGGGCCCGCGCCGCGCTCTCGCGCAGGTAGGTCGCCACGCGGGCCGCCTGGTTCCGCGTGACGGTCGGCCCCACGGGGGTGAGCCTGCGGGCCCACCACGCGGCGGCCTCCCAATCAAGAAAGTCGCGTGCCGACGGCGCAGGTTGTGTCACGTTGATTCCTTCCCCGACCTAGGTACAGTTTCAGGCTAACGGGTTCGGCCCGGTGCCGGGAGCGCTCAGCACATAGCGCTACGGGGAACAGCCGCAGCCGGCGAGGGCGACGAGGAGCCGGTCGATCCCCATTCGCGCCTGATCCAGCGAACCGTCCCAGTCGTGGGTCAGCACCGCGACGTGCAGCAACCGTCCGTCAGCGGTGTGCACCTGCCCCGCGATCGTCGCGGTGGTGCGGAGCGAGCCCGTCTTGGCCGTCACCACCCCAGCGGCGGCGGTATCGTTCATCCGATTCTGCAGCGTGCCTTCCAGCCCGGCGATCGGCAGTCCCCGCACCGTGGCAAGGAGGTCCGGGTGGTCGGCGGTGATGACGTTCATCGCATCGACGAGCGTGCGCGGGGAGATCTTGTTCACCGAGGACAGCCCGGACGCATCGGCAAGTTTCAGCCCATCGGTGGTGACGCCGAGCTCGCTCAAGCGGGCAGCGATCGCCTCGCCGGCGCCCTCGAACGACGCGGGGAAACCCGATTCGACGGCGACGAGCCGGCCCAGGCTCTCGGCGAGGACGTTGTCGGAGTACACGAGCATGTACTCGGCGAGTTCGGCGAGGGGGGCCGATTCCACCGTCCCGAGCGCGGGAGCGGAATCCGGGGTGGGAGCGAACCGGATCTCCCCGGTCACCTCGATGCCATTGTCCGCAAGCGCATCGGCGAGTGCGTCGGCGACGTCACGGGCGGGCTCGGCGGAGCGCGCGAGTTGCCCCTCGATCTTCGCCAGGTTCAATGCGAGCGGGGTCATGCGGATGCTCCACCCCTCGTTGAGTTCCTGCTCATCCCATCGGGGTGCCATCCGCGGCCCCTCCCACAGGTCCTCAGAGACGGCGATATCAGTGACCTTCGTGCGGCCCTGTTCAGCCAGTGCGTCGGCCACCTGCTCGGCGAGCGTGGCGATCCCACCGCGGCCGATGGCTTGGTCGGGTTGGCCGGCGCCCGGATCGAGGGTGAGATCCCCGCTGCCGACGAGGGTGATCCCCTCGGGGTCGGAATCCGTGCCATCGACGACGCTGGTCGCGAAGCGGTAGGTCGCCCCAGCCGCGTCAAGGGCCGCGATCGCGGTGAGGAGTTTGGTGGTGGAGGCAGGCACCTTGGGCACTTCCGCGTTCAGTTCACCGAGGCTCTGGCCCGTTTCCGCATCGCTGATGAGGACTCCGGGGTCCGGGCCCACGTTCGGGTCAGCAGCGAAGTCCTCGACGAGCGCGGCGACCTCCTCTTCGCCGGGAACCGGCGCGTCCGGGTCGGGGGCGAGCGCCGCGTGCGGCGACGTCGTCGGGAGGTCCGCGGTGGGGAACGGTTCCGGATCGGGCCACGGCTCGCTCAACGTCAGCGGGCCGGGAACGACGTCATAGATATCGGCGACGACGTACCCGCCGCCGAGAATGGCGACGGTCAACGCGACGGGGATCCACGACTTCGGCCGCGTGGTAGGCCGCCTCGTGGGAGTTCTCGGTGCCATAGTGGTTCAGTATCCCTTAGGCTCTGATGAGAAGCCGCATCAACACTGCGTGCACATACCACTAGAAGAGGAAGACTGTGGAGTTCGACGTCACGATCGAGATCCCCAAGGGTCAACGAAACAAGTACGAGGTTGACCACGAAACGGGGCGCATCCGCTTGGACCGGATGCTGTTCACCTCAACCCGGTACCCGGACGATTACGGGTTCATCGAAGGAACACTGGGGGAGGACGGCGACCCGCTCGACGCACTCGTCCTCCTTGAAGAACCCACCTTCCCCGGTTGCCTCATCCGTTGCCGCGCGCTGGGAATGTTCCGGATGCGTGACGAAGCGGGCGGGGACGACAAGGTCCTGTGCGTCCCCAAGGGCGACCAGCGGGCGTCCTGGCGAAGCGATATCGACGACGTATCGGAGTTCCACCGCCTGGAGATACAGCACTTCTTCGAGGTGTACAAGGACCTCGAACCCGGCAAGTCCGTTGAGGGCGCCCACTGGGTGGGCCGCGAGGACGCCGAGGCGGAGATCCGCCGCTCCTTCGATCGGGCGAAGGACGCCGGTATCCCCAACCACGGATCCGCTCCCAAGCTCGACTGATTCCAGGGTCGATCGCGGCCAGGTCCGACGACCGCTTCGGTAGACCCTACGCTCAGAAGAAACCCCGTTGCACCGAGGATCACACGGTGCAACGGGGTTACTTTTCGTCAGGTGAGCACGATGACGTGCGCGGCGCGGGCCGCCGGCTCGGACGGGGCGGGTGGTGCCCGCGTTAGATCCGCACGGCGCTGGGCAACACGTTCGCCCACCACATCGGCACGAGTTCGACGGTCTTGCCGGGGCTCGGCGCGTGCAGCCGCATCCCGTTGCCCGCGTAGATCGCGACGTGGTAGATCCCGCTGGGAGAACCGTTGTTGGAGTAGAAGAACAAGTCGCCG
>DATGUB010000095.1:0-6731 GCA_035301585.1 Beutenbergiaceae bacterium | reverse complement strand
GTAGATCGCGAAGAGCCCCGCGAAGAACATCAGTTCACTGGATAGCCAAACGATCACCCCGACCTTCGTGAGGTCCGGGCGGTTCACAGTTACGGGATTGCGCATAGCGCCAGTTGCAGACGACACCCTGCCATTATGGCCTGAAATCGGAATGGTTTGCGCCATGAAACGGGAAAAATGACGAAAAAAGCGGCCGAATCGGCAAAAGTCGCGCACGCGGCGGGGTGTCGCTGCGAACACGTCACAGTTTTCGTGACACATCGCGAGAGAGTGCCACGGATTGGCGCGCGCACCACAGGGGAAGTTGCTGACGCACGCCCTGGGTGAGTTCAGGAAAATCGCGGTATTCGACGTCCGGATCCGACCCGGGCGCGCAGCGTTGACGGCTCCGCCGGTGGGGGATGTGAGCCCGGTGGGCTAAACGCACTAAACTGTCCTTCGTACACATAACGACCTCCCGCCATGAGGCGGCGTGAATTGCGAAGGATGTCATGACTGAGGCCACAACGAACGGACCGCGTCAGGACACAGCTACCGCGAAGGTGCTGCTCTACAGTGACGACCGCACTCGGCGCGAGGAGGTGCGGTCCCTCGTGGGGCGACGTGCCTCGTTCGATACCCCCCTGATCGACTGGACCGAGGCGGCCACCCCGGCGGCCGTTGTCGCCTACGCCGAGGAGAACACCTACGACCTGTTGGTCCTCGACGGCGAGGCAGGCAAACACGGGGGGATGGGACTCACCCGCACCCTCAAGAGCGAAGTCTTCGACCTCCCGCCCGTTCTCATCATCATTGCCCGCGAGCAGGATAAGTGGCTCGCATCCTGGTCAGAAGCGGAAGCGGTCGTAACCGAACCGCTCGACCCGGTCAGCCTGCAAGAAACCATCGCGGATCTCCTCCGGGACGCCGACGCCCAGTAAGAAAGGTGCACAGGTGAGCTCAGCCTCCAGTGACGAAACCGGTTCGACCGACGCTGCGCTCACGTGGCCGGATCTCATCGCGGATCTCCTCGCCGGCCGCGACCTGCCCCTGGAGCACGCCCGTTGGGCGATGAACGAGGTGATGAGTGGGACCGCGTCGCCCGTTGCGCTAGCCGGGTTCCTCGTCGCGCTGGCAGGTAAAGGGGAGACGGTCGCGGAACTGCGCGGGCTCGCCGACGCGATGGTTGCCCACGCCCGGCAGGTGCCGATTCCGCCGGGCCCCAGCGGCGAGCCACTGGAGACCGTCGACGTCGTGGGCACTGGCGGCGACCGGCACCACACGGTGAATATCTCCACGATGGCCGCGCTCGTCGTCGCGGGTACCGGGCTGCCCGTGGCCAAACACGGCAACCGGGCGGCGAGCTCGGCTTCGGGCAGCGCCGATGTGCTCGAAGCCCTCGGGGTCAAGCTCGATCTCGATCCCGCACGCGCCGGTGAACTCGTGCGCGATGTCGGGATCACGTTCCTGTTCGCCCAGCAGTTCCACCCCGCGTTCCGGCACGCCGCCGCCGCGCGGGTGGGGCTTGGAATCCCCACCGCGTTCAACGTGCTCGGCCCGATCACCAACCCGGCCCGCCCTCGGGCCGGGGCGATCGGGGTGGGCAACCTCGCGATGGCCCCGCTCATTGCCGGCGTGTTCGCCGATCGTGGCAACCACACCCTCGTGTTCCGATCTGAGGATGGATTGGACGAATTGGCGACGACGGCCCCCGCCCGGATCTGGGAGGTCACCAACGCCTCCGGCGGGACCGTCGTCGAGCATAGGGTGGATTTCGCCGCGGAACTCGGCATGAGGCGGGCCTCGATCTCCGACCTGCGCGGCGGTTCCCCGGCCGATAACGCCCGGGTGGCAACGGACCTCTTGCACGGGAAGACCGGGGCGATCCGCGACGCGGTTGTGCTGAACGCCGCGGCGGCCCTCGTCGCCGATGCGCGCCACCCCGAACTGGCCCAGGGGACCCTGTTAGACCGGTTCGCCGCGGCGACCGCGATCGCAGAAGGTGCGATCGACGAGGGGAGAGCCGCGGCCGTCCTGCAGCGGTGGGCGGAGGAATCCCAGCGCTGACTCGGCGCTGATCGTCAGTCCAGGCCGAGGTTGAACGCGGCTTCGAGATCGTGTTTGGAGTAGGCCTGGAACGCGATGTAGGTCTGGGTCGACTTCACGCCGGCGACTTTGCCGATCTGGTCTGCGATGACCCCGGCGAGCTCCTCGTGCTGGCGCACGCGCACAATGGCGATGAGGTCGACGTTGCCGGTGACCGAGTACACCTCGCTCACGCCGTCGATCTCCGCCACGCTCTGCGCGACCTCGGGGATCTGGGCGGCATCGGCATTAATCAGAGCAATTGCAGTGAGCATCAGTTCTCCCAATCGTGTGCTGCACTCATCCTACCGGCCCGCGCCGGCAGACAGCAGCGTGGTGGGATCCTCCAGGTGCTCCAGCAGCCGCTTCGCCCCCGATACGGGCCACGCGAGGGCGGGTCCGTCGTGAGAAATGAGCCGCACGCCCGGGGTTTCCATCCACGTGGCGAGGAGGTCGGTTTCTTCGCTCGAGGCGGCCCCGGCGTAGTGCGTGGGCCGCTCCACGTGGGCCGCGCCCGCCGCGAGATCGGCGGCGAACGGTAGCGGATCGCGCGTCGGTGGGCACACCCCGCTCGAGGCGAGCCGGCCGTACCGAGCGACGACGACCTCCCACGCCCCGCTCGGATACGCATCGGTCGACCAGCGGGCCGCGACGGTTTGGGTGGAATCCCACCACGGGCTCAACCGCTGCCAGCGGTACACCCCCTGCAACAGGGCCCGCACCTGATCGCGCATCCGGGCCGCCTCCTCGTACCGTTCCTCGGCCGCGAGTTCCCGCATCCGGCGCAGGTGATGATCGAAGGCGGGCCGCGGGTTGCGGGTCATCATCTCCTGGGCGCGGGCGACGAGCGCACGGTAGGCGTCCGCAGCGCCCTGGTCGACGCAGGGTGCGCTGCAGCGACCGACCTCACCGAGGAAACACCCTCGAGCCGACGGCGATACCTGCGCGGGAAGCCGGCGCGTGCATGCGCGCAGGCCCAGTTCCTGCAGGGCAGCCGCCGCGTGATCTGCTTGTGCGCGGGAGGAGAACGGCCCGATTCCGGCGGCTTCACGCGGCACCGCCCGAACGATCGAGGCCCGGGGGAGAGGCTCGTCGGTGAGGCGGAGCCACGGGAGGCGGGTGGGGCGCTTGGACCGACGGTTGTACGGCGGCTCGTGATGGGCGATGAGGCGCAGTTCCCGGACCTGGGCTTCGAGAACCGTCGGGCATTCGATCACCTCCACGCGCGCGGCGAGATCGACCATCTCCCCGATCCGGCGCCGGTCCGGGGCGGAGGTGAAGTATGGGCGCACGCGGCGGCGCAGGTTCTTCGCCGTGCCCACGTACAGCACCTCACCGCCGGGCCCCTTGAAGAGGTAGACCCCGGGGCCGGTCGGTAAGCGCTCGGCGAGGTGGACCTTACGCCGCCGGGCGGGGGGAACCGGATCCGCGGCGGTGCGCAGATCCTCGAGGTGGGTCACCCCGAGCGAGCCCAACCGTTCGAACAGCCCGTGGAGCACGTCCACCGTTGCTTTCGCGTCCGACAACGCCCGGTGATCGGGAGCGGTGGGGGAGCGGAACAGGTGGGCGAGGGAGGCGAGTTTGTGGTTCGGGGCTCCATCCTTACTCACCACCCGGCGCGCGAGGGCGAGGGTATCGACGACGTCGGTGACGCCCCACGCGGCCCCGAGGGATCTTGCCGCAGCCCGCAAGAACCCGACATCGAAGCGGGCATTGTGGGCAACGAGCACGCAGCCGCGGATGAATTCGAGGAAGGTGGGGAACACCTCCTCCAACCGCGGCGCATCAAGAACCATCGCCGTGGTGATCCCGGTGAGCACCGTGATCTGGGGTGGGATCGGCACGCCGGGGTTCACCAGCGTCGCGAACTCGCCGAGGACCTCGCCCCCGCGCACCTTCACCGCACCGATCTCGGTGATCTCATCACCGGTGGGCGACCCACCGGTGGTTTCGAGGTCGACGACGACGAAGGTCGCCTCCGCCAGGGGCGTGCCGAGTTCGTCGAAACCTGCCTGCATCGGCGTGCCGGGGGGCAGGTGGGGGACGTACTCGGGCAACGACAGGCGCCGACCCGGGGCGGTATCGAACAGGTTCATCGAGGCTGACGTTACGGCAGGGGTCTGACGCCGGCGCCGGGGGTTAACCCTTCTGCTCGGTCTCCCGTTCGGCTGCCGCCCGCTCGTAGAGCCCATCGATCGTCTCGGCGAAATCACGCAGCACGAGGTTGCGCTTCACTTTCAGCGACGGGGTGAGGTAGTTGTTCTCCACGGTGAAGTCGGTCTCGAGCAGTTCGAACCGGCGGATCGATTCCGCACGGGAGACCTTCTTGTTCGTCCGCCGCACCGCCCGTTCCAGCGCTTCGATCACCACGGGATGCTCGGCGGCCTGCGCCGGGGTCATCTCTGGAAGGTCGCGAGCGGAGAGCCACCCCGGCAGCATCTCCTCATCGAGGGTGATGAGCGCGGCGATGAACGGGCGCTGATCGCCGACGACGACGCACTGGCTCACGAGCGGGTGGCCGCGCAGCGAATCCTCCATCGTCGAGGGAACGACGTTCTTACCCCCGGCCGTGACGATGATTTCCTTCTTCCGGCCAGTGATCTTCAGGTAGCCGTCGGAGTCGATCTCCCCCAGGTCCCCGGTGCGGAACCAGCCGTCCTCGAGGGCCTGGGCGGTTTCCTTCGCGTTGTTGTGGTAGCCCATGAACACGGGGATCCCCTTGGCGAGGATCTCCCCGCCGGTGCCGACCGATTCGTCGCTGTCGATGTCGGTGTCGATCCTGAGTTCGACCCCGGGCAGCGGCGGCCCAACGGTGCCGATCTTCACCTTCGCCGGCACGTTCACCGATACCGGGGCGGTCGTCTCGGTGAGACCGTAGCCCTCGAGCACTTCGATCCCCACGCCGCGGAAGAAGTGGCCGAGACGCTCACCCAGGGGCGCGCCTCCGGAGATCGCGTACTCGACCTTCCCGCCCAGCGCCTCGCGGATCTTGCCCAGCACGAGGGCGGAGGCAACCTTGTGCTTCAGCTTCAGCCCCAACCCCGGTCCACTCTCCTCATCGAGTGCCCGCGAGTACTGCGTGGACACGGCAGCCGCCCAGCGGAAGATCTTCACCTTCCCGCCCGCGGCGGCCTTCGCCTCTGAGGAGTTATACACCTTCTCGAACACGCGGGGCACGGAGAGGATGAAGGTGGGTTTGAACGTGGCGACGTCGTCCATCAGGGTCGCGGTGTCGGCGGTGAATCCCATCGGGCGGCCGCCGGCGATGACGAGCACCTCGACGAAGCGCGCGAACACGTGGGCGAGCGGCATGAACAGCAGAGTCCGAGAGTGATCGCCGAGGATCGCCTCGCCCAACGCGCCCAGCGCGTTGCGGGCGAGTTCGACGAAGTTGCCGTGCGTGAGCTCCGCGCCCTTGGGGCGGCCGGTCGTGCCGGAGGTGTAGATGATCGTGGCGAGATCACCCAGGCGCAGGCCGTCGCGGCGGTCGCGGACCTCGTCGTCGGAAACCCCCTCGCCCGCCGCTCGGATCTCGTCGATCCCGCGGGCCTCGATCTGCCACACGTGGGCGAGTTCGGGCAGCTCCGGGCGTGCCTTCTCCACGGTTTTCGCGTGCTTGGCGGTCTCAACGATGACCGCCTTCGCGCCGGAGTCGCCGAGGATCCACGCGGTCTGATCGGCGGAGGAGGTTTCATACACGGGAACGGAGACGGCGCCGGCGTACCAGATGCCGAAATCGACCATCGTCCACTCGGCGCGGGTGCGGGACATGATGCCCACCTTGTCGCCGGGGCCGATCCCCGAGGCGATGAGCCCGCGGGCGATGTCGGTGGCGGTTTCGTGCAGTTGCGCGGCGGTGATCGGCTGCCACACGCCGTCGATGTTCTCTTCTAGAAGAACCTTGGACGGGGTCGCAGCAGCGTGGTCGGCCAGGAGGTCGCCGATTGACATCTCCTCGGGGGTGGTGACCAACAGCGGGGCGGATGACGTTTCCACTCAAGTACTCCAACAATTGCGTGTGTGTGATAGGCAACACTGTATCTGTTCCACCCGGGTGCGGATGGCCATTAGACGACGGCGCCCAGATCGTCGTCGTCGCGGCGGTTGCGCGGCATCCGCCAGGTGAGGATGGCCCCGCCGATGAGCACCGCGATCGCGCAACCGATGTGGAACAACCGAGGCGCGCTCGGCCACACCATGAGGCTGAGGAGAATGACGAGCAAACCGCCGGCGAGTAACGTCCATCCCAGGGTGAGGAACGGGTCGGAACTCGCGACCGGGCCGGGATTCGGGGGGACGAACTGCTCCTCTTCCTCGGTCACGGTGTAGTCGCGCGGGCCGGGGAGGGAGTCGTTGACGTATTCGGCCGCGATTCCGGAAAAGGCGGCGTCGACCTCGTCCTTAGTCAGATCCCGAGGGTCACGGGAGGAACCTGCCTCGGAATCATCGTCCTGGGGTGGAAACTTGGCCATACCCCCAGGGTAACCCCCTCCCAGGGGGCGCTACGATAGGGGGCGGAACGTGACTGAACTACCCGCAGAATAGGAAAACGATTGACGTCGCCAAAAATCTCTAAGGTTGCCCTCCTCACCGCCGGTGGCTTTGCCCCCTGCCTCTCCTCGGCAGTCGGAGGGCTGGTCGAGCAGTACACCAAGCTCATGCCCGAG
>DATGUB010000094.1:0-27223 GCA_035301585.1 Beutenbergiaceae bacterium | reverse complement strand
CTTCGAAGCCCAGGTCTACATCCTGGGCAAGGACGAGGGTGGGCGGCACAACCCGTTCTACTCCAACTACCGCCCGCAGTTCTACTTCCGCACCACGGACGTCACCGGCGTCATCACGCTGCCCGAGGGCACCGAGATGGTTATGCCCGGTGACAACACCGAGATGAGCGTGAAGCTCATCCAGCCGATCGCCATGGAAGAGGGCCTCGGGTTCGCGATCCGTGAAGGTGGCCGCACCGTCGGCTCCGGCCGGGTCACGAAGATCAACGCCTGAGTGCGTAGCGATCTATAGCTGATCGTTTCAGAGCGCCGGGTTCCCACGCGTGGGAACCCGGCGCTTTCGCGTGCTGGCGCCCGTCTTCGCCGCCCGTGGTCGGCCGCGGCGCACTCGGGGGCTTGCCGCGGCGCGCCCGAGGCCCCGATGTGTCATAGGTCATGCGAGATAGGTGGCTTCCGGACTTGGGTAAACGGGCATAGCTGTGGCAAACTATTGAGGTTGCCTCCTGCGGGGCAGGTTTCGCGTGAGCGAGAGCCGGGCCCCGTGCTAGTGAGTGCGCAGGAAGTAGCGCCGCGTTGATGAAGATCGCGCCCAGGTGCTGCAACCACCAAGTCATCTTCCGGACCACCACCTACGAGGGTGAGACGTGAAGGGATGTGTAGCGAAAGCGACACGCCCGAGCGCGTGGGACGGTCAAATGAGGTACGAAGAGAGAGAGTCAGACGACGCCATGGCGGGACAGAAAATCCGCATCCGGCTCAAGTCCTACGACCACGAAGTCATCGATAGTTCGGCGCGCAAGATCGTCGACACGGTGGAACGTGCGGGAGCGACTGTAGTGGGCCCGGTGCCATTGCCTACCGAGAAGAACGTATTCTGCGTCATCCGGTCTCCGCACAAGTACAAGGACAGCCGCGATCACTTCGAGATGCGCACCCACAAGCGCCTCATCGACATCGTCGACCCGACGCCGAAGGCTGTTGACTCGCTGATGCGGTTGGATCTACCAGCTGACGTCAACATCGAGATCAAGCTGTAAGGATTTCGTCATGACAACACTTCCCCAGACGACCGAGCGGCCCGTGAAGGCCCTGCTCGGAACGAAACTAGGTATGACCCAGGTGTGGGACGAGGCTGGAAAGCAGCTCCCCATCACCGTGATCGAGGTCGGCACCAACGTCGTGACCCAGATCCGCCAGGGCGACAAGGAGGGCTACAACGCCGTCCAGCTCGCCTACGGGCAGATTGATCCGCGACGGGTCACCCAGCCGCTGCGCAAGCGCTTCGACGCGCTCGGGATCACCCCGCGCCGTCACGTGGCTGAAGTGCGGACCTCGGATGCCGACACGTATGAGGTTGGCCAAGAACTTACGGCCGAGACCTTCGAGGCCGGCCAGAAGATCGACGCGATCGGAACCACCAAAGGTAAAGGGTTCGCGGGCACGATGAAGCGGCACGGCTTCTCCGGAGGTTTCGCCTCCCACGGCGCCAAGCGCAACCACCGCAAGCCCGGGGCCATCGGCGCGGCGGCGACCCCTGGGCGCGTGTTCAAGGGCAAGAAGATGTCCGGCCGGATGGGTAACGAACGTCAGACCACCCTGAACCTCACGATCCACGGCGTCGACGTCGAGAAGGGCCTCCTCCTCGTGGTTGGGCCCGTACCCGGCCCCAAGGGCGGCCTCGTGATGGTTCGCTCAGCAGTGAAGGGGGCGTAAGCAATGGCAGCAGTAGTAGACGTCGTCGACGCCACGGGCAAGAAGACCGGCACCGCCGAACTGCCCGCCGAGATTTTCGACGTAGTGGTCAACGTGCCACTCATCCACCAGGTCGTGGTGGCGCAGCAGGCTGCTGCGCGTCAGGGCACCCACAAGGTCAAGACCCGCGGCGAGGTCCGCGGCGGTGGCCGGAAGCCCTGGCGCCAGAAGGGCACCGGGCGCGCCCGTCACGGTTCGATCCGCTCCCCGCAGTGGACCGGCGGTGGCATCGTCCACGGCCCGAGCCCGCGCGACTACAGCCAGCGCACCCCGAAGAAGATGAAGGCAGCCGCCCTGCGCGGCGCGCTTTCCGACCGGGCCCGCGGTGGTTGCGTGCACGTGGTGGAGAACTTCGGCATCGACGGAGTTCCCTCGACCCGCGCCGCTGCGAAGGTGCTCGAAGGCATCGGTATCAACCGCACCGTGCTCGCGGTGATCACCCGCGACGACGACCTCGCTTGGAAGTCGCTGCGCAACCTGCAGCACGTGCACCTGATCCACCCCGATCAGATCAACACCTACGACGTTCTCGTCAACGACGAGATCGTGTTCACCTCCGCCGCGCTCGAACAGTTCGTCGCCGGCCCGCCCACGGGCAAGAGCGTGACCGCCAGCGCCAGCTCGGCTGAAGTTGAAGAGGAGCAGCAATGACCTCCATCTACCGTGACCCGCACGATATCGTTCTCGCCCCGGTGATCTCGGAGAAGAGCTACAACCTCCTCGACGAGGGGAAGTACACCTTCCTCGTGGATCGCAAGGCCAACAAGACGGAGATCAAGATCGCCGTCGAGAAGATCTTCGACGTCAAGGTCTCCTCGGTGAACACGATGAATCGTGAAGGCAAGAGCCAACGCACCCGCTTCGGCGTGGGCAAACGCGTGGACACCAAGCGTGCCATCGTCGCCCTCTCCGAAGGCACCATCGACATCTTCGGTACGGCCGTTTAAGGCCGGCCCGCAAAGGATAGGGATCGAAACTCATGGGAATCCGTAAGCACAAGCCGACGACGCCGGGCCGCCGTGGCTCGTCCGTCGCCGACTTCGTCGAGGTCACCCGGTCGACTCCGGAGAAGTCGCTGGTACGCCCGCTGCCCAAAACGGGTGGGCGTAACGCGGCTGGCCGGATCACGACTCGTCACATCGGCGGCGGACACAAGAAGGCCTATCGCCTGATTGACTTCCGCCGCGACGATAGGGACGGTGTCCCCGCGAAGGTTGCTCACATCGAATATGACCCGAACCGCACCGCGCGCATCGCGCTGCTGCACTACGCCGACGGCACCAAGCGCTACATCCTCGCGCCGAACCGCCTCAAGCAAGGTGACCGGGTAGAAGCCGGACCCTCGGCTGACATCAAGCCAGGCAACAATCTGCCGCTGCGCAACATCCCCACCGGTACGTTCGTGCACGCGATCGAACTCCGCCCCGGCGGCGGCGCGAAGATCGCCCGCTCCGCAGGAGCGTCGGTGCAGCTCGTGGCAAAAGACGGCCCGTACGCGCAATTGCGGATGCCTTCGGGCGAAATCCGCAACGTGGACGCCCGCTGCCGCGCGACCGTTGGTGAGGTCGGCAACTCCGAGCAGGGCAACATCAACTGGGGCAAGGCTGGTCGCAACCGCTGGAAGGGCAAGCGCCCGACCGTCCGCGGTGTGGCGATGAACCCGGTCGACCACCCCCACGGTGGTGGTGAAGGCCGCACCTCTGGTGGCCGCGACCCGGTGACCCCCTGGGGTCAGAAGGAAGTCCGCACCCGTCGTCCGAACAAGCCTAGCGACAAGCTCATCGTGCGTCGTCGGCGTACTGGTAAGAAGCGCTAAAGGAGACTCACGTGCCACGCAGCTTAAAGAAGGGGCCTTTCGTTGACGATCACCTCCAGAAGAAGGTGGACGCACAGAACGAAAAGGGCTCGAAGACCGTTATCAAGACCTGGTCGCGTCGTTCGGTGATCACCCCGGACTTCCTCGGCCACACGTTCGCCGTCCACGATGGCCGCAAGCACATCCCGGTGTACGTCACCGAGTCGATGGTCGGCCACAAACTCGGCGAATTCGCTCCGACGCGGACCTTCCGCGGACACGATAAGGACGACCGTAAGGGTCGTCGCCGCTGACGCGGTCCACTCACTACAGTAAGAAGGTAGGAAAACGATGGAAGCCAAGGCGCAGGCGCGATACGTGCGTGTGACGCCCATGAAGGCTCGCCGGGTCGTGGACACCATCCGCGGAAAGGGAGCCAGCGAAGCGCTCACGCAGTTGGAGTTCGCCCCACAGGCGGCCGCGAAGACTATTTCTAAGGTCATCGGCTCGGCAGTCGCGAACGCCCGGTTCAAGGCTGATGAGGCCTCCGAGCGGTTTGACGAGGATGACCTGGTGATTGCCCAGGCCTACGTGGACGAAGGGCCGACCCTCAAGCGGTTCCGCCCGCGTGCGCAGGGTCGTGCGGCGCAGGTGCTCAAGCGCACCAGCCACATCACCGTTGTCGTTGCAGACCGGAAGGAAGGGGCTCGGTAGGAATGGGCCAGAAGGTACACCCACACGGATACCGGCTCGGTATCACCACTGACCACCGCGCCCGTTGGTTCGCGGACTCCTCCCGTGAAGGGCAGCGTTACAGCGACTACGTCCAGGAGGACGTGAAGATCCGCAAGCTGATCTCCGACCAGCTCGAACGGGCCGGCATCGCCAAGGTAGAGATCGAACGCACCCGCGATCGGGTCCGCATCGACCTGCACACCGCTCGCCCCGGGATCGTCATCGGGCGTCGCGGAGCGGAAGCTGACCGGCTGCGCGGGGAGCTCGAGAACCTCACCGGCAAGCAGGTCCAACTCAACATCCTCGAAGTCAAGAACCCCGAACTCGACGCGCAGCTCGTAGCCCAGGGGATCGCCGAGCAGCTCGCTGCCCGCGTCTCCTTCCGCCGCGCCATGCGCAAGGGCATGCAGTCCGCGCAGCGCGCCGGCGCCAAGGGCGTGAAGGTTCAGTGCTCCGGCCGACTGGGCGGAGCGGAGATGAGCCGGTCGGAGTTCTACCGGGAAGGTCGTGTGCCCCTGCACACCCTCCGGGCGAACATCGACTACGGATTCTTCGAAGCCCACACCACCTTCGGCCGCATCGGCGTGAAGGTGTGGATCTACAAGGGCGACATGACCGAGAAGGAATTCGCTCGCGAACAAGCCGCCCAGGCCCCCCGGGGTCCCCGTGGCCGCGGCGACCGGTCCGACCGCCCCCGCGGGCGCCGTGGATCGCGCGATCGCCAGCAAACACCCGCAGCCCAGGGTTCTCCCGCGCCGGCTGCGCAGCAAACCCCCGAGGCAGCTCCGGCTGCCACTGGTACTGAGACGGAGGCCTGAGCCATGCTCATCCCCCGGCGCACTAAGCACCGTAAACAGCACCACCCTAACCGCAAGGGGCGGGCGAAGGGCGGCACCCAGATCACCTTCGGTGACTTCGGGATTCAGGCCCTCGAGCACGGATACGTATCGAACCGGCAGATCGAAGCCGCGCGTATCGCGATGACCCGTCACATCAAGCGTGGTGGGAAGGTGTGGATCAACATTTTCCCGGACCGTCCGCTGACCAAGAAGCCCGCCGAGACCCGCATGGGATCGGGTAAAGGCTCCCCCGAATGGTGGGTCGCGAACGTTAAGCCCGGCCGCGTCGTCTTCGAACTCGCTGGTGTTGACGAAGCGCTCGCTCGCGAAGCGATGCGCCGCGCCCAACACAAGCTCCCGATGAAGACACGCTTCATCTCACGTGAGGGTGGTGACTTCTGATGGCAGTAGGTTCCAAAGACCTCACCGTTGACAAACTCGACGCCATGACGGACGAGGAACTGGTCGCGGAAGTGAAGAAGGCGAAGAACGAGCTGTTCAACCTGCGCTTCTCTTCGGCGACCGGCCAACTCGAGGACCATGGCCGTATCCGCGCTGTCCGCCGCGATATCGCACGTATCTACACGGTGCTTCGCGAGCGTGAACTCAACATCCGCTCCGCGCCCAGCGCGAGCGCAGACGCCAAGTAAGGAGGAAAAAGCTCATGGCAACTGAAAGCAAGACCGACGAGACCTCCACTGCGCGTCCCTACCGTAAGACCCGCCGTGGTTACGTGGTGAGCGACAAGATGGACAAGACCGTCGTCGTCGCCGTCGAAGACCGTGTCAAGCACTCGCTGTACGGCAAGGTCATCCGCCGCACGTCGAGGGTCAAGGCCCACGACGAGACCAACGAGGTGGGCGAAGGCGACCTCGTCCGCATCATGGAGACTCGACCGCTATCCGCCACCAAGCACTGGCGAGTGGTC
The DNA here is from genome assembly GCA_035301585.1 of Beutenbergiaceae bacterium. Lineage (GTDB taxonomy): Bacteria > Actinomycetota > Actinomycetes > Actinomycetales > Beutenbergiaceae > HY158. The sequence continues at coordinate 21,174 of DATGUB010000094.1, read as the reverse complement.
GAGGTCCTGGAAAAGGCCAAGTAATCATCCGTTCGGCCAGGCTCGCGACGAGCGAGAACCAGCACGACGACAGGAGTAGATCGAATGATCCAGCAGGAGTCGCGACTTAAAGTCGCCGACAACACGGGCGCGAAGGAAATCTTGTGCGTCCGAGTTCTCGGCGGCTCGGGACGTCGCTACGCCGGCATCGGCGACATCATCGTCGCCACCGTCAAGGACGCGATCCCCGGCGGCAACGTTAAGAAGGGCGACGTGGTTCAGGCCGTCGTCGTCCGGGCAAAGAAGGAGACCCGTCGGGTTGACGGTTCCTACATTCGCTTCGACGAAAACGCTGCGGTGATCTTGAGGAACGACGGCGAACCGCGGGGGACCCGTATCTTCGGGCCCGTCGCGCGGGAGCTGCGTGACAAGAGATTCATGCGTATCGTTTCGCTGGCACCGGAGGTGATCTGATGGCGAAGATCAAGAAGGGCGACCTCGTCGTCGTCATCAGTGGCCGTGACAAGGGGCAACAGGGGCGGGTCCTGGAAGTTTTCAAGGACACCGACCGGCTCATCGTCGAAGGCGTGCAGCGGGTCACCCGCCACACCAAGGTCGGCCAGACCGACCGCGGTGGCCGCAGCGGTGGCATCGAGACCGTCGAAGCCCCGATTCACGTCAGCAACGTGATGCTGGTCGACCCGGAGACCAAGAAGGGCACCCGGGTCGGTTACCGCATCGAGCAGGTAGAACGCGACGGCCGTAGCCGTACCCAGCGGGTGCGGGTGGCGAAGCGTTCCGGTAAGGACATCGCATGAGCACGACCGTACTGCCCCGCCTCAAAGCCAAGTACCGCGAAGACATCGTCGGTGCCCTGCGCGAAGAGTTCTCCCACGCAAACATCAACCAGGTGGCGACGCTGGAAAAGGTCGTCGTCAACATGGGTGTGGGGGACGCCGCGCGGGATTCCAAACTCATCGAGGGCGCCGTGCGCGACCTCGCCGCGATCACCGGCCAGAAGCCCGTGGTGAACAAGGCCCGCAAGTCCATCGCGCAGTTCAAACTGCGCGAAGGCCAAGCTATCGGCGCCAAGGTCACCATCCGTGGCGACCGGATGTGGGAATTCATCGACCGCCTCGTCACTCTTGCGCTCCCGCGCATTCGTGACTTCCGCGGTCTGTCCCCGAAACAGTTCGATGGTCACGGCAACTACACCTTCGGCCTGACCGAACAGTCCATGTTCCACGAGATCGACCAGAACAACATCGATCGCGTGCGGGGGATGGACATCACCGTCGTCACCACAGCCACGACCGACGAGGAGGGCCGCGCCCTCCTGCGTCACCTTGGCTTCCCGTTCAAGGAGAACTGATGGCTAAAACCTCACTCAAGCAAAAAGCTCAGCGCAAGCCGAAGTTCGCCGTGCGCGGCTACACCCGGTGCAACCGCTGCGGGCGTCCCCGCTCGGTCTACCGCAAGTTCGGCCTGTGCCGGATCTGCCTCCGGGAGATGGCCGTCCGCGGTGAACTGCCCGGCGTGACCAAGAGCAGCTGGTAAAACCACTACGTCGCAGGTCCGGGAAGGAAACCACGACGAGGAAGGGCTACAGCCCAATGACCATGACAGACCCCATCGCCGATATGCTCACGCGTCTGCGGAACGCAAACTCGGCGCATCACGAGTCCGTCTCGATGCCGTACTCCAAACTCAAATCCCATATCGCCGAGATCCTCCAGCACGAGGGCTACATCGCGGGGTCTGAGGTTGCGGACGCCGAGGTGGGCCAGACGCTGACCCTGAACTTGAAGTTCGGTCCGAACCGCGAGCGCTCCATCGTGGGCCTGCGCCGGATCTCCAAGCCGGGTCTGCGCGTATACGCGAAGTCGACCGACCTGCCGAAGGTGCACGGCGGCCTGGGCGTGGCGATCCTGTCCACGTCCTCCGGGCTCCTGACCGACAAGCAGGCTAGTGAGAAGGGCGTGGGTGGGGAAGTCCTCGCCTACGTCTGGTAACGGAGAACGCAATGTCACGTATTGGTAAACTCCCCGTTACGGTCCCGGCCGGCGTCGAGACCCAGATCGACGGCCAGACCATCTCGGTCAAAGGCCCCAAAGGCAACCTGAGCTACACCGCTCCCGAACTCGTGGAGATCTCGGTGGGCGACGACGGGATCGCCGTACAGCGGGTCGACGACTCCCGTGAGGCCCGGGCTCAGCACGGGCTCGCCCGCACGCTCATCAACAACCTCGTGATCGGCGTGACGAGCGGGTTCGAGAAGAAGCTCGAAATCGTCGGGACCGGTTACCGGGTCATCTCCAAGGGCGACACCCTCGAGTTCAACCTCGGGTACTCCCACCCCGTCACGATGACCGCACCCGAAGGTATTACCTTCAACGTCGAATCCCCCACGAAACTCTCCGTGAGCGGGATCGACAAGCAGCTCGTCGGTGAAACGGCAGCAAACATCCGCAAACTACGCCGCCCCGAACCCTACAAGGGCAAGGGCGTGCGTTACGAAGGTGAAGTGATCCGCCGCAAGGTCGGAAAGGCTGGTAAGTAAGCAATGGCATCGTTTGTCAAGGCCCGCCCAGGGACCAGTAAGCGCGCCGCGCGAATCCGCCGCCACTCTCGCCTGCGCAAGAAGATCACCGGCACCAACCAGCGGCCCCGCCTCGTGGTGAATCGCTCCTCGCGGCACGTGTTTGTTCAGGTTGTGGACGACGACGAAGGCCACACGTTGGTCTCGGCCTCCACGATGGAAGCAGACCTGCGCGCCGACTCGGGCAACAAGACCGAAAAAGCGAAGAAGGTTGGCGAACTCATCGCCGAGCGCGCGAAGGCCGCCGGCATCGAGACCGTCGTGTTCGACCGCGGCGGAAACGCCTACCATGGGCGCGTCGCAGCCGTCGCGGACGGTGCGCGCGAAGGGGGCTTGAAGCTGTGACCTCGAAGACGTACACACACGAACAAAGGAACGCATGATGGCTGCACCGCAGCGTGGACGGGCCGGCAGCGCCGGACCTGAGCGGAACGAACGCACTGAGCGCACGGACCGCCGCGAACGCCGTGAGGGCGGACGTCGGCGTGACGACGCAGACAAGAACAACTACCTCGAGCGCGTGGTGACCATCAACCGGGTCGCCAAGGTCGTCAAGGGCGGCCGCCGGTTCTCCTTCACCGCCCTCGTTGTCGTCGGGGACGGCAACGGCACGGTCGGCGTGGGATACGGCAAGGCCAAGGAAGTGCCCGCGGCGATCGCCAAGGGTGTGGAGGAGGCGAAGAAGAACTTCTTCCGCGTCCCCCGCATCCAGCACACGATCCCGCACGCGGTCCAGGGCGAAGCCGCCGCCGGAGTCGTGCTCCTGCGGCCCGCCTCCCCGGGGACCGGTGTTATCGCCGGCGGTCCGGTTCGCGCGGTCCTGGAATGCGCGGGTATCCAAGACATCCTCACCAAATCGCTCGGCTCGGCGAACGCGATCAACATCATTCACGCGACCGTCGCCGCCCTGCAGAGCCTGGAAGAGCCGCAAGACGTGGCACTGCGCCGCGGCCTTCCGCTCGAGGACGTCGCCCCCGCGCCGCTCCTGCGCGCCCAGGCTGAAGGAGTCAAAGCAGAAGCGGAGGCGACCGCGTCATGAGTGACCTCAAAGTAACGCAAGTACGCTCTGTCATCGGGTCGAACCCGACCCAACGAGACACACTTCGCTCCCTCGGACTCAAGGGCATTGGCGCGTCGGTCGTCAAAGAAGATCGCCCCGAGTTCCGCGGGATGATCAACACGGTGGCCCACCTGGTCACTGTTGAGGAGGTCGACTGAAAATGTCGGAAGAAAACTCAGGCAGCGAACGGCAACTGAAGCTGCACCACCTCCGCCCAGCAACCGGCGCGAAGAAGTCGAAGATCCGCGTGGGTCGAGGCGACGCCGGTAAGGGCGGCACGACCGCCGGGCGCGGAACCAAGGGAACCAAGGCGCGTGGCCAGGTGCCCGCGCGTTTCGAGGGTGGGCAGACCCCCATCCACATGCGCCTCCCCAAACGGCGCGGACTGGGTAACCCCCGCCGCAGCGTCGTCTACCAGGTCATCAACCTCGACAAGCTCTCGAAGAACTTCGAGGCCGGTGCCCAGGTGGGCGCCGAAGAACTGGTGGCCAAGGGACTCGTCCGTGGTGGCCAGCCCGTGAAGGTACTCGGTACGGGAGAGATCTCGGTAGCGCTGAATGTCACCGCAGATTCCTTCTCCGCTTCGGCGAAAGAGAAGATCGAGGCGGCGGGCGGCTCAGTTACCGTTGCCTAACCCAGCAGATCGCGGCGGCGTGAGGAACAACGACCTCATGCCGCCGCGAAGCTCCCTGTAGGGTGGACCTGGCTGTCGCTCGCCGACGAGGGGGCGAACAGCAAATCGTTAATTGAGTCTCCAGGCGCGCAACCGCGTTCAAACTGGCGAGGAGGGGCCGTGCTCGGCGCTTTTACCCGCGCGTTCCGTACACCGGATCTGCGTAACAAACTGCTTTTCACGCTTGGCGTGATGGGCCTATTCCGGGTTGGTTCGATGGTGCCAACCCCCGGCGTGGATTACACCGCGGTTCAACAGTGCGTCGCCGGTGTCGGCCAACAAGACCTCCTCGGAATGATCAACCTCTTCTCCGGTGGGGCGCTGCTGCAACTGAGCGTGTTCGCGCTGGGCATCATGCCCTACATCACCGCGAGCATCATCGTGCAGCTGCTGCGGGTCGTCATCCCACACTTCGAGGCCCTCCACAAGGAAGGCCAGACGGGAACCGCGAAACTCACGCAGTACACCCGTTACCTCACGATCTTCCTCGCCGTCCTGCAGGCGACGACCTTCATCACGATGGCGCGTACCGGGGTGCTGTTCCCCGGGTGCACCGAATCGGTGATCCCCAACGAAAGCTGGACGAACCTGCTCATGATGATCCTCATCATGACCGCCGGTACCGGGTTGATCATGTGGATGGGTGAGCAGATCACCGAGCACGGGGTCGGCAACGGGATGTCCCTGCTGATCTTCACCTCGATCGCTGCCTCCTTCCCCGGCGTGGTGGGCCAGCTCATCGCGGGGGAGGACGCGGTCTCCAACGTCATCTGGTTCCTGCTGATGGCCGGACTGATCATCGCCGCGGTCGTCTACGTCGAACAGTCTCAGCGTCGGGTTCCGGTCCAATACGCCCGGCGGATGGTCGGACGGCGGATGTACGGCGGTTCCTCCACCTACATCCCGATCAAGATCAACATGTCCGGGGTCATCCCCATCATCTTCGCCTCCTCCATCCTCGCCCTGCCCGGCATGTTCGCGCAGTTCTCCGAGGACCAGGCCGCGCCGTGGGTGATCTGGGTGAGCGAGAACATCATGAGCCCCGCCGCGAACATCCACATCGCGATCTACGCGGTCCTGCTCATCTTCTTCGCGTTCTTCTACACCTCGATCACCTTCAACCCCGACGACGTGGCAGACAACATGAAGCGCTACGGCGGTTTCATCCCCGGCATCCGCGCCGGGCGGCCCACGGCGGAGTACCTCAAGTACGTCGTCTCCCGGATCACCACCGCCGGTGCCATCTATCTCGCGATCGTGGCGCTCATCCCCACGTTCGTGTTCAAGCTCCTCGGAGTCGCCGACCAGGTTCCCTTCGGTGGCGCCTCGCTGCTCATCGTCGTAGGGGTCGGGCTGGACACGGTGCGCCAGATCGATAGCCAACTCCAACAACGACACTACGAAGGATTCCTCCGATGAGCGCACGCTTAATCCTCCTCGGCCCGCCCGGAGCCGGCAAAGGCACCCAAGCGGAAAAGATCGGCGAACGCCTGAACATCCCCGCGATCTCCACCGGCGACATCTTCCGCGCGAACGTCGCCGAGCGCACCGAACTCGGCGAGACCGCCCAGCGTTACATGGACGCCGGCGAATACGTCCCGGACGAGGTCACGAACGCGATGGTCGCCGACCGGCTCGGCCAGGACGACGCCCGCACCGGGTTCCTCCTCGACGGCTACCCGCGCACCGAACCGCAGGTCGCGGAACTCGACCGGATGCTCGCCGATGCGGGAGTCGGTCTCGATGCCGTCGTCGAACTCACCGCGGACAACGAGGAGGTCGTCGCCCGGCTGCTCGGCCGTGCCCAGGAGCAGGGGCGCACCGATGACACCGAATCGGTGATCCGCCGCCGCCTCGAGGTCTACGCCGAGCAGACCGAACCACTCGTGCGGCTCTACCGCGAACGCGGCCTGCTCGTCGAGGTCGACGGCCTCGGCGAGATCGAGGAGGTCACCGAACGGCTCCTTCGCGCGCTGGAAGCGAAACTCGAGCGGTAATGTCCCGCGGCATCGAGTACAAGACCGATGACGAGATCCGGGTGATGCGGAAAGCGGGTCTCGTCGTCGCCGAACTCCACCGGGCCGTGCGCGAGGCTGCCGTACCCGGCGCAACGACGAATGACCTCGATGCGGTGGCCGCCGGCGTCATCGCCGCAAGCGGCGCGACCCCGAACTTCCTCGGCTACCACGGGTTCCCGAAGACGATCTGCACGTCGGTGAACGAGGAGGTCGTCCACGGCATCCCCTCCGACCGAGTGCTACGCGAGGGTGACCTGCTCTCCGTCGACGCGGGCGCCGTCGTCGACGGCTGGCACGGCGACGCCGCGTTCTCCATGGTGATCGGCTCCGGATCGGCCCAGGACGAGGAACTCATCCGCGCGACCACCCACACGATGTGGGCGGGGATCGCCGCCACCGCCAGCGCCAAACACCTCGGCAAGGTGAGCGCGGCGATGGACGACGCCGCCACCGCTGCGGGGGACTACGGGATCGTCCGCGAATACACCGGGCACGGGATCGGCTCGCAGATGCACCAACCGCCCGAGGTGCTCAACTACCGCACCCGCTCGCGCGGACCTCGGCTCAAACCGGGTATGTGCCTGGCGATCGAGCCGATGCTCACCGCCGGCGGGCACGAAACGGACGTGCTCGACGACGAATGGACCGTCATCACCACCGACGGTTCCCGCGCCGCCCACGTGGAGCACACGGTTGCCATCCACTCCCGCGGGATCTGGGTGCTCACCGCCCCCGATGGGGGAGCCGCAGGGCTCGCGCCGTTCGGGGTGAGCCCGGTCGCCCTCGACTGATCCCGGCGGCGGGCAAGAGTGAGCGGCACCACGACGATTGCGACTATGTCCGCGCGGGGAAATAGCGTAAGATGTCTAGTTGGGTGTGGCACGACTGCGTCAATTGGCGTGGTTCACGTGCGCCCGACGGTGTCGAAAACGATACCGGCACGAAACACTACGAATGCGGAGTATATGGCTAAGAAGAGTGATGCCATCGAGGTCGAAGGGACTGTGGCGGAAGCCCTTCCGAACGCGATGTTCCGGGTGGAACTCGACAACGGACACCTGGTGCTCGCCCACATCTCAGGCAAGATGCGTCAGCACTACATTCGGATCCTCCCCGAGGACCGCGTGATGGTGGAACTTAGCCCCTACGACCTCACTCGTGGCCGGATCGTCTACCGATACAAGTAGTCCCCACCCATCCGCGCAGACACCGGGTCAAGTTCCGGTGTGCGCCGAACAAGGAATAAGTGATGAAGGTACAGCCGAGCGTCAAGAAGATCTGCGACAACTGCAAGGTCATTCGTCGCCGCGGAGTCGTGCGGGTGATCTGCACGAACCTGCGCCACAAGCAGCGCCAGGGCTAAGACTGGCCGGCCCGCCCCCGGGCCATCCCAAGCGCATCACCGGTTCGCAAGAACTCCACCCTCGGTCGGAGGCCGAGGCCCAACGGGGAAGGTGGCGCGCACAGACCTCCGGAACCAACTAGGAGTAACGTTGGCACGTTTAGTTGGAGTGGACCTCCCCCGCGAAAAGCGGCTCGAGGTAGCGCTCACGTACATCTACGGTGTAGGCCGTACCCGTTCCAAGGAAGCTATCGCCGCCACCGGGCTGAACCCGGACACCCGGGTGAAAGACCTTTCCGACGCGGATCTCGTTTCTCTTCGTGACTTCCTCGAAGCGAACTACCAGATGGAAGGTGACCTCCGCCGCGAAGTCGCCGCGGACATCCGCCGCAAGGTGGAAATCGGCGCCTACCAGGGTCTGCGCCACCGCCGCGGACTTCCCGTGCACGGACAGCGCACGAAGACCAACGCACGCACCCGCAAGGGCCCCAAGCGCACCGTTGCCGGTAAGAAGAAGTAGTCCGTTCCCGGACCGACGACCTTAAAGGAAGAACACCATGCCTCCCAAGACTCGCGCAGCGGCCACATCACGCAAGCCGCGCCGCTCCGTACGCAAGAACGTCCACCAGGGCAACGCCTTCATCAAGTCGACGTTCAATAACACCATCGTCACGATCACCGACCCGACCGGCGCGGTGATCTCCTGGGCCTCCTCCGGCCAAGTAGGTTTCCGTGGCTCCCGCAAGTCCACCCCCTACGCCGCGCAGATGGCTGCCGAAGCAGCGGCCCGCAAGGCGCAGGAACACGGGATGAAGAAGGTTGACGTCTTCGTCAAGGGCCCCGGCTCCGGGCGAGAGACCGCGATCCGTTCCCTACAGGCCGCGGGCCTCGAGGTCGGCTCCATCTCCGACGTCACCCCCCAGGCGCACAACGGGGTTCGTCCCCCCAAGCGCCGCCGCGTCTAAGCATTTCCCCGCCCCTCACTTGGACCGATAGGTGAGGGGATTCCCCGCGGCGTCATATAGCGGGCGCCCGCTGAAAGGAAGAATCTCGTGCTTATCGCACAGCGACCCATCCTGACTGAAGAGGTAGTCGAGGACTACCGTTCCCGTTTCGTCATCGAACCCCTCGAGCCCGGCTTCGGCTACACCCTGGGTAACTCCCTGCGCCGGACCCTGCTCTCCTCCATCCCCGGTGCCGCCGTCACCTCCATCCGCATCGACGGAGTGCTCCACGAGTTCTCCACCATCGAGGGCGTGAAAGAAGACGTCACCGAGATCATTCTGAACATCAAGAACATCGTCGTTTCTTCCGAGAACGACGAACCCGTGGTGATGTACCTACGCAAGGCGGGCCCCGGCGTCGTCACCGCGGGCGACATCACCCCGCCCGCAGGCGTGGAGATCCACAACCCCGACCTGCACCTGGCCACGATCAACGGCAAGGGCAAGCTCGAGGTGGAACTCACCGTCGAGCGCGGTCGCGGGTACGTCTCCGCTGTTCAGAACAAGGACATCGAGGCCGAGATCGGCCGGGTCCCCGTCGACTCGATCTACTCCCCGGTCCTCAAGGTCACCTACAAGGTGGAAGCCACCCGTGTGGAGCAGCGCACCGACTTCGACAAGCTCATCGTCGACGTCGAAACGAAGAAGTCCATGGCCCCGCGCGACGCGCTCGCCTCGGCCGGGAAGACCCTCGTGGAACTGTTCGGACTCGCGCGTGAACTCAACGTCGAGGCCGAAGGGATCGAGATCGGCCCCTCGCCCACGGATCAGGCGCTCGCCGAAGACCTCGCGATGCCGATCGAGCAGCTCGAACTGTCGATCCGGTCCTACAACTGCCTCAAGCGGGAGGGCATCCACGTCGTGGGTGAACTCGTTGCGCGCACCGAGGCGGACCTGCTCGACATTCGTAACTTCGGGGCGAAGTCCATCAGTGAGGTGAAGGAGAAGCTCACCGAACTCGGCCTTGAACTCAAGGACCCGTCCGCTGACTTCGACTCTTCCTTCGTTGCCGGCTACGACGGCGATTTCGACGTGTACAACTGACCCCCTGCGGTCCGATACCAAAACTGGAGTAACCCATGCCCACGCCCACGAAGGGTACCCGCCTCGGAGGCGGGGCGGCTCACCAGCGCCGTATGCTTTCCAACTTGGCTGTTTCGCTGTTCGAGCACGGCAGCATCCGCACGACCGAGACGAAGGCCAAGCGCCTGCGCCCGGTAGCCGAGCGCCTCATCACTAAGGCGAAGCGCGGCGACCTCGCCGCACGGCGTCAGGTGCAATCGGCGCTGCCGGCGAACAGCGAGAGCCAAACGATCATTCACAAGCTGTTCACGGAGATCGCCCCGGCGATGGCCGAGCGGCCCGGCGGGTACACCCGCATCATCAAGATCGGCAACCGCCAGGGGGACAACGCGCCCATGGCCGTGATCGAGCTCGTGATGGAGCCCTATAGCCCGAAGCAGGCGACCGTGAAGGAAGCCGAGGCTGCGACGGCCCGCGCCGTGAAGGAAGCGGACGAAGCCGCCGCCGAGGACGACTCTGCGGACGACGCTGCGGAAAGTGCCGAAGACACCGACGACGACGCTGACGAGGCGCAGGAGGAAGCGACCGACGAGGACGCCGCCGACTCCGCGGACGAAGAAGCGCAAGAGGCCGAAGAAAGCTCCGAAGAGAAGTAAAACCCTCCTCGGCAACCGCACCGCCCCGACACCCTGAGGCGGTGGGAACACCAAGAGCCCGCGCGTGAGATGACCTCTCACGGCGGGCTCTTGCGCGTTCACGCGGTGCCGAGCCCGGCCGCGTGTAGGGGCGAGAGGAACCCGAAGATGAGGAATACTGGACGGAGCACATACGCCGTCGCCGCCTGCCCGGAGAAGAAATGACCACGTTCAGCGTTCCCCGCCGCGAATCCGCCGCCCCCTACGTCATGGCGATCGACGTGGGTTCTGGGGGCACCCGGGTCGGGGTCTATGACGCGAGCGGCCGGGAGGTGGGCGGCCGACGCACCCGGCTCACGCACACGTTGTCCAGCGGCAGCGATGGCAGCTCCACGATCGACGCCGACGCGGTCGTCGAGGAGGTGCGGCGCGGGATCGAACACCTCGCGCCCCGGATCCCGGGCCCCATCGCCGCGGTCGGCATCGACACCTTCGCCTCCTCCCTCGTCCCCGTCGACGCCGCCGGGAACGCGCTCGGCCCGTGCATCACCTACGCGGACACCCGCTCCGGCGCACACGCCGTTCGCCTCGCCCGTGAGCTGGATGGGGACCGGCTGCACGATCTCACCGGCGCCCGGCTCCATTCCTCCTACCTCGCGCCTCGGCTCGCCTGGCTGCGCGAGGCCGAGCCCGAACTCTTCGCGGCCACGAGCCGCTTCATGGCGCTCGGGGAATACATCTCTCACCGTCTCGTCGACACCCCCGCGCTCGGCACCGCGGCGGCCGCGTGGGGCGGGATGCTCGACCGCCGCCGCGGTGAATACGTCGAGGAACTCCTGGCCGCGGTGGACGTCTCGGCCGAATCGCTCGGCCGGCCCCGGGACCCCGCCGATACCGTGCCCCTCGCCGGAAGCCCCCTCGCCTCCCGCGTGCGAGGATTGGAGGAGGCGGTCTGGGTCCCGGCGGTAGGGGACGGGTTGACTGCGAACCTGGGAATCGGCGCCCTGGGACCGGCCACGTGGGGAATCTCCACCGCGACCTCCGGTGCGATCCGGGTCTTGCTCGACACCCCGGTCGAGGAACTCCCCTCCGGGCTGTGGGCCTATCGGGTCGACGCCGAACGCACGCTACTCGGCTCAGCGATGAGCGATGCGGGCCGGGTGCTCACCTTCGTCATCGACACCTTCCGCCTGCCCTCCGCTCTGCCAGAGATCAACGAATCCGACCTGCTCACCCGCGAGCCGCAGGAGGGGACCCCGCTCGTCGTGCCCTTCCTCTCCGGGGAACGGGGGACGAAGTGGCGCGACGATATCCGCGCGGCGTTCGCGGACGTGAGTGCCTCGACCACCCCGGAGGATTTCCTCCGCGGCGCGATGGAAGGGGTAGCGCTCTCCTATGCTCGGATCGCCGAGCAGATGCGCGCGGCCGGGGGAGCTCCGGAGCGGATCGTGCTGTCCGGCGGGATGACCTCCGCGGCTCCCACGTGGCTGCCGATCCTCTCCGACGCCCTCGGGCTGCCGGTCGACCACGTGGGGATCTCCCGCTCCACGATGCGCGGCAGCGCCCTCCTCGCGCTAGAACAACTCGGAGTGCGTGACTACGCCGAGGTCCCCGTCCTCACCCGGGTGGAACCCCGGGAACAGACCGGGGACTACTACCGGGAGCGGCTAGCGCGGTTCGAAAGCCTCGCCGACGAGGTGGGCGCGCCCCGCGATTGATCTCCGTCAGGGCCGGGGCAGGGCCACCGCGGCGGGCCGCGACCGGCCGAGACCGGGTGGGCGGCAGCGTCAGAACGCCGAGGCGACGACGAACACGATGAGCACCATCGCGAACGCGAACACCGATTCGATGGCTTGCTGAACCGTCCAGGTCTTCAGCGTCGTCTTCACGTCCATGTTCATCAGCCGCCCCACGAGCCAGAAGCCGGAGTCGTTGACGTGGCCGGCGAAGACCGAACCGGCTGCGGTCGCGAGGGTGATCGCGACGATCTGGAGTTCGTTGTAACTGCCCGCGGCGACGGCGGGCGCGGCGAGGCCGGCAGCGGTGACGAGGGCGACGGTTGCCGATCCCTGTGCGAGGCGCAGGATGACGGCGATGACGTAGGCCGCGACGATGACCGGCAGCCCCAGATCGGTGAGGGAGTCGGAGAGGGCGTCACCGATCCCGGTTTCCTGGAGCACCCCGCCGAACATGCCGCCAGCGCCGGTGATGAGCACGACGGAGCTGATCGGCCCGAGCGCGGAGTCGAGCACTTTCTCCAGGACCGACCCCTTCTCTCCGCGAAGGTTGCCGAGCACGATCGTGGCGACGACGACGGAGATGAGCAGGGCGATCGGGGAGTTGCCGAGGAAGATCAACGCTTCGACGAGGCCGTTCTCGGGGTCGAGAACACCGGCTTCACCGAGGGTGGTCAGGCCCGTGTTGAAGAAGATGAGCACCATCGGCAGGAGTAACAAGGAGATGATCGTCGCCACCTTCGGCGGGTTCTCCGGGATGTCCTCCTCGGCGTCTCCGAACAGGGTCGGCACCTCGATGTGGATGGTGCGAGCGACGAACTTCCCCCACAGGTAACCGGAGACGTACCAGATGGGGAACACGAGAACGAGCCCGACGAGGAGGATGAGCCCGATGTTGGCGTCGTAGAAGTCCGCGGCGGATACGGGCCCGGGGTGGGGCGGGAGGAACACGTGCATCACCGAGAAGGCCGCAGCGGCGGGGAGCCCGAACAGCAGCACGTTATGGCGCGCCACCCGCCGCGCGATGGCAAACACGATCGGTAGCATGACGATGAGCCCGGCGTCGAAGAACATCGGGAACCCGAGGATGAGGGAGGCGAGGCCAAGGGCGAACGGGGCGCGTTTCTCCCCGAACGCACTCACGAACTTCTCGGCCAGGGCGTGGGCACCGCCGGAGTACTCGATGATCCGCCCGAGCATCGCCCCGAGCCCGACGAGGAGCGCGACGGAGGCCAGGGTGCCACCGAAGCCGTCGAGCATGACGTCGAGCACATTCGCCACAGGCACACCGGCGGCCACCGCGGTACCGATGGACACGATCACGAGGGTGACGAAAGCGTGGACCTTGAAGCGGATGATGAGGACGAGGATGACGGCGATCGCCGCCGCCGCGATGAGCAGGAGGGGAGTGGCGCCGAGGGTTTGGGTCCAGTCGTCCATCGTCAAACTCCATCGCTCCACGTGGGGGAACTGCTCCTGACCCTTCCGACACTAACAAAGCCGGTTCCCGAACGGAACGCTGGCCTGAGGCGCCGCGTACCGGCTCGAGAAGTGCCTGAAGCTGCTCCGCCGCTCGGATTACCGGCATTAGGCACTTCTCGCGGCGAGATCGGCGGTGTGCGCGAGGAGTGGGGACGGTTCTCCGTGTCAGCCGGGCAGGTTCCAGGCGCGCACCCCGCCGACGATCCCGGCGGAATTGGGCACGATGATCACGTCGTCACCGAGTCGGGCGAGGGTGCTCGGGCTGATCCGGCGGGAGTTCCCGCCTCCCAGGTACAGCCGGTCCCACAGGTACACCGGGCGCAAGTGGTCGATGACGGTGCGCACCCGGCGTGACCAGTGGGCATCCCCCAGCCGGATGCGTTCGTGTTCGCCCAAGTAGTCGTCGTAGGTGAGCCCCCACCGGACCGGCGCCTGGGAGAGCTCCTGATGCGGAGCGAGCCGGCCGCCGTCAAAAATCGCGTTGCCGAGCCCGGTGCCGAGCGTGAAGATGAGTTCCAGACCGCTGCCCGTGATCGCCCCCGCGCCGTGCACCTCGGCATCGTTGAGCACCATGACCGGCCGGTCCACAGCCCCGGAGAGGTGCCGGCGCATGTCGAACCCCGACCACTCCTCGACGAGGTCGGGCAGCACCTTCGTCCGAGGGCCCGCTTTGGTGACGTAGTGCGGGGTAGCGATGACGACGCCGTGGCGGATCATCCCCGGCATCCCCACGGTGACGCGATCCGCGGCGGGAAGATTCGCCGCGAGATCGCAAATGACCTTGATGAGGAGTTCGGGGGGAAGCGGATACGGCGTGCTCGTACGCACGGGTTGCGCGATCATCGTGCCCGCGGCGTCGAGGACGGAGGCTTTGATGCCCCCGCCCCCGCAGTCCACCGACAGCGTGATTGGATTACCCATAACGAGTAAGCGTATCGCGGGGGCGCGCTCGAGCGGGGCGACGACGCGAAAGGTACAGTTGGCCTGTGCGCATCCGAATCGACCTGAGCTACGACGGCACCGAGTTCTCCGGTTGGGCGAAACAACCCGAGCGGCGGACCGTTCAAGGGGAGCTCGAGGCGGCCTGCGACCGGATCCTGCGCCTGACAGAACCCGCCCGGCTCACCGTCGCCGGGCGCACCGACGCGGGCGTGCACGCCCGGGCCCAGGTGGCGCACCTGGATCTGCCCGCCGCTGCGTGGGACGCGGTTCCCGGCCGCAGCGACCTCGCCCCCGAGGTCGCGCTCACCCGGCGGCTCAACGCCATCCTTCCCCGCGACATCGCCATCACCGCCACCACACCGGCACCGGAGGGGTTCGACGCGCGGTTCTCCGCGCTGTGGCGGGAGTATTCCTACCGCCTCACCTTTGACCGCGACCCGTTGGACCGGCACTTTGCCCTCACGCACGACCCCGTGGATCTGGGCCGGTTGAACGAGGCGAGCCAGGTGTTGCTGGGGGAGCGGGACTTCACCGCCTTCTGTAAGGCACGCCCGGGGGCGACGGCGATCCGCACGTTACAGGAATTCCGGTGGGAGCCGTGGCAGGGGGAGACGGGCGCGAACGGGGCACGTGCCTGGGTGCGCGCGGATGCGTTCTGCCACAACATGGTGCGCTCACTCGTCGGGGCGACCCTCGCCGTCGGTACGGGGCGCCGAACGGTGCAATGGCTGCGCGAGGTCGCGGCGAGCGCGCAGCGTTCCTCGCAGGTGCACGTGGCACCGGCACACCCGCTGATCCTTGAAGGAGTCGGGTATCCGCAGGCGTCGGAACTGGGCGCGCGAGCCCGACAAGCGCGCGCCGTGCGGACCCTGCCGGGAAGCGTGGACTGAACGGCGCTGTGGGATCCCTCACTTGCTTTGACCCAGAAGGGGCACCCCTGTAATCTGAATGGCGTTGTGCGTCCGTTTTGCGTGTCGGTGTCTCCCACTCACCTCAGCGCGATCGAGCACCGAAACTGACTATCCCGGGATCTGAGGACTGTGGATACCCCGCCCGCAGCACCCCAGCCCGCATGCAAGCACAAGAAACGAAGGCTACACCCCGTGCGTACGTATTCTCCCAAGCCCGGCGAGATCCAGCGAGACTGGTACGTCGTTGACGCAACCGACGTTGTTCTCGGCCGACTGGCTGCTCAGATTGCCACCCTTCTTCGTGGTAAGCACAAGCCCACCTTTGCTCCCCACGTGGACGGCGGCGACTTCGTCGTCGTCATCAACGCGGACAAGGTCGCCCTCACCGGCGCGAAGCTTGAGCAGAAGAAGGCCTACCGCCACTCCGGCTACCCGGGAGGGCTCAAAGCCACCTCCTACGCGGAACTGCTGGAGAAGAACCCTGAGCGCGCCGTGATGAAAGCGGTACAGGGCATGCTGCCCAAGAACCGCCTGGGCCGCGCCCAGCTGACCAAACTGAAGGTTTACGCAGGCGCCGAGCACCCGCACGCCGCGCAGCAGCCGAAGACCTTCGAGATGACCCAGGTCGCGCAGTAAGCGCCCGCCGGACCAAACAGGAGCATAGATCCGTGGCTGAAACCACCACCAACATCGACGAGCTTGAGGACGCCCCAAGCTCCTACACGTCTGAAACCGCTGCGCCCACGGGCCGCGGCGAATCCCTCACCGCTCCCGGCGCCGGCGTTGGCCGCCGGAAGGAAGCTGTTGCCCGCGTGCGCCTCGTGCCCGGCACTGGGAACTGGAAGATCAACGGCCGCGCGCTGGACGACTACTTCCCGAACAAGGTGCACCAGCAGCTGGTGAACTCCCCGCTCGTTCTCCTCGACGTCGAAGACCGCTTCGACGTCATCGCCCGCATCGACGGCGGCGGCGACTCCGGTCAGGCCGGCGCCCTTCGCCTCGCGATCGCGCGTGCGCTGAACGAGATCGACCGGGACAACAACCGCCCGACCTTGAAGAAGGCCGGCTTCCTCACCCGTGACGCACGGGCGACCGAACGCAAGAAGCCGGGACTCAAGAAGGCTCGTAAGGCCCCGCAGTACTCCAAGCGGTAACTTCTGCATCCGCAATGGCCCTGGGAACTATTCCCGGGGCCATTGTCGTTTCCACCCGCCGGCGCGCCCGCGCGATGGGGGCGACGCGGCCCCGATCGGCGAATAAACTGAGGAACGGCCGAAGCGGCGAAGCTCGCACCGAAGATTTGAAAGCGACGGAACATGGCACGACTTTTTGGCACCGACGGGGTCCGCGGACTCGCGAATCAGGAAATCACCGCGGAGCTCGCGCTCGCCCTCGGTTCCGCCGCGGCGAGCGTGCTCCAATCCGACGCGGAAGCACAACAGCGCCGGCCTCGCGCGATCATCGGCCGGGACCCCCGCCTCTCGGGGCACTTCCTCAACGCCGCCCTCCTCGCGGGCATCACCTCGGCGGGAGTGGACGTCACGGACCTGGGGATCCTGCCCACGCCCGCGCTCGCGTTCCTCGCCGGCAACGAGAACGCCGACCTCGCCGTGATGGTCTCCGCCTCCCACAACGCGATGCCCGATAACGGCATCAAATTCTTCGGACCCGGCGGCTTCAAACTCGACGACGAGGTTGAAGACGCGGTCGAGGTCGCCCTCAGCGGGCAACGCCGGCGCCCCCTGGGCGGGGACGTGGGCCGGATCGACATCGACAACGGGGGCGCGATCGACGATTACGTCGAGCACGTGCTCGCGAGCAACGACGTCGACCTCAGCGGCCTGCGGATCGCCGTCGACGCGGCGAACGGCTCCGCGAGCGACGTCGGCCCCCGGGTGCTGCGCGAGGCTGGGGCGGATGTCGTCGTCATCAACGCCTCCCCCGACGGGAGAAACATCAACGACCAGTGCGGCTCCACCCACCCCGAGCAGCTCCAGGCCGTCACCCTCGCCTCCGAGGCGCACTTCGGGGTCGCCTTCGACGGGGATGCCGATCGGTGCCTCGCCGTCGACCACACCGGCGCACTCGTCAACGGCGACAAGATCATGGGGGTGCTCGCGACGGCGAGGAAGTCCGCCGGCACGCTCACGGGGGATACGCTCGTGCTCACCGTGATGTCCAACCTCGGCCTTCTCAACGCGATGCGCGACTTGGGGATCCGCACGATCCAGACCGACGTGGGGGATCGGTACGTGCTCGAAGCGATGCGCACCGGCGGCTTCAACGTCGGCGGGGAGCAGTCCGGGCACATCATCCTCGGCGATCACGCGACGACGGGGGACGGCACGCTCACCGCGCTCCACCTCGCGGCGGAGGTACAGCGAGCAGGTCGCCCGCTCGCCGAGATGGTCGAGGGATTCCCGGAGCTGCCCCAGATCCTCATCAACGTGCCCGGGGTGGACAAGACGAAGACCCGCACCAATCCCGCCCTCGCCGAGGCGGTCGCCGCGGCCGAGGCCCGGCTGGGCGATAGCGGGCGGGTGCTGCTGCGCCCCTCCGGAACCGAACCGCTGGTCCGGGTGATGGTCGAGGCGGCGAGCCAGGAGGAAGCACACCGAGAGGCCCAGCAGATCGCCGACGTCGTCATCGCCGAACTCGCCCTCTGAACCCTCAGCGGATCGCGGGCCCGGCGCGCACTAGATCTGCCGGAGGCGAACCCGGGAGACCCGGTGGTCGGCGTCCTTACCGAGCACCAGCGTCGCCCGAGAACGGGTGGGCAGCACATTCTCCAGCAGGTTGGGTTCGTTGATGTCATCCCAGATCTGTTTCGCCCGCGCCACGGCGGCCTCGTCGTCCAGGGAGGCGTAGCGGTGGAAATAGGAGGCGGGGTCGGCGAACGCGGTGCGGCGGAGCGTGAGGAACCGGTCGACGTACCACTGGCGCACGTGGGGAGTCTCGGCGTCGACGTAGATGGAGAAGTCGAAGAAGTCCGAGACGGCCAGGCTCGGTTCGCCGTCCTGCTGCAATACCGCCGGGGCGAGCACGTTGAGGCCCTCGACGATGAGCACGTCCGGGTTGCGCACCTCGATGTGCTCGCCCTCGAGGATGTCGTAGGCGAGGTGGGAGTACACCGGCGCCCGCACCGCGTCGGCGCCGCCCTTGACCTCCTCCAGGAAATCCAGGAGCCGGCGGCGGTCGAAGGACTCCGGGAACCCTTTCCGCTCCATCAGCCCGCGGCGCTCGAGTTCGGCGTTCGGGTAGAGGAACCCGTCGGTGGTCACGAGTTCCACCTGGGGGGTCTCGGGCCATCGGCGCAGGAGTTCCCGCAGCAGGCGGGACACGGTGGATTTGCCGACCGCCACCGAGCCGGCGACCCCGATGACGAACGGAGTGTGCCGCGACCAATCGCCGAGGAAGGTGGAGGTGGCGCGCCGCAACTCCTGGGAGGCGGCGACGTAGAGGTTGAGGAGCCGCGAGAGCGGTCGGTAGACGGTGTCCACCTCGACGAGGTCGATCGGATCGCCGAGCCCGGCGAGGTTCTCAACATCCCTCTCGGTGAGTGGAAGGGGGGTCGAGGCGGCGAGCCGGCTCCAGTCCGCCCGGTCAAAATCCACGAATGGGGAGAGGGTCTCGTCTTCGATCGCAACCACGCCCCCTACTTTCTCACTGCACGTGCGTTTGTGCATAATCTACGCTGTCGTTAGTGACGGATCGCGCAATTCCGGCGCGGCCCAACCGGTGAAGGGTGCATTCAGTGATCAAAGGAATCGGCGTCGACGTCGTTGATGTCAACCGTTTCATGGCCTCCCTCACCCGGGTGCCGGCGCTGCGCGAGCGGCTGTTCACCGCCTCCGAGCGGGACCTCCCCCCGGCCTCCCTCGCCGCCCGCTTCGCCGCGAAGGAGGCGATCGCGAAGGCCCTCGGCTCGCCGGGAGGGATGCGCTGGCACGACTGCACCGTTCACCGTGGGATGCACGAGCCTCCGCGCGTGGAGATCACCGGCACGGTCCTGGCCGCCGCCGAATCCCGCGGAATCACCTCCTGGCACCTATCCATCTCCCACGATGCCGGGATCGCCACCGCCTTCGTCATCGCGGAGGGAAGATGCTGAGCGCCTACACCGCTGCCTCCATCTACGACGCCGAAGCCCCCGCCCTCGCCGCCGGCGAACCACTCATGGCTCGCGCCGCTCGGGCGCTCGCGGACGCCGTCACGCGCGAGACCCCTCCCGGGGGCCGGATCGCCGTCTTCGCGGGGAAAGGTAACAACGGAGCGGACGGCCTCTACGCCGCTGCCCACCTCGCGCGGGAGGGGCGCGTCGTCACCGTCGTCACGGCCTTCGACGCGGCCGCCGACCTCGGAGTGACGAGCGCCGCGCTCGCCGCCGCGATCGAGGTCGGTGCGCGCGTCGTCGACGGCGAGGATGACGACGCCGTCCGGCTCGCCGCCGAGGCGCAGGTGTGGGTGGACGCCCTCACCGGGATCGGGATGCGACCACCCGCCCGGGGCCGGCTGGGGGAACTCCTCGCCCTCCTCTCCCGGATCCGCGCTTCGGCGCCGGCAGCACAGCGGCCCCTCGTCATCGCCGTCGATATCCCCTCGGGGCTCGGCGCCGATAGCGGAGCGATCCCCGGGCCGGTGCTCCCCGCGGACCACACCGTCACCTTCGGGGGCTTCAAGGCGGTCCAGCTCCTGCCCCCGGCCGCAGCGTTGTGCGGGCAGGTGCAGATCGTCGATATCGGCATCGGCGCCGAGTTCGACCGCCAGCCGGGCGCGGTCCACCGGGTCGAGGAGGCGGACCTTCGGCGCGCCTGGCCGCGGCCCGGGCCGTCGGATCACAAATACACCCGCGGAGTCGTCGGTGTGGTGACGGGATCGGACGATTACCCCGGCGCCGCCGTGCTCAGCGCCCACGGGGCGCTGGGGTGCGGGCCCGGAATGGTGCGTTACACCGGCGAGGTAGCCGAAGCGGTCATCCGTGCGCACCCGGAAGTCATCACTCAGCCCGGCCGGGTGCAAGCGTGGGTGGTGGGCTCCGGCATCACGGGCAGAAGTTCCTCCGCGGCGCCCGGAGTAGAAGCGGCGATCGGCGAGGCGATGCATGCCGGCGTGCCCGTCGTCGTCGACGCGGGCGCCCTCGAGTGGGTGGAGCGGGGCGCGATCGCGGGGTTCGAGGCGACGCCGCGGGTCGTGCTCACGCCGCATGCGGGCGAGCTCGCAGCGCTCCTCGCCCGGTGCGGCGTGGACGCCGAGCGCGGCGCGATCGAGGCGGATCCCGGCCGGTGGGCGGTGCACGCGGCGGACATCACCGGTGCGAGCATCGTGCTCAAAGGCGGCACGACGCTCATCGCTGCTGAGGGGCGGGTGTTCAGCCAAGCGGATGGGACGCCGTGGATGGCCACCGCCGGATCCGGCGACGTCCTCTCGGGAGTCCTCGGCGCGGTGCTCGCCGGCTGGCAGATTCAGCAGGAAACGGGCGGGCGATCGACGTGGCCCGGGTTGTCGCACCCGATCGCCGCGGGGGTCGCACTGCATGGCTTTGCCGGGGTCGCTGCGAGCCGGGGCGGGCCCACGACCGCGAGCGAGATCGCGCGGGAACTGAGCCCCACGATCGCTCGCATCCTGGCACACTAGATGCGTGTCTACCTACACTGCCACAGCAACGGTTGATCTCGCCGCGATCCAGGCGAACCTGCGCCGGATCGGGGAGTTCACGAACGCGACGATCATGACCGCGGTCAAGGCCGACGCCTACGGTCACGGGCTCATC
>DATGUB010000093.1:0-10743 GCA_035301585.1 Beutenbergiaceae bacterium | reverse complement strand
ACACGCCTCGACACAACGGCAAAGTCGAGCGCTACAACCGGATCCTCGCCGAAGAGTTCCTCTACGCGCGCATCTGGCGCTCGGAAGCAGATCGCGCTGCCGCGCTGGAAACGCGGAACCGGCACTACAACTATCACCGTCCCCACGGCGCTCACGACGGGCAACCGCCTGCCTCTGCAACACCGGTACGCGTCAACAACGTCATGGCCTCATACACCTAGGTGAACATTAACGCACGCCGACTCCCAAGCACTCCATCACCGGACTCCAGTACTGCGAATATTCACTGGCCGCCTGCCAATCGGGTGCAGAGCCGGGGGTAGCTGGTCGCGCTCACTACGCGAGTCCAAGACGCGACGTCTGCCACCTCCGCGCGGCTAGCGTCGCTCTTCTGCTTGTTGTTACTCCGCTGATCTCCCAGCAAGTCAAAGAGGCCCGGGGTCCACCCGATTCCGGCAGGGCTGGTCGCGAGGCCGGACGGTCGTTCGTGGGGACACGAAAAACGGGGGCTCTCGAGGAGCCCCCGTTTCTCACCTTCGTCGAACTACTTCGCGCTCGGTCCGCGGTTGAATTCCGTTGCGGCGTACCACAGCGAGAACGCCCCGAGCGGTCCCGCGAAGGCCCACAGCCACCACTGGTGTAGTGCCGGCCCGAGGAACAGCAGTGTGGCGGATACACCCAGGAGGAGCGGTGACCATGACCATGGGGAGAACCGCTGGTAGTCCCCGGCGTAGTCTTCAACCTCGGCGAGAACAACGTCTTCAGGGCGTTCGTCTACTTCCCCAGAGAGTTTCATGAAGTAGAACGCGGGCATGCCCGTGAGTCCTACAAGCAGAGCGAGCGCCGTCGTGCCGACGGGTTCAAATTCTGACCAGAACCCGTAGATGAGGGTCATCACGATGAAGAAAACACACAGGCCGACGAAGAACCAGGCTTCGTCCCGCATGGGCTTTCTGTTTTTTACAATGGGTTTTTCCGTCATCGCTGGTGATCCTCCGGTCGTCCGCTGCTCGCCTGGCCGATGCTCGAGTCGAGACCGATCTGGTCCATCGCGGCGACCTCCGGGTGGTGCAGGTCGAAGGCCGGGCGTTCGGAGCGGATCCGCGGCAGCTTGTTGAAGTTGTGGCGCGGCGGCGGGCAGGAGGTCGCCCATTCGAGCGACATGCCGTAACCCCACGGGTCATCCACGCCGACCTTCGGCGCGTACTTCCATGTCTTGTACACGTTCCACAGGAACGGCAGGGTGGAGATCGCGAGCACGAACGAGGAGACGGTCGAGATCTGGTTCATGATCACGAAGTCCGGTTCGGGCAGGTAGTCGACGATCCGTCGCTGCATGCCCATGACCCCGAGCCAGTGCTGGATGAGGAACGTTCCGTGGAAACCGAGGAACAGCAACCAGAAGTGGATCTTCCCGAGCCGTTCGTCGAGCCGCTTGCCCGTCCACTTCGGCCACCAGAAGTAGTAACCGGCGAACATCGCGAACACGACCGTTCCGAACACGGTGTAGTGGAAGTGAGCGACGACGAAGTAGGTGTCGGTGACGTGGAAGTCCATCGGCGGTGAGGCGAGGATGATCCCGGTCAGCCCCCCGAACAGGAAGGTCGCGAGGAACCCGATCGCCCACAGCATCGGTGTTTCGAAACTGAGTTTCCCTCGCCACATCGTGCCGAGCCAGTTGAAGAACTTCACGCCGGTGGGCACGGCGATGAGCATCGTCATCACCGCGAAGAAGGGCAACAGCACCGCGCCGGTCGCGTACATGTGGTGCGCCCA
This sequence comes from Beutenbergiaceae bacterium, assembly GCA_035301585.1. Classification (GTDB taxonomy): domain Bacteria; phylum Actinomycetota; class Actinomycetes; order Actinomycetales; family Beutenbergiaceae; genus HY158. Next base: position 8,967 of record DATGUB010000093.1, on the reverse strand, counting down.
CACCGTGATGGAGAGCGCGGCAATGGCGATCGTGGCGAACACGAGCCCCTTGTACCCGAAGATCGGTTTGCGCGAGAACGCGGGGAAGATCTCCGAGACGATACCGAAGAACGGCAGGGCGATGATGTACACCTCGGGGTGCCCGAAGAACCAGAACAAGTGCTGATACAGCATCGGCCCACCGTTGGCGGGGGCGAAGATCTGGGCGCCGAGGATGCGGTCGGCTGCGAGGCCGAACAGCGCCGAAGCGAGCACGGGGAACGCCATGAGCACGAGCACACCGGTGATGAGGATGTTCCAGCTGAACACGGGCAGGCGGAACATCGTCATGCCGGGCGCGCGCATCGCGAGGATGGTCGTCATGAGGTTGACCGAACCGAGAATGGTTCCGAACCCGGTGAGCGCGAGTCCCATCACCCACAGGTCTCCCCCGGCACCGGGTGTGAACGATGCGTCCGCGAGGGGTGCGTAGGCGAACCAGCCGAAGGAGGCGGCGCCCTTCGGGGTGAGGAACCCGGAGACCGCCATGATCCCGCCGAGGGCGAAGATCCAGTAGGCGAACATGTTCATCCGCGGGAAGGCGACGTCCGGGGCGCCGATCTGCAGCGGCACCATGACGTTCCCGATTCCCACATACAGGGGCGTCGCGAACAGCAGCAGCATGATCGTGCCATGCATCGTGAACAGCTGGTTGAACTGCTCGGCGCTCTTGACGATCTGCACGCCCGGTTCGAATAGTTCCGCACGGATGACCAGGGCCATGAGGCCCCCGAGCATGAAGAACAGGAATGTGGTGATCAGGTACATGTACCCGATCACTTTGTGGTCGGTGGACGTGATCCATTTGACGATCGTGCGTCCGATGGTCTGGCGCTCTTCGCGTAGGCCACGGATCTCGTCGAGTGAAATATCTTCCTTGACCGCCATGATCAACTCTCCTTGTTCGCGTCCGCGAGATCATCCCACACCGCGGTGGTGTCGCGGTCGAGGGAGTCATCGAGCTGGCCTTCGCGGCCGGCGTCGCGCAGCGATTGAATGTGGTCGTTGTATTCCTCTTCGGAAACCACCTTGACGTTGAACAGCATGTAGGCGTGGAACTCGCCGCACAGTTCAGCGCACTTACCCAGGTATGTTCCTTCCTTCTCCGGAACGATCTGCAACGTCCGGGTTTCCTGTGGGAACATATCGAGCTTCGTGAGGAAGGCGGGGACCCAGAACGAGTGGATCACGTCGCGGGAGGTGAGGGTGAACTCCACCCGCTTATTCACGGGCAGGTACAGGGTCGGCAGGTCCTCCGCGGGAGCCATCGTGCCGTCGAGGTCCGCCATGTCCCCGGTGTCCCACACGTTCTCGTCCGTGTAGTTGAAGTCCCACGCCCACTGTTTGGCGTACACCTCGATATTGACATCCGGGGTGTCGCTGACGTCAGTGATCTCGTCTTGGACCTGCACGGTGTAGAAGAACAGCACCCCGACCATGACGAGCGGGACGAAGGTGTAGAGGAGTTCCAACGGTAAGTGATATCGAATCTGCACGGGCAGTTCGTTGTCATCCTTGCGTTTGCGATAAACGATGACGCACCAGATGAGTAAGCCCCACACGAGCGCGCCGATGAACAGCGCCGCGATCCACGCCCCCACCCAGATGTTGGTGATGGGCTCGGTGAGATTCGTGGTTCCGGGTTCGGCTGGGAGCCAGCCCCGCTTCGGGCTTGCTTCGTTCGCACACCCCGCTAATACCGTGGCGCTCGCGGCACTGATGGCCGCCAGCGTCAACGCCCTGCGGCCTTTGCGCCGAGGAGTAAGGTTTGACACGGTCGAGGACCTTCCGATCATGCTCTGCTAGCTATCTAACTGCCTTGGGCACACCCGCGCCAAGGGCAATCTGACACGGATCCAGCTTATCCCCGATCTGCGCGGGATGTGACCACCAAGGGCGGAATTTCACGGCGATTTCGTCAGGAAAAATGTGAGGTAATCGCCTATCTTGAGCGACCTGCCGATCAGAGGGCGTCGAGTATGTCTGCCACGACGACCATCGGCGGCATGTCGTCAACTGAGGTCTGGATGATCAGCACGCGCGAGCCGACCTGGTATCCCTCCACCAGGTCCAGCGCACTACCGGCGCCGACGGGAAGCATCTGCGGCCCGGCATTCGGGCCGAGTTCACTCATCGAGCTGGACTCGGTGAGCTCGTTGTCCCACGACGTCAGCGTGTAGGCGACGACGACGGTATCGCCTTCTTCGACCGTCTCGCCGCTGCCCTGGGAAAGCGCGAAGGTTTCCGACTCCGCCGGCTCTTCGGCATCCTCGTCCACTTCAACGGACACTTCCTGCCCGAGGTCACCTTCGACGGTGACGGGGACGTCGTCCGGCAGGTCGACCGGGGTGGCGTCCGCTTCTCCGAGACTGTCGATCTCGAAGGCGGAGATCACGTCGACGACGAACACGATCGTGTCTTCACCACCGATGCCTGCCGATTCATTTCCTTCTGAGCCATAACCCTTCTCGGGCGGGATCGAGATGAGCAGCCGTGACCCGGCTGGGTTGCCCGGAATTCCCTCGCCCCATCCCTGCACCACGCCATCGAGCGGGAATCGCGCGGGTTCACCCCGTTCGTAGGAGGAGTCGAACGCCTCATCGCTCCCCCACACGTGGCCCTCGTAGTTCGCGATGACGACCGACCCTTCCGGCACGTCCGGGCCGTCACCCTCGCTGAGGACCTCGACCTCGAGTTCCCCGCTCGGGTCTGAATCGGGCCAGGTGAATTCCGGGGCATCACCGAAGTCGCCGCTCGCCTCCGGGAGCGAACCGCCGCCGGTTCCCTCCGATGATCCAGAGCAGCCGGCGAGGAGAAGGAGCGCCGCGGCCGTTGCTCCGGCGAGGGCACGAAGGTGGGAAGTAGTCAAGATTTACCTTTGGTTGTTAATTCGTCATGAAACGGCGACCGCCCCCATACGGGGGTGCGGTCGCCTGTTGCTGCGCCGGAGCGGCGTTAGTGGAAGGAATCTCCACATGCGCAGCTTCCGCCGGCTTGCGGGTTGTCGATCGTGAACCCCTGCTGGGAGATCGTGTCCGCGAAGTCGATCGTCGCCCCTTCGAGGTAGGGGATCGACATCTTATCCACCACGAGCCGCACGCCTTCGAAATCACGCCGGACGTCGCCGTCCAGGTCGCGGTTGTCGAAGTGAAGTTGATAGATCAGCCCCGAGCAGCCGCCGGGTTGTACCCCGATTCGGAGGAAGAGGTCGTCGCGGCCTTCCTGCTCGAGGAGGGATTTCACCTTCGCGGTCGCCGCGTCGGTGAGCAGCACATCGTGGGTCGGGGCTTGCGCTTCGGTCTGAGTCATTGTTCTCTCCGCTTCACACGTTCGAGGGCCGAGTTTCTACGTGGGGGCCTTGTACTAATGTACGTCATCATTTCCACGAGATCTATTCGTAGGTCGCGCTACCGTCGTGACCAGGTCCGGGCGAGCCGTTCTCCTCGCGCCACCAAAGCGGCCTCCGTGACGACCGGGGCGGTGAGTTGGGGACGGCCCGCGGGGGTATCGATCACGGGGTAGGACGCGTGGATCCCCACCTTGAAGAGTTGGCGCCGGCTGGCGTCCACCCTCCCCCCGACGGCAACGACCGGGATGGCGTTCACCCCGGCCCGGGCGGCGGCGTCGGCCACTACCCCATCACCGAGCTCTTGGCCCGCGATCACCCCGGCCCCGGTAACGACGAGGTCGGCGCCGGCGATGGCGGTGCTCAAGTTTGTTTCTTCGCCCGTTACCCACGCGCCGGGGTACACCCGGGCACCGAGCGCCGAGAGCATGAACGCCGCTCCCCCGCCCGCGCCCGCGTAGGCGCGCCGGGAGAGCAACGTCTCATCCGCGCCCAACAGGCTGCGGGACTCGAATTCTTTCGCGCGGCTCTCCACCGCGTTGACGAACGGCGCGGTGAGGGTTTCGATGTGCTGCGCCTCCCCTGCGGAGATGAGCGGAAGCTCCGCGAGCTCCGCGCCGGCGCCGTGAAGCCCGCGCAGGGGCACTTCCCGCGCGGAGGCGACGACGATGCTCACCGCGGCGAGTTCTTCTCGTAGCGGGCCGACGAGGTCGGCGAGCTCCGCGGCGATCGTTCCTTCGTCGTCGCGGATGTCCTGGTCCGCCTCGGGCAGCCCGAGGCTCCTCGCGAGCTCGGTGAGCAGCCCCGCCCCGGCGTCGTGCCACGGAGTGTGCCCGGTGCCGACAATGATGCGTCGCGCGCCTTCGCTCACGGCCTCGGCGAGCACCTCGCCGATCGGCGCGGACGAGCCGGCGACGAGCTCCGCCGGGTTCACGTCGCCGTCGGCGGTGAAGGAATCGGTGTGGCAGTAGACGGTGTGCCAGGGGTTCCCTTCCCGCCCCTGCCGCACGATCGACACCGGCCGGCTGCTCGCGCCGGCGGTGACGGTGAGGATCTCGGTGCTGCCTGGCACGACCTCGAGGAAGCCGGTTGAACCGTCCGAGTGCGGGTGGATGATCACCTCATCGTCGGGCTTCGCGGCGCACCAGCCATCGGCGAGGGCGCGGGCGGCGATGTCCGGGGTGAGCAGGCGGCCGAAGTGGTGAGGGGCTAGGAGTACGCGCACCCCTTCAGTCTGCCACGCGTTGACCAGGTGCCCGACCCGGTCCCTGCGCGCCGTCAAGAGCGGATAAGCTGGTGGCTGTGTTTGGTCGTAAGAAGCAGGATGTTCCCGCCCCCACCCCTGAGCCGGAACCCGAGCCGCAAGGCAAGGGCCGCCCTACCCCGACCCGGAAAGAGGCCCAGGCGCGCAACCGTAGGCCCATCATTTCCACCGACCCGAAGGTCGATCGCAAGGCTGCCAAGGCCGCGGTCCGGGAAGAACGGGCGAAGATGAACCAGGCCCTGATGACGGGCGATGAGCGACACCTGCCTCCGGCGCACAAGGGCCCGGTCAAGCGTTACATCCGCGATTCGATCGACGCGCGGCGAATGCTTGGAGAGTACTTCTTCCCCCTGACGATCGTCATCATCGTCGCGCTGTTCATGGTGAACAACCTCGCCCCCGAACTCGCGATGCTCGTGATCCTCACGCTGTACGTCGTAGTTCTCATCGCGCTCGCGCATTCCATCTGGGTCTCGTTCAAGATCAAGAAGGAACTCACGGCGAAGTTCGGGCCCGTCCGCGGCACCCACATGTACGCTGTTGCCCGTTCGATGCAGATGCGCCGGATGCGCCTGCCCAAGCCGCAGGTGAAGCGCGGCGAATTCCCTTCCTGACGCCCTGCTGAGCCCGTTCGAGTCACGCTCCGCCGGGCGGCGTCAGAACATCGCGCGGGCGGTACGAGCCGGCCATGTCGGACCGCCGTAGATGAACCCCGTGTACGCCTGGGCGAGGCTCGCCCCGGCCTCGAGGTAGGCCCGCAGGTCTAGGTCGGTGCTGATTCCGCCGACGCCGATGATCACCTTGTCCGCCCCGAGGGCGGCCCGCAGCTGCGCGACGACGGCGAGGCCCCGCTCGTGCAGGATCGGTCCGCTCACGCCGCCAGGGCCGAAGTCGTGCCCGATCGTGGTGTTCACCGCGACCACCCCGGCGAGATCTTCTTCCGTTACGAGGCGGGCCACGTGGTCGATATCCTCGTCGGCGAGGTCGGGGGCGATCTTCACGAGTACCGGAACATGGCGGGCCGCCGCGTAGTTCGCGGTCTCCTGCACTGCGCGCACGATCGGGCGGAGCGAGGAGACCGCCTGCAGGTCCCGCAACCCGGGTGTGTTCGGCGAGGACACGTTGACGACGAGGTAGTCCGCGAATGGGGCGAGGCGCTTGGCCGAGTATTCGTAATCCGCGACCGCCTCCGCCGCGGGCGTGATTCTCGACTTGCCGATGTTCACGCCGAGGACCACCCGCTTCCCTGCGGCGCTGCGGCGTAGTTTCGCCAGGCGGGGCGCCACCTGGTCCGCTCCGTCGTTGTTGAAGCCCATGCGGTTGCGAAGCGCGCGTTGTTCGGGGATCCGGAACAGGCGGGGCCGGTCGTTGCCCACCTGGCCATGGGCGGTGACGGTACCGACCTCGACGAAGCCGAACCCCATCGCCGCGAGTCCGGTTGCCATCGTCGCGTTCTTATCGAACCCGGCGGCGATCCCGAGCGGTGAGGCGATCTCCCGCCCGAAGACTTCCGTGCGGTACCCCGCAGGTCCGCGCCCAAGCAGGCGGCGAACGACCGGCGCGAGCACCGGTGTGCCGGCGAGGGTGATCGCGTTGGCGGCGATGTGGTGCGCTCGCTCCGGGTCCACCTTCGTGAGCGCTCGATCGAAGATCTGCTGGTACAGGCCCATCATCCCTCCTTGCGGGTCTCGGCGGCCGTGATCCGCGCCGGGCTGGAGCGCCACAGCCACCACATGCCGAGCAGGGGAAGCACGAGCGGGACGAATCCGTACCCCCGGCCGAACATCGACCACACGGAATCGTGTTGGAACATCTCCGGGTGCGTGAGCGAGAGCAGCCCCACGACGACCACTCCCACGAACTCGGTCACGACCGAGATCCACGCAGCTCGCCGCATCTTTCGCCCGTTGTGGGCCATCGCGACGGTCGCAACGATGTACACGGCCGCGGAGAACGCCGAGAGTCCGTACGCTACGGGCGCCTCGGCGGCGTTGCGGATGAGTTGGACCGCCGCGCGGGCGGTCGCCGAGATCGCGAACACTCCGTAGACGGCGATGAGCGCCCGGCCAGCGCCGTACGCGGGACGCCGGGTGTCCGGGATGGATTCAGGCGCGGGCTGCGGTTGGGGGTGTTGCGTCGTCATCGTCTACACACCGCCCCACAGCACGTGAAGGCGCAGTTGCACCACGGCGAACGCGAACGCCGCGATGAGCAGCACGACTGACGACCACCTTGTGCGTTCGGCGATCGCCCATACCCCGGCGAGGGGGAACAAGAACGCTCCGGCGATGAAATACCCCCAGAACGTCACCGGCTCCGCGATGGCGTGTCCCCGGAAGATCTGCACGCCTGCCACCACCATGGTCACGAGCAGTCCGGCCAGCACCGCCCCCGCGGCGATGAGTTGTTTGAAGATCACCGGGGTATCACGGATCGTCCGAATCGCCGCCCACCCCGCGATCACGAGGGAACCGGCGGCAAGAAACCAGGTTAAGTAGGGCACGAGCGTTAAGTTTATCCTCTCCCCCGCGTTCGTGGCCGCCGCCGCGCCCGCCGCATCCGCGTTACGATGATCGGGTGACTAATGTAGAAATCTTCTCGAAATCCCCTGCTCACGCAACGGATGACGCGTTAGTCGTTGCCGTTGCCGAACGCGACGTTCCTCACGTGGTGCCGGCTGACGGGCTCGATAAGCCAGTCCTCGAGGCGCTCAACGACGCGCTCAGCATCCTCGCCGCGACCGGCAAACCCGACGACGTTCACCGTGTTCCCGCCCCATCGGCGGTCTCGGCGAAGTTCGTCGTCTTCACCGGCATCGGAAAACTCGAAACGGATGAACACCCATCGCTGGAGAGCCTGCGCCGCGCTGCCGGTACGGCCGCCCGGAGCCTGGGCGGCGTTGACACCGCCGTCTTCGCCCTCCCCGCCCCCGACGCGGACCAAGTGACGGCGATCGCCGAGGGCGCCCTGCTCGGTGCCCACCCCGTTCGCAAGCCGAACCCGGAGGCGAAGAACGGCAAGGCACCATTAGGGAAGGCCAAGATCGCCTCCCCCGTGAAAGCGAAGGCCGCCAAGGCGGCGCTTGAGCGGGCAGGCATCGTCGCCGGAGCGGTCACCGCCGCGCGCGACCTCATCAACACCGCTCCCAACGAGCTCTATCCGGAGAGTTTCGCTGCTGCGGCGAAGACGGCCGTCAAGGGCACGAAGGTGAAGATCAAGGTGCTCGATGAGGATGACCTGCGCTCGGGCGGCTACGGCGGACTCATCGGGGTCGGCCAGGGCTCTGAGCGCGGACCGCGGATGGTGAAGCTCAGTTACGCACCTGCGAAGGCGAAGAAGCACTACGCGCTCGTGGGTAAGGGAATCACCTTCGACTCCGGGGGCCTATCCCTCAAGCCCGCTGCGGGCATGGAGACGATGAAGAGCGACATGTCCGGGGCCGCGGCGGTGCTGCACACGGTCATCGCGGCAGCCGCGCTCGAGATCCCCGTCCAGGTGACCGGTTACCTCGCGTTGGCGGAGAACATGCCCTCGGCCACGGCGCAGCGCCCCTCCGATGTCATCACGATCCGCGGCGGGAAGACCGTCGAGGTGCTCAACACCGACGCCGAAGGCCGGCTCGTCCTCGCCGATGCGCTCGTGAGCGCGGTGGAGGATGAGGCCGACGTCATCGTCGACATCGCGACCCTCACCGGCGCGCAGATGGTGGCGTTGGGAACGCAGGTCTCGGCGGTCATGGGTACCGACGAGGTCCGCGAAGACGTCGTCGCCTCCGCCACCCAGTGCGGGGAGCAGATGTGGCCGATGCCGCTGCCCAAGGAGCTCCTCGTTCCCATGGCCTCGACCGTTGCCGACATCGCGAACATCGGAGAACGCTGGGGCGGGATGCTTTCGGCCGGGCTGTTCCTCCAGGAATTCACCGATGATCGCCCGTGGGCGCACATCGACATCGCCGGGCCGTCGTTCAACTCCGGCTCCCCGCGCCATTATGAACCCAAGGGTGGCACCGGGGTGGGGGTTCGCACGATGCTCACGGTGCTGGAGAACGCCGCGAACGCATAACGCCGTCCGACCGCGATCAGCTGGGACTACGTACGGGTAGTCCCAGCTGATTTTTTTACACCGGCCATTCCGGCACCGGTGAGCAGGCGCGTTCCGAGAGGTGGAACTGACCGGCGGGAAAGTGTGGCCCACCGCTCTTTTTGCCCGGAGTTTGGCCGATCGTGACTTAACCCACGCTGGCACAGGGAGCAATGGGGTGGGGCTTTAGCGCTCGTGGTGCCAAGATAGAAGGTAGCCGCCAAGGCAGACGGTGCCG
>DATGUB010000092.1:0-46517 GCA_035301585.1 Beutenbergiaceae bacterium | reverse complement strand
TGGGCAGGAGTCTGCACGTGGACGGGGCGCATCCGGTTCCGCGCCATCGGGCCTGGCACCCCCACCCCCGGTGCGGGTGCCAGCTCGCGCACTTGGCGTAGCGGTCACCGCCTACCAGGCGGCGGACTCGCCCGGAGAGGGGGAGGGCAGCGGGTGCTTCCGGGGCCGGCCCCGGCCGCGCTTATTCGCGACGATCTTGCCGTCGACGAAGATTTCACCGCCCCACACGCCCCAGGGTTCCTCGCGCTGGAGCGCGCCTTCGAGGCATTCCGCCCGCAGCGGGCAGGTCCCGCACAGGGTTTGCGCCCGCTTGAGGTCCGGCGCGTGTTCGGCGAACCAAAGATCGACCGTGTCGAGGTTCTGGCACGGCAAGGTGAGGTCGAGGTCCTCGGTTGCGATGAGGACGTCCAACGACGTAGACAACGTTGCTCCAAAGAAAAGGTCCGAAAAAGTGGTGCTCGGGTGCGGAAGATGCACCGGCGGGAGAGAAAAGCTTCAGCGCTCGGCGACGCGGGGTCGCGATCCCTCGAGGAGGAGATCCGCGAGCGCTACCGTGCCGATTCCCGTGGGAATTTCCATGACCATCGTGGTCTTCATGCGAACCTCACCTCCTCATTCTTTTCGGTGGGCCTCCCGGCTGGCTAGGCCCGGCCCAAAACTTACAGCAACGTCGTAAACACTAAACCCCCTGCGCAGGGAGGCTCAAGTTATTTTCCGAAGAATTTTTAAATTCTTATTCCGTCGGGTCCTCTCCGCGCACGACCGCGAGGATCTGGGGCCCGAATTGGTCGAGTTTCGAGGGCCCGATCCCGCGGATCAACGCGAGTTGGCGCAGGGTCGTGGGTTCCACCGACGCGATCGAGGCGAGGGTGGCATCGTGCAGGACGGTGAAGGCGGGTTTGTTGACCTCCTCGGCCACCCGTGCCCGCCATTGCCGCAACCGTTCGAAGAGTTCCGGATCGGCGTCCGCCTCCCGCACGAGATCCTCCGCGCGGGTTCTGCGGCGACGACGGGGCTGCGTTTTCGGGTCGACCTTCGGTTCGGGCCAGATCCCATCGAGGAACCGGGTGCGGGTGCGGGTCGAGCGGCCCGAGGGGCGTTGCTTGGCGTAGGACACGTACAGGTGCGTCTTCGCCCGGGTCACCCCGACGTAGAGCAGCCGGCGTTCCTCGGCGATCCCCTCGGGGGTGTCCGCGTGGCTGATCGGCAGGAGGCCCTCGCTCACGCCGATGAGGAACACCGCCTCCCACTCGAGCCCCTTCGCGGCGTGGAAGGAGGCGAGCGTGATCCCCTGCACCGCGGGGGCGTGTTGGGCTTCCTGGCGTTCGGCGAGCTCCTCGACGAACTCACGCATCGTCGCCCCTTGCCGCGCGTGCAGATCATCGGCGAGGGTGGCGAGCGCGTTGAGCGCCTCCCACCGCTCCCGGAGCGCGCCGCGGTGCGGGGGCGGTTGCGGGGTCCAGCCCGCCCCGGTGAGAACGTCGCGCACCTGCTCGGGCAGCGGCGCGTCGGTGGCAGTGCGCACGGCGCCACGGATGAGCACGATCGCTTCGCGCACCTCACGGCGCTGGAAGAATTTCTCCCCGCCGCGGACCTGGTAGCCGATCCCCGCATCCGCGAGCGCGGCTTCGATCGCTTCGGACTGCGCGTTGGTGCGGTACAGCACCGCGATGTCCGCCGCTTCCACCCCTCCCGAGATGAGTTCCCCGATGCGGGAGGCGACGCCGCGAGCTTCGGCATCGTCGTCGTCATACTCCGTGAACTTGATCGCCGGCCCACGCTCGCGTTGGGAGATGAGTTCGACGGCGCCGGCGCCCCGCTCGCGCCCGGCGCGGGCGAGGATCTCGTTCGCGAGGTGCACCACTTGCGGGGTGGAGCGGTAGTCACGGTTGAGGGTGATCACCTCCGCGCCGGGGAAGGCGCGGTTGAAGTTCGTGAGGTAGTTCGGGGTGGCGCCGGTGAAGGAGTAGATCGTCTGGGAGACGTCGCCGACGACGCACAGTTCCTTGCGCTCCCCGAGCCACAGGTCAAGGAGCTGTTGTTGCAGCGGGGAGACGTCCTGGTACTCATCGACGACGAAGTGGCGATATTGCGAGCGGACCTGGGTGGCGACCTCCTCGTGTTCGGCGAGCATGCCGATCATGAGCAGGAGCACGTCCTCGAAGTCGATGACCCCGCTTTCGTGTTTCACATCCTCATACACCGACAGCAGCCGAGCGATCGTTGCCGGGGGTTCGCCGGCGATTCCGGTGCGGCCGAGTTTCGCCGCCACCTGCGCGTATTCCTCCGCGCCCACGAGGCTCACCTTCGCCCACTCCACTTCCCCGGCGAGGTCACGCACGGTGAGCCGGTCGACGTCGATGCCGAGCCGGGAGGCCGCCTCCGACACGAGGTTCGCCTTGTACTCCACGAGCCGGGGCACGCCCCCGCCGATGACCCTGGGCCAGAAGAAGGACAGTTGCCGAAGCGCCGCGGAGTGGAAGGTGCGCGCCTGCGCGCCGGGCACCCCCAGACCGCGCAGGCGGCTGCGCATCTCGGCGGCGGCGCGGGCGGTGAAGGTCACCGCGAGGACGTTCTGGGGTTGGTACACGTTCGTCGCCACCCCGTGGGCGATCCGGTAGGTGATCGCGCGGGTCTTACCGGTGCCCGCGCCGGCGAGCACGCACACCGGGCCGCGCAGCGCCGTCGCGACCCGGCGCTGATCCTCATCGAGGGCAAGGAGAAGTTCATCGGAAGTCATCACAGGCAATTCTTCCAGTTTCCTCTGACACTCAGATCCGCCGTCCACACCAGGCTAGGCGCCCGGGATCGGCCCCCCGTACCAGTCCTCGATGAGGGAACGGGCGATCGAGGTGGCCCCGGGCAGCAACAGGTCCCCGGCGGCGACGGCGTGGGCGAGCTCGGCGCGGGTGAAGAAACGGACCTCGGTGATCTCCTCGCCGTCGGCGATCGGCTCCGCGTTCAGCGCCTCCCCGCGGAAGGCGACCATGAGGGAGGCGGGGAACGGCCACGGTTGGGACCCCTGGTACGCGACGCGCCCGACGCGGATCGCGGTTTCCTCCCACACCTCGCGGCGCACCGCGGCTTCGAGCGGTTCGCCGGGTTCCACGTAGCCGGCGGGCACGGAGAATCGGTTCGCGGGCCACATCGCGTTGTGGGCGAGGAGGATCCGGTCGAAGGAGTCGATGATCGCCATGATCACCGCGGCGTCGGTGCGTGGGAAGTGCTCGCTGTTATCGACCGGGCACACCCGCACCCACCCCGACGCCGTGATCGTCGTGGCGGCTCCGCAGCGGGGGCAGTGGGTGTGGGTGGCGTGCCAGTTCGCGAGCGCGACCGCCGCGGTGGCCAGGCCCGCTTCCCGCCCCGGGAGCAGGGCCCCGACGGTGCGCAGGTTCGCCCACGCGCGGCCCGCCTCGCGCGCGAGGTGGACGGCCGCGATGACCGGCCCGAGGTGGTCCTTGCCGAGGTAGGCCCACGTGAGCGACTCCCCGCCACTGGCCCGCACCTCGCCGGGGACCTCGGTCAGTTCCAGCCGCTCACCGCGCACGGCGACGTCGCTGCCGGATACGTGCATCATCTGCAGGCGGGGGTCCGCCCACACCCGGCGCAGTTCGCGGGGATCAGTGCGGATGAGCGCATCCCGGTCGATCGTTGAGCGCCCGAGGGGCAGTTCGTCGGAATCCACGCCTCTACGCTAGAGCAAATTTCCGACCCACCCGCGCGTAATCCTTCTCCCCTCCCCCCGGGTGCCATACGGTGGCAACGTGTCTCGATCATCGCTCGCCCTCGCCGCGCTCGCCACGGTCGCCGTTCCCGGTCTGAAACCCACGGCGGCCACGGGGGCGGAATCGTCGAACGATTTCGATCTCGCCCGGATTGTCGACGAGGGCGGCCGGGCGTGGATGGTCAAGGCGCCCCGGTCGGTGATCGCCGGGGCAGCGATGGAGGGCGAGGTTGCGCTGCTGGAGAACCTCGCCCTCGCCATTGATGACGGCGACCTTCCCTTCGAGGTTCCCCGGCCCGCCGGCTTCGCCCCGCTGCCCGAAGGTGGGCGGGCGATGGTGTTCCCCCAGATCGCGGGGCGGCCGCTGTCGGTGGCGCAACTGGTGGGCATGGCAACGAGCGTGGCGGAAGCGATCGCGGCGCTGCATTCCCTGCCCATCGGGGTGCTCGCGGAGACGGGGCTGCCGACCTATTCCGCCCAGGAGTACCGCGAACGGCGCCTGTCGGAGGTGGATGAGGCGGCCGCGACCGGGCACGTGCCGGGCTCGCTGCTGCAGCGGTGGGAGGATGCGTGCGAGGACGTGCGCCTGTGGCGGTTCATCCCCACCCTCGTGCACGGGGACCTGCTGCCCGAGCACATCCTCACTGCGGGTACCGGCGTCGTCGGTGTGATCGAGTGGGCCGCCGCGCAGGTGGGCGACCCGGCGGATGACCTCGCCCCGCTTCTCGCGGCGGCCCCCGAGGAGGCGATGGACACCCTCCTCGAGGCCTACGGCGCGGCCCGGGGGGTGGAGGACGAGCACCTGCTCGCCCGCGCGGTCCTCGCGAGTGAACTGGCGATCCTGCGCTGGCTCATGCACGGGGTGCGCTCAGACGATGCCGATGTCATCACCGACGCCGTGCACATGCTCGAGGAGTTGGCCGCGGCGACCGAAGACGCCGATCCCATCGCCTCGATCGGGGTTGCTCCCGAGGAGCCCGCGCCGGCCCTCGGGGTGGAAACCAGCACGCCTCCCGCCGACGCCGAGGATTCCGCGCGCTCCTTCGCCGCGCCCGGTTCGGGGGCGATCCCCCTCGGCGAACCCGACCCCGAGGAGGAGCCACGGGTGTGGCTGCGTTCGGAGGAGCACGGCGTGGACGACGACAAGCCGACCGTGGAACTCCCGCTCGAGGACGACGACTAGACCTCCCGTGCCTCCTCGCCGGTGACCTCGGCGAGGTGTTCGGTGATCTCCTCGAGAATTTCGGGTTCACTCAAGTCCGGGGCGGCGACGGTGAGGTCGTCGCCGACGTAGTAGAACGACGCCCGCACCTCCTCGACGGGGATCTCCTGCGCGCGTGCCCACGCGAGCCGGTAGAGCAGCAGTTGCACCATGCGCACCCGCTCCTCCTCGGCGGTGCGCGGGGCGCGGCCGGTTTTCCAGTCGACGACGTGGAACCCCCCGCCGGGTTCGGCGAACACCGCGTCGATCCGGGAGCGGATGCGAACGCCGCCGACCGTTGTTTCGACGTCGGCCTCCAACGCGGTGGGCTGGCGGCGAGCCCAGGGGGAGGCGAGGAAGGATTCGCGCAGCGCTTCCAGGTCCGCCTCGCCCGCGTCGTCATCCGCCCCGGGCAGCAGGTGCCAGTCGACGAGGGCGGGGGCGTTGAAGTGTTGCTCGACCCACGCGTGGAACTCGGTACCCTTGCGGGCGCGGGCGCTGGGTTGGGAGGGGATCGGGCGGCGCAGGTTGAGCGTGAACTCCTCGGGGTCGCGGGCGGCGGCGACGACGCGCGATGCCGAGAGGTGTTCCACGACTGTCTGCGGGGGCGCCAGCCACGCGGCGTCCCGTTCGGCCAGGAGCAGCCGGGCCTGCCGGTACCACCGGCCGATCACCTCGTCGGTCTCCTCCGCGGGGTGGGTGAGCGCGGTCTGTCCCGTGCGCTGCCCCATGGGCGCGGGGGCGGATGCCCGGGGCGGGTGCGGCGGGGGCCACGGCACCGGTTCGCCGTCTTCGCCGAGCGGGTTCTCCTCCTCGTCCGGGCCGGGCGGCAGGTCGGGGAGGTCCACCCCTGCACGAGTCGCCTCGCCGAGGAAGATCGAGGGCGGATACGCGCCGGTCCGACCCGGAACCCAGAAGGAGCCGGTGAGTAGTAGGTGGGTCTTGGCGCGGGTGAGGGCGACGTAGGCGAGGCGGCGTTCTTCGCGGAGCAGCCGTTCGCCCTCTTCTTCACGGAATGCCTCGTCCACCGCCTTCATGTCGGCGTGGGTGAGCGCCTGCTCGTGGTCGAAGCTCGGCAGGTTCGCGGCGTCCCCGCGCAGCTCGTAGGGCAGCAGGTCCGCGGCGCGGAGCCACCCGGTGCTCAGCCGTTTGCCCTGCTTATTCGGTTTCAGGGTGGGGAAGAGTCCCTCCCCCATGCCCGCGACGATGACGGCCTCCCATTCCAGGCCCTTGGCCGCGTGGATGGTCATGAGCTGCACCGCCGCCGGGTCGGGTTCCACCTCCGCGAGGCTCAGCCCGCGTTCGTGTTCTTCGGCGGCGTCCAGCCAGGCGAGGAACCCGCCGAGGTTCGCCTCGTCCACGCCCGAGGTGAAGGACGCGGCGACGGCGGCGAATTCGTCCAGGTTGTGCCGTGCGGTGTGCTCGGGGCGGTGGGCGAGCACCTCGATGTCGAGCCCGAGGGTGTGTTCGGCCGCGGCGAGCAGGTCCGGCAGCGGCAGGTACGTGAAGTCGCGGATGGCGCGCAGTTTCCCCGCGAGCCGGCCGAGCCGGAGCCGGGCGTCCTCGCTGAGGTGGTTGCCGCTGCCCTTCGGGGAGTAGTGGGCGGGCGGCAGGTGTTCGAGCGCTTCGACGATGCTCGCCGTCTCGACGTCCTCCCGGCCCGGGGCCTCAGCCGCCGCGGCCTCGCTACCCTCCGGGCGTCGGTTGCGGGCGAGTTCTTTCGCCCACCCGCTGAGGACTTGGAGGTCCTGCGGGCCGATCCGCATCGTCTGGCCGGTGAGGAGGCGGATGAGCGCGTCAGCCCGGGAGGGGTCGTGGACGACGGTGAGGGCGGCCCACAGGTCGGCTACCTCGGGGGTGTTCAGCAGTCCGCCGAGCCCGGTGATCTGGTGCGGGATCCCCGCGGCGGTGAGCGCGCGGCTCATCGGGGTGAAGGTCTTGCGGGTGCGCACGAGCAGCGCCGTCGTGGGTGGGGAGTTCTCGGGCCAGCCGAGTTCGCGCAGGTAGTCGACGATGCGGGCGGCCTCCTCGTCGATGGTTTGGCCGTAGAAGAGGTCGACGTTGCCGCCCGGTGCTCCTTCCCGCGGCGCGAGCGGGGGCACGGCCACGGCGCTCTCCCCGCGCAGGGGCGCGGCGACCTTGTTCGCGATCTGGAGCACGTCGCGCGCGTTGCGCCACGCGGTGGAGAGGGTGGCCACGGCGGCCTGCCGTCGCCCGGTGCGGAACTGGCGGGGGAATTCCAGGAGGGTACCGGCGGCCGCGCCGCGCCAACCGTAGATCGCCTGGTTCGGGTCCCCCACGGCGGTCACGGGGTGGCCGCTGCCCGCGCCGAACAGCGCAGCGAGGAGTTGCACCTGCGCGATCGAGGTGTCCTGATATTCGTCGAGCAGGACCACGTGGTAGGCCGCCCGTTCGGTCTTCCCCACCAGTGGCACGCGTGCGGCGAGATCGGCGGCGATGCGCACCTGGTCGCCGAAGTCCACGACGCCCCGCTCTCGTTTCGCGCGGGTGAACGCGTCGACGAGGTCCATGAGGCCGATCCGGGTGCGCCAACGGGAGAGGTATGTTCGGATCTCGCTGCGGGGTTGTTTGCTTCGGGGCGCGGGTGCCTTCGATTCCACCTCGGCAATGAGCCGGTCGAGGAAGTCGCGCACGTCGGTGGTGCTCAGCCCGTGTTCACTGATCTCTCCGGCGAGTGCCGCGATCGCGCGGGTGAGGCTCGTTTCGGCGAGGTCGGTTTCGAGGTCACCTTCCCACGTGTTGACGACGCGTTCGGCGAGTTGGAAGCGGCCGGCCTCGGAAATGAGCACGGACTCGGGGTCGACCCCGAGCCGCAACCCGTGGTCGGCGACGATGCCCGCGGCATACGAGTTGTAGGTGGCGATCCGCGGCGGGGTCGCGAGGTCGATCCCGGGGTCGAGGGCGGCGACGGTGCGGAGCCGGGCCCGGATCCGGTCGGAGAGTTCCGCGGCGGCCTTGCGGGTGAAGGTGAGGCCGAGCACGTGTTCCGGGGCGACGAGCCGGTTCGCCACGAGGTAGACGACCTTCGCGGCCATCGTTTCGGTCTTGCCCGATCCGGCCCCGGCGATGACGAGCATCGGCGCGAGCGGTGCTTCGATGACCCGGGTCTGTTCCTCGGTCGGGGGGAATTGTTCCAGCGCGCGAGCGAGATCGGCGGCGCTCCACGTGGGTTCTGTTTCGGCCATCAGCTCTCCTCCCCCAATCGGATCCCTTCCTCGCGCGCCGGGCAGGCGTGGCGAACGGGGCAGTGCGCGCATGCCTTCGAGGGCTGGGCGGGGAACGTGGCGGCGGAGACCACCCGCGCGGCTTCTTCGATCATCTCCTGCGCCCACGGCTCGGGATCCTCGTGCAGGGGCGGTTGTTCCCGCACGGTGAAGTTCTTGTTCACCGCGACGAAGACGAGCGAAGCCCCGGCCGTTCGCCCCTCGCCGCCCGCCTCGGCTGGGAGGGACTCCGGGGTGAAGGCCCCGCCCGCGGCCGCGAGCTGGTAGGCGCCGAGCTGCGGGTTGCGTTGGGCGATGTCGCGTTCGGGACGAGCGGCGCCGGTTTTGAAGTCGACGATATGCGGGCCGGCCTCGCGGTGTTCCACCCGGTCCACCTGCCCGCGCAGCACCGCGGGCCCGACGTCGACGCGGAAGGAGACCTCCACGTCGGCGGGGGCGTCGTGGGCGGCGAGGTAGCCGGCGAGTTGGCGTACCATTTCCTCTGCCCGTTCCCGCGCGCGGCGACCGATGTGGTTGTCGGGCAGTTCCAGTTCGTGCCACCGCTCGTCGAGTTCGCGGCGGAGGTCGGCTTCCGTTCCGCGGGGATGGTTCTTCGCGATGTCGTGGATGAGCGTGCCGAGGGTTTGGGCGTCGCTCTCGGCCGCGCGCCCGCCGTGGCTGGTGAGGAACCATTGCAGCGGGCACGTGAGGGCGCGCTCGATCGTCGAGGGGTTGAGAACCGGTTTCTCCCCTTCGGCAAGGACCGGGCCGCTCCCCGTCCACTTCGGGTCCCACACTTGTGGGTCCGCCTCCACCACGTCATTCTCCGCGAGTGTGGCCAGGAGCGAGGAGGCCGCCTCGGCCCGCTCGGCGGCGTGGTCGCCGGGTTCCGGGGTGAGGTGGGCGCGCAGCGTGCCCACGAGGCCCCGCAGATCCAGGGGCGGATCGACCCGGGTGAGGGGCGGAGTCTGCACTGCGAGGCGGTCGAAGAACAGCGAGGGCCGGGCGTCGGCGTCGAGCACGGCGGTCACGATGAGGTGGCGCCGCGCCCGTGAACACGCGGAGAGGAACATCCGCAGCTCGTCGTGCAGCACCTCCTGGCGCGCGTGCACGTAGTTGTGGGCGCCGGCGCGGTGGCGGCTCGTGGCGAGGTCGGCGAGGGTGGCCGCGCCGAGCAGGGTGTCGCGCAGGCGCAGGTCGGGCCACGTATCCTCCTGCACGCCGGCGACGACGACGACGGGCCAGTGCTCGCCCGCGGCGGAGGCGGCCGTGTGGAGGGCGACGGCCTCGGTGCGGTCGGCCCGGGCGGCGAGGGTGTCGGCGGGGAAGTCCTGGCCGGCGAGGTGGTCGATGAAGGCCCGCGGGCTCGCCCCCGCGCGGCGGTCGACGAACTGTTCGGCGACGGTGAACAGGGCGACGGCCGCGTCGAGGTCGGCGTCCGCCCGCGCGGCGCCGTGCCCGGGGGTGAGCGCCTTGTGCTGCCACGTCTTCGCCACGCCGGCAGCGTCCCAGATCCGCCAAAGGACCATGTCGACCCCGAGCCCCTCGAGCACCGCGCTGCGGCCCGCGGCGAGCATCCGAGCGATCCGGTGCAGCCCGGGATGGTTGCCCGCCACTTCCCGGAGTTCCTCCTCCTGCAGCGCGGCGAGGAGCAGATCGGCCGAGGACCGGCTCGGGTCGTGCTGACGAAGGGTGCGGCGCATGCGGCGCAGCGCGAGCGCATCGATCCCGCCGAAGGCGCTCATGAGCAGCTCGCTCGCGTGGGCGATATCCGCCCCCGCGGCGCTCGTGGCGACGTCCAACGCGACGAGCAGGGCCCGCACGACGGGTTCCTCCCGCAGGGGCACCTCCGCCCCGGTGACCTTCACCGGCACCCCCGCATGGGCGAGCGCGCGTCGCAGCCGGGTGAGCTGGTGATGGCCCCGCACGACGACGGCGATGTCCGACCAGGGCACGTCGTCGAAGAGGTGGAGCTCGCGCAGCCTGCGCGCGATGAAGGCGGCCTCCTGCGATCCCGAGGGAAGCAGGACGCACTGCACGCCCCCGTCTCCCTCGTCACCGCCCGCGGTGGCTCGGCGCCGGGCCGCGCCGATGAGCGGGGGCAGTTCCTCGGCGAGCTCCGAGAGCCCCTGCCAGAGGCGGGGAGCCATCGTCACCGAGTCGAGCACGTGCACCTGTGCGCCGAAGGCGCCGTCCTGCGACCCCTCGGGCAACGTGGCCGTGTGGGTGAGGGCGGGCAGCCCGCCGCGGAACCCCTGCACGCCGGTGTCGGGGTTGGCGGTGAGGAGCAGGCGCGCCCCGCCGCGCGCGAGTTCCCCGAGCAGGCGGCTGGTCGCGAGCGTCGCGTCCTGATAATCATCGTGCACGAGCGCATCGAACGCGCGGAGTTCGGGATGGTTGACGATCTCGGCGGCAGCACGGTCGAGGATCGTGGCGGCGTCGTACCGCGCGCCCCGGTCCGGGGTGATCTCCCCCAGGATCGTGACGGCGGTGTATTCGGTGAGGAGGCGGCCCGCGGCGACCCACTCGGGGCGTTCCTCGCGCACGCCTTGCTCGGCGAGCGCGGGGCCGTCGAGCCCGGCTTCCGCCGCCCGCATGAGCAGGTCCCGCAGTTCGTCGCGGAAGGCCCGCATCGACAGCACCTGCGGGGTGATCTCCGGGGGCCAGCCCGGGCCCACGCCGTCGGTGAGGTGGCCGGCGATGAGTTCGGCAAGGATCTGATCCTGCTCCGGACCGGTGATGAGCGTGGGCGTGGGTTCGCCCCGGCTGCTCGCCCCCTGGCGCAGGAGCCCGAAAGCGAGCGAGGCGGGGGTGCGCACGAGCAGCTGCCCCGTCGTGCCACCAAATTTGTGGGCGATGACGTTCTGCAGCGCCGCCGCCCGCTGGCGGGTGGGGGTGAGGAACACGGCGCGGCGCGGGCCGTGGGAGCGCACGTGATCCACGAAGGCGTTCACCGCGAGGGTCGTTTTTCCCGATTGCGGCGCGCCGATGACGAGGTGGTGCGCACTCCCCGGGGGCCAGGCGGCCTCGGACGGGTGGGTGAACGGTTCTACAGCCATGCCCCCATCTCAGCACGGGCCACTGACGTTACGGGTACACCCAGCCGTTGGGTTCGCAGCCGTCCATGCGGATCGACTGTTGGGCCATCACCGGGGCGAGCTCCCCCTTCTGGGTGCAGATCTCGTGGCCGTACCCCAACAGGTGACCCACCTCGTGGTTGACGAGATAGCGGCGGTAGGTGAGCATATCGCCGTCGGCCTCCCGAACGGCGTCGGCGCCGTTGATCCACCGCTCGGCGTTGATCATCGCCCGGCCGTTGGTGCCGCAGGACCAGCGCCCGCCGGTCTCCAATGGCGCGCACTTGTCATCGACCGTGCCGGGGCTGGCGAGGATGATCCGCAGTTCGGGATCCTCATCCGTCCGGGCGAACGTGACGGCACCGTCCTTCGCCCACGATTTCTTGTGGTTGAGGGTCTTCATCACGAACGCGGAGAACTCCTCCACCGACACCGGCAGCCCGTCCTCGACTTCGACGCTCACCCGGTAGGTCCTCTGCCCCGTCGGCGCTTCCTTCTTACCGGACTTCACGAGGAAATCCCCGCCGAGGGATGCGGGCACCGTGGTATCGGTGATCCCGCCGGGCACGGGGTCGGGGGTGGGGGCGGGCGGTTCGTTCGCCGGCACGCGCGAGGGGTCCTGCTCGGCGGCGCGCGGCGCCCGGGTGACCTCCGAGCGTTGCGATTCCTCGCCGTCGGAGGACTCCTCCCCCACGTCTGCCCGCCCGGTACCGCGCGCGGGAGCCGCCTCGGTGGGCCGCTCGGCCCCTTCGGCGGGCGCGGAGGTGAGCGGGGTGGGCACGGGTTCGGCAAGGATGCCCGAGGCAGCAACAATCGTGCCCATCATGATGGTGAGCACCATTAGAAGCCCGAGCAGCCGTTTGCGCATAGGGCCCATTGTTGACCCTCGGGTCGCTCGAGTCCAAAGTAAGGTGGCAAAATATGATCGTTGCAACACCCGGAAGATAAGGTGCACACGTGCAAATCACTATTGGAATGAAGAACGTATCTCGAGAGTTGAACTTCGAGGTCGACGGCGATATCGCCGAGGAAGTCACGAAAGCGCTCTCGGGAAAGAGCGATGTGCTCGACGTCACCGATGAGAAGGGCAATCGGATGCTGGTCTCCGCCGAGGCGCTCGCCTACGTGCGGATCGGCAGCGACGAGCAACGCTTTGTAGGTTTCGGGGCGTAATTTTTGACGCCGACGGGGGCCTGGTGAGGGTGATATCCCCCTCACCGGGCCCACATTTTTGCTTCTGCAGATAGTGTTGTGGGGTACGGGTTGCCCGGTCGCTTTGGGTAATAACGAAATTCTCGAGCCTTGCTCGGCGTATGTGCGCGATCGGCTACCACCGAAAACGCGTATCGCGTTGCTGTTTGACGTGAGGAAATATGACCGACACACCCACAACTGACCTTCCGGATCCGCAAGCCCCGGAACTGGACAAGACCTTCGCCGACTTCGGCGTGAGCGAGCCCATCGTCGACTCGCTGCGCGACGTCGGCATCACCCACCCGTTCCCCATCCAAGCGCTCACCCTGCCGATCGCGCTCTCGGGCCACGACATCATCGGCCAGGCGAAGACCGGCACGGGCAAGACCCTCGGGTTCGGCATCCCCGTGCTCGAGCGGGTCATCGGGCCCGGCGAGGACGGCTGGGAGGACCTGGAGAACGCCGGCAAGCCGCAGGCGCTCATCATCGTGCCCACCCGCGAACTCGCGATCCAGGTCGCCGGTGATCTGGAGTCGGCCGCGAAGCGCCGGAGCCTGCGGATCCTGCAGGTGTACGGCGGGCGCGCCTACGAACCACAGATCAAAGCCCTGGAACGGGGCGTGGAAGTGATCGTGGGCACCCCGGGCCGGATGATCGACCTGCTCAACCAGCGCTACCTGAACCTCAGCGCGGTGCGGGCCGTCGTGCTCGACGAGGCCGACGAGATGCTCGACCTCGGGTTCCTTCCCGACGTCGAAACGCTGCTGGCCACCACCCCCGCGAACCGACACACGATGCTGTTCTCCGCGACGATGCCCGGCGCCGTCATCGCGATGGCGCGCCGCTACATGACCCGCCCCACCCACATCCGCGCCGCGGACCCCACCGACGACTCCGCCACGGTCGAAGCCGTGACCCAGTTCGCCTACCGGGCCCACGCGCTGGACAAAGTGGAACTCATCGCCCGCGTGCTGCAGGCCCGCGGCCGGGGTCTGACGATCATCTTCGTGCGCACAAAGCGTACCGCCGCCCGCGTGACCGAGGATCTCATCGATCGCGGGTTCGCTGCCGCTCCCCTGCACGGGGATCTCGGCCAGGGTGCTCGCGAGCAGGCCCTGCGCGCGTTCCGCAGCGGAAAGGTGGACGTGCTCGTCGCCACCGACGTCGCCGCCCGCGGGATCGACGTCGACGACGTCACGCACGTCATCAACTACCAGTGCCCCGAGGACGAGAAGACCTACCTGCACCGGATCGGGCGGACCGCCCGCGCCGGGGCGAGCGGCACCGCGATCACGCTCGTGGACTGGGATGACCTCCCCCGCTGGGGACTCATCGACCGCGCGATCGGGCTGGGCAAGGGCGAACCGGTGGAGACCTATTCCTCCTCCGAGCACCTGTTCACCGACCTCGACATCCCCGAAGGCACCAAGGGCCGCCTGCCCCGCTCCGAACGCACCCGGGCCGGGCTGGATGCCGAAGTGCTCGAAGACATCGGCGAGACCGGGGGCCGCCGGCCCTCTGGCCCGCGCCGGAGTGGTTCCGGCCAGGGTGGCCGGGGCGGCCCGCGCCGCAGTGGGTCCGGCCGCGGAGGATCGGGGCGGGGACGTTCCCGGCAGCGCACCCGGCGCCGCGTGAACGAGGGCGGCAGTTCCCAGGGCAGCTCCGGCGCCCAGGGCGGCGGCACTTCTCAGGGCGGCGGCTCCCAACGGCGCCGTCGTCGTCGCACGCGCGGCGGGAAGCCCACGAACGAGGGTTAACGCGGCGGCTTAACACCCTCCTCGGCGGGTCCCACCGGCTCGAGAAAGGCCTTAAGCCGGTGAAACCGGCGGATCGGCAGCATTAGCCAGTTCTCGAGGCGGAAGTTCGGCGAGGAGAACCGCGCCCTCACGCGGCAGCGATGAACGCCATGATCGCGTCGGCGATGAGCTGGGTCGCGATCGCCGCGAGGAGCAGCCCCGCGATCCGAGTGACGAGCGTCGTCCCGCCGTCGCGAAGCACCCGGTGCACCACGCCTGCGAACCGCAGCGCGAGGAACAGGCTCACGTGCACGGCGACGATGGCGGCGATGATGGCCGTCCATTCCCGCGCCGATCCGCTGCTGCCCTGCACCGCGAGCATCGCCGCGACGATCGCGCCCGGCCCCGCGAGCAGCGGGGTGCCCAGCGGCACGAGCGCGACGTTCACCTGCCCCGTCGCCTCCGGATCCTCTGCCTTCCCGGTGAGCAGCTCCATCGCAACGAGGAGCAGCAGCAACCCGCCCGAGGCCTGCAGGGCCGGCACGGAGATTCCCAGGAAGTCGAGGATCGCCTGCCCGAACAGCATGAAGGACACGATCACCCCGCCGGCCACGAGCACCGCTTGGCGGGCGGCGCGTTTGCGTTGCTTCGCCGTCATCGTGGAGGTGAGGGCGAGGAAGATCGGGACCGTGCCGAGCGGGTCCATGATGACGAACAGGGTGAGGAAGGTCGTGGAGAACAGCCCGATGTCGATCCACGCGTTCACGGCCGGATCACGTCCAACGCCCCGCGCTCCTCGATCTCGGCGAGCACGCCGGGATCCGTCGTGTTCTCCCCGAGCCGGTTGGGTTTGCCCGTGCCGTGATAATCCGAGGACCCGGTCATGAACACGCCGAGTTCACCGGCGAGCCCGCGCAGGTGCGCCCGGTCGGCCTCGGTGTGGTCCCGGTGATCCACCTCGATCCCCGCGAGCCCGTGGTCCACGAGATCGGCGATCTTCTCATCGGTGATGATCCGCCCCCGCGCGCTCGCCCGCACGTGCGCGACGACGGGCACCCCGCCCGCAGCAACGACGAGGTCGACCGCGCGGGTGACCTCCGGCGTCTCGTAGCGCACGTAGAAGGGCCCGGAGGCGGACAGGATGTTCTCGAACGCCTCGGTGCGATCGCGCACGTACCCGCGGGCGACGAGCGCATCGGCGATGTGGGGCCGCCCGATCGTCGAGCCGAGCCGGGCCCGGCGGGCGACCTCCTCCCACGTGAGCGGGTACACCTCGTTGATCCTCGCCACCATCGTGTGGGCGCGGGTGTGCCGGAAGTTCCGCGAGCGGGTGAACACGCGCGCGAGTTCCTCGTCGTGGGGATCGTGGAGGTAGGAGAGCAGGTGCACGCTGATCCCCTCGCTCGTGCAGGAGATCTCCGTGCCGCGAACGAGACCGACCCCGGAATCGGCGACAGCGGCCTCCGCCTCGGCCCACCCGGCCGTCGTGTCGTGGTCGGTGAGCGCGACGACGTCGAGGCCCGCCCGGGCAGCATTCAACATCAGTTCCCGGGGGGTGTCCGTTCCATCGGACACCGATGAATGGGTATGTAGATCGATCGCCACGCCTCTTAGGGTAGTCGGCTTCCCCTGCCCGGTGGCGCCCCTTCGCCCGTGAGACAATGGCGGGTATGACTGACGCTAAGGAATCTGACCAGCCCCTTTCCGACCGCGGCTCCAACCGCTCCCAGCGCCCGCAATCAGCGGCGTTCCGTGAGTTCATCTCCGAGAACTGGCAGCCCCGCTCACAGGAGCTGCCCCCGCGGGAGGCCGCCGCGGACTTCACCCCCGCGCGGCGCGACGCGGTTTCCGCGGCGTTCCCCGGTGAGCGGCTCATCGTCCCCGCGGGCGGGCTGAAGGTGCGCTCCAACGACACCGACTACCGGTTCCGCCCCCACTCCGCGTTCGCGCACCTGACCGGCCTGGGCACCGATGAGGAACCCGATGCCGTGCTCGTGCTGCACCCGCGCTACGACACCGACGGCGAGCCGGCCGGGCACGATTCGGTGCTCTACTTCCGCCCGCTCGCCTCCCGGGAGAGCGAGGAGTTCTGGGCGGACGCGCGCTACGGGGAGTTCTGGGTCGGCAGCCGGCCCACCCTGGCCGAACTCGAGGCCCGCACCGGGATCACCTGCGCCCACATCGACGAGCTCGCCGACGCGATCGCCAAGGACGCCGGCCAGGTCGACCTGCGGGTGGTGCCGGAGGCCGATGAGCAGGTGAGCGCGCTGGTGGAGAAGGTCCGCGCGGAGAACCAGGCCGAGGCGAGCCAGGAGCACGACGGCAAACTCGCCGAGGCGCTCTCGGAGCTGCGCCTGGTCAAGGACGACTGGGAGGTCGGGCAGATGCGCGAGGCCGTCGCCGCGACGATCTCCGGCTTCGCCGACATCGTGCGCGCCCTGCCCCGAGCGACCACCCACCCCCGGGGGGAGCGGGTGGTGGAAGGGGCCTTCGCCGCCGTCGCCCGGGAGGAGGGCAACGGGCTCGGCTACGATACCATCGCCGCCTCGGGCAACAACGCGACGACGCTGCACTGGATCCGCAACACCGGCGAGGTCCGCGAGGGCGACCTCATCCTCGTCGACGCGGGCGTGGAGATCGACTCCCTCTACACCGCCGACATCACCCGCACCCTGCCCGTGGACGGCACGTTCACCGACGTGCAGCGCAAGATCTACCAGGCGGTGCTCGACGCCGCCGACGCCGCCTTCGACCACGCTAAACCGGGCGTGAAGTTCCGGGAGGTCCACGACGCGGCGATGAAGGTCCTCGCCGACCGGCTCGCCGAATGGGGGCTGCTGCCGGTGAGCGCCCAGGAAGCCGTGAGCGCCGAGGGGCAGCAGCACCGCCGGTGGATGCCCCACGGCACGAGCCACCACCTCGGGCTGGACGTGCACGACTGCGCCCAGGCGCGCCGGGAGATGTACCTCGACGCGGAGCTGGAGCCGGGCATGATCTTCACGATCGAACCCGGCCTGTACTTCAAGGAAGACGATCTCGCGATCCCCGCGGAGTACCGCGGGATCGGCGTCCGGATCGAGGACGACGTGCTCGTGACCGAATCCGGGGTGGAGAATCTCTCCGCCGCGCTCCCCCGCGCCCCGGAAGAGGTCGAGGCGTGGATGGCCACGGTCAGCAAGGACTGACCCTCCGATCGGCGCCCCGGCGCTGACGGACAGGTCACCCGGCCTGTCATTTTTCCAACAACGACCTAGACTAAAGGCATGACCCCCGAGGATATTCACAAAGCTCTAGAGGGGGTGCTCGACCCCGAAATCCGCCGTCCGATCACAGAACTGGACATGGTTCGCGGCGTTGAGCTCACCCCCACCGGTGGTGCGATCATCACCATCGCCCTCACGATCGCCGGCTGCCCCATGAAGGGCCGCATCTCCGAGGACGTCGCTGCTGCCGCCCGCAAGGCCGGCGCCACCGACGTGCAGGTGGACCTCACGGTGATGACCGACGAGGAACGCGCGGACCTACGCAAGAAACTGCGCGGCGGCATCGAGGAACCGGTGATCCCGTTCTCCGAGCCGGGCAACCTCACCCGAGTGTTCGCCGTCGCCTCGGGCAAGGGCGGGGTCGGTAAATCCTCGGTGACGGCGAACCTCGCCGCGGCGATGAGCAACGACGGGCTCAAGGTCGGGGTGATCGACGCCGACGTCTACGGGTTCTCCATCCCCCGGATGCTCGGGGTGACGACGACCCCGACCAAGGTGGACGACATGATCCTGCCGCCGGTCTCCGGGGAGATCAAGGTCATCTCGATCGGGATGTTCACCCAGCCCGGGCGGCCCGTGGTGTGGCGGGGGCCGATGCTCCACCGCGCGCTGCAACAGTTCCTCGCCGACGTCTTCTGGGGCGACCTCGACGTCCTCCTGCTCGACCTACCACCGGGCACCGGCGACATCGCGATCTCCGTCGCCCAGATGCTGCCCGGGGCGGAGATCCTCGTCGTCACCACGCCCCAACTCGCGGCGGCGGAGGTGGCCGAGCGCGCCGGGAGCATGGCGAACGCGACGAATCAGAAGATCGCCGGCGTCATCGAGAACATGTCCTGGCTCGAGCAGCCCGACGGTTCGAAACTGGAGATCTTCGGCTCCGGCGGCGGGCAGCGGGTGGCCGAGCGGCTCTCGGAGATCCTTGACGACGAGGTGCCGCTGCTCGGCCAGGTGCCGATCGAGATCGCCCTGCGGGAGGGTTCGGATTCGGGCGTGCCGGTGGTCAACAACGACACCGCCGCGGGCAACCTCCTCATCGACATCGCCCGCGGGCTCATGCACCAGGAGCGCGGGCTGGAGGGCCTGAACCTCGCCGTCACGCCGCTGTAGGAGCCTGCGCCGCTAGAAACCTACGTCGCCTCGTCGTCGAACGGCACCGGCAGGTCGGCCTGCCCGGGCTCCGGCGGCGTCGAGACGGCCGCGGGCGGCGGCGTGGGCCGGCGCGCCGGTGCGGGCCGGGAGGCGGGCACGACGTCCTCCACGAGTGCCTCGCGCACGATGCGGCGCGGGTCGTATTGCCGCGGGTCGAACTTCGCCAACTCGGCATACTCATCGCCGAGTTCCTCCTTCAGGGAGGTCTTCGCCCCCGCCATCATCTCCCGCAGGGTTCTCACCAGCCGCGCGAGCTGCTCCGCGTACTGGGGGAGCCGCTCCGGCCCGATGAGCACAAGAGCGACGAAGACGAGGATCAAGAACTCCTCGCCGGAGATGTTCAGCATGGTCCCAGCTTAACCGGCCCGCACCTGCCCGCCGGGCACCTTCCCACACTGGGGAGGAGAAACGCGGCATTTCGCCGCGCGCCTGCGAGATCTGGTTATACGATCAAGGAGAGAGGATTCCGCGTGGTTTGGGAGGCTGACATCGCTGCTGACAGGATCCAGAGTTGGGTCTATACCGAGGAGTTCGCGCTTGCTTCCGATCCCGCGCTCGAGTTCGCGACCGCCCGCGCCCAGGAGCTCGGCCTCGAGCCGCTGTCCCCGGCCACGGGTTCGGCGTTGCGGATGATCGCCGCCCTGCTCGGCGCGCGCGCCGTCGTCGAGGTGAACACCGGCACCGGCGTGAGCGGCTGGTGGCTCCTGCAAGGCATGCACCCCGAGGGGATCCTCACGACGATCGACGACGAGGTGGAACACCACCGGCTCGCGAAGAAGACGTTCGCGACCGCCGAGGTGCCCCCCACCCGCACGCGGACGATCTCGGGCCGGGCCTATGAGGTCCTCCCCCGCCTCGCCGACCGTGCCTACGACCTGGTCTTCATCGACGCGATGCCCACCCAGGCGGCCGATTACGCCGAGCACGCGCTGCCGTTGCTGCGCAGCGGTGGGGCGATCGTCATCGCGAGCACGCTGTGGCACGGGCGGGTCGCCGATCCGGCCCGGCGCGATGAGCAGACCGTCGCGATGCGCGAGCTCAGCAAACACCTGCGCGAGGAGTTCACCACGAGCATGCTCCCCGTCGGCGATGGGCTCACGGTCGCGGTGACGCCTTAGTCCTCCTCGAGCGCGGCGAGTGGGTCGTTGAGGAGATAGTGCCGCAGGAGCCGGGCGGAGAAGCCCGTTGCGCCTTCGGTCACGAGTCCCCCGGTCTTCGCCGCGCGGGCCGGGCCGGCGATGTCGAGGTGCACCCAGGGGGTGTCGCCGGCGAAGTGCTGCAGGAACAACGCGGCGGTGATCGAACCAGCCCCCACCCCGGGCCCGGAGATGTGGGAGAGGTCGGCGACGGGGGAGTCGAGCGAGGCGCGGTACTCCGCGACCAGCGGCATCCGCCACACCGGTTCGCCCGTGGCCGCGCCGGCCGCGAGGAACGCCCCGGCGAGCGGCGTCGTCGTCGCGTACAGCGCGCCGTGGATCTTGCCCAGGCCGAGCGTGGCCGCCCCGGTGAGGGTGGCGACGTCGATCAACACTTTCGGGGAGTATTCCTCCCGCGCCCAGGCCATCGCGTCGGCGAGCACCATCCGCCCTTCGGCGTCGGTGTTGCCGATCTCCACGGTCGTGCCATCGAACATCGTCACGACGTCCGAGGGCCGGTAGGAGGAGCCGGAGACGGCGTTCTCCGCGAGCGGCAGGACAGCGACGATGGAGTTCTCCGCGCGGGCCTTCGCCGCGCCGACGACGGCGGCGAGGGTGACGGCCGCGCCGGTCATGTCCGTCTTCATCGGCATCATCGCCTCGCGGGGTTTGATGTCGAGCCCGCCGGTGTCGTAGGTGATGCCCTTGCCGACGACGACGATCTCCCCCGGCGGCCTTCCCTTCGGGGTGTATTCGACGACGACGAACCGCGGCGGGGAGGCCGATCCGCCCCCGACGGCGGCGAGCCCGCCCATCCCCTGGGCGTCGATCCACTTCTCGTCGTACACGCGCACCGTCGCCCGCGCGTTCTTCCCCTCTCGGCGGGCCTCGCCCGCGAGCCATTCGGGGTTCTTCGTGTTCGAGGGGGTCGCGGCCCAGGTGCGGGCAGCGACCGTCGCGTGCGCGCGGTCCACGGCGGCCGTCACCGCCTCCTCGCTCGCGCCGACGAGGCGCACGGAGCGGGGCGGGTCGGGGCGCTCGAGGGTCCCGGTGGCGGGGTGGCGGTAGGCGGCGAGGTGGATGCCTTCACCGAAGGCGGTCGCGACCTGTTCGCCGCGGTCGTCGAAACCGGCGACGGCCGCGGCAACCCCGGGGCGAAGGGCCCGCGCGAACGCCCCTCCGGCGCGGCGGGCCCTCGACGTCGCGGATTCCTCCGCGGGGGAATCCTCTGGGCTCCCGATGCCGACGAACATGAGGGTGGCGGGCAGGTGTGCCCACCGGTCATCCCCGGCGAGGGGCGGCAGCGCCATCGTGCGGATCTGCCCCGTCTCGCCGGTGATGTCGAGTTGCCGGACGGTCGCGGGAAGATCGACGCCGTAGGCGGCGATGAGGTCTGCGGCCGCTCCGTCGGTGAGGATTTTCCCGCCGCCTTCCGTCGTGGTGAGGAAGGCGAGGGTCTGGACGTTCTCGAGGGCACCGAATGCGTCGGCGGCGCTCAAGCGCGGGAGCTCAGGTTTCATTCAACAACAGTGCTGAGTGCTTTGGACAGCGCGGTCGCTTCGTCGGAGTTCAATTCGATTACGAGTCTGCCTCCACCTTCAGCGGGAATGCGCATAATGAGGCCGCGGCCTTCCTTCGTCACCTCTAGGGGTCCGTCACCGGTCCGTGGCTTCATAGCCGCCATGTGTCATCCCTGTCTTTCGAGTCGGTCGTGGCGGGCACCCACGGGCACAGGCCAGTGGTTCGAGCTCGGGTGAGCTCTGCCGGATCGCCACGGTGTCCTAAGGACATTCTACGTCACGAGGCGATTCGGGTTGAAGATTTCCTTCTTCTCCCTCGCTGCCTGGGGGCAGGCGGGCGGGGGCGGGCAGCCCGATTTTCGTGCCCGTGCGGGTGAGGATCACTGCCCCCGCCCCGGTGGCGCCCGCCGCGGCGAGGGTCAGCGCCGTGACCCACGCGTCGGCGCTCACTGGTCCTCGCGGGCGTTCTCCTCCGAGCGCCGCGCGGCGGCTTCGGTAGCGGCGAGTTCCTCGTGCTTCTTCATCACGTGCTGGGCGGTGACGATGTACTCTACCGCTTCCTGCGGGTCGTCGGTCAGGTGCATGAGGTCGACGTCGGTCGGGCCGATGGTTCCCTCCGCGGCGAGGACGTCGCGGAGCCACTCGAGCATCCCGCCCCAGAATTTCGTGCCGATGAGCACGATCGGGAACCGGCGCACCTTCCCGGTCTGCACGAGGGTGAGCGCCTCGAAGAGTTCGTCGAGGGTGCCGTACCCGCCGGGCAGGACGATGAACCCTTGGGCGTACTTGACGAACATCGTCTTGCGCACGAAGAAGTACCGGAAGTTCACCCCGAGGTCGACGTAGGCGTTCATCCCCTGTTCGAAGGGTAATTCGATGCCGAGGCCGACCGAGGTACCCTCGGCATCCTTCGCGCCGCGGTTCGCCGCCTCCATCACGCCCGGTCCCCCGCCGGTGATGACGGCGTAGCCGGCCGCCACGAGTTCGCGGGCGACCTGGGCGCCGAGTTCGTACTCGGTGGTTCCCTCGGCCATCCGGGCGGAGCCGAACACGCTCACCGCCGGGCCGAGTTCGGACAGCGCCCCGAAGCCTTCGACGAACTCGGACTGGATGCGCATGATCCGCCAGGGATCGCTGTGGAGCCAGTTCGGCCCGAGGTCGCGCTCGAGGAGCTTCTCATCGCTGGTCTTTTCCGGGAGCATCTTGTTAGAGAAGCGCAAGGGACCTCGTTGATGGAACAGCTCTAGTCGATTCACGGCTCTCACTTGGTTTCCTTTCGTGCACTACCCAACCGTACCCGCCCGCGGGCGCATTCCTAGAATCGGCGGACCCGCGCGGGGAAGGTGTTATCCCCGGGCGTCGTGGAGCATCCGCGCGGCCTCCGCGATCGACCCCGAGAGCGAGGGGTAGACGGTGAAGGCGGAGGACACCTGATCGACGGTGAGCCGGTTGGTCACCGCCATCGTGATGGGGAAGATCAGCTCCGAGGCGCGGGGGGCGACGACCACCCCGCCGAGCACGAGCCCCGAGGCGCGGTGGGAGAAGAGTTTGATGAACCCTTCGTGGATCCCGAGCATCTTCGCCCGCGGGTTGCGGGCGAGGGGCACCATGGAGACCGCCCCGCGCACCTTCTTGGAGGTGATGTCCGCTTCGGAGATCCCCACGGTCGCGATCTCGGGGGCGGTGAAGATGTTCGCGCTCACCTGGCTGAGGTCGAGCGGGGCGACGGCGTCGCCGAGCGCGTGCCACATCGCGATCCGGCCCTGCATCGCCGCGACGGAGGCGAGGGCGTGCACGCCGGTGCAGTCGCCGGCGGCGTAGATGCCGCGGACCGAGGTGCGCGAGACCCGGTCGACGTCGATGTGCCCCCCTTCCGTGGTCGCCACGCCCACCTCCTCGAGCCCGAGCTCTTCGGTGTTCGGCACGGAACCGACGGCGAGCAGGCAGTGGGAGCCGGTGATGACCCGGCCGTCGGTGAGTTCCACCTCGACCGAATCGTCGTTGCGGCGCACGCTCGCGGCCCGGGACCTGGACAGCACGGTCATCCCCCGGGAGCGGAAGACCTGTTCGATCACCTCGGCGGCGTCGGCGTCCTCCCCGGGCAGCACCCGGTCGCGGGAGGAGACGAGGGTGACCTCCACGCCGAGCCCGTGGTAGGCGCCGGCGAATTCCGCGCCGGTGACCCCGGAGCCGACGACGATGAGTTGCTCGGGGAGTTCGGTGAGCCCGTACACCTGGGTCCAGGTGAGGATGCGCTCCCCGTCGGGCTGCGCCGTCGGAAGCACCCGGGGGCGGGCGCCGGTGGCGAGGAGGATGACGTCGGCTCCGATGGTCTCCTGCCCGTTCTCCCCGTGCACGGAAACCGTGCCCGGGCCACTGAGGCGGGCGCTCGCGTCGATGATCTGGACGCCTTCGCGTTCCAGCCGCGCCCGGACGTCCTGGGATTGGGCGGCGGCGAGGGAGAGCACCCGGGTGTCCACCTTCGCGATATCCACCTCGAGGTCCACCCCGTGCCCGCACGCCGAGCGCAGCCCGAGTTCGGTGATGTTCTCCGTCAGGGTCGCCTGCTCGGCGGTCGCGATGAGGGATTTGGAGGGGACGACGTCGGTGAGCACCGCCGAGCCGCCGATCCCCTGCCGTTCGATCAGGGTGACGTGGGCGCCGAGCTGGGTGGCCACGAGGGCCGCTTCGTACCCGCCGGGCCCGCCGCCGATGATGACGACCCGGGTGCCTTCCCGCGCGTCGTGCAGCGCCGCCGGCAGGTGGGGCGCGGCGGGCGAGGGCGCGCCGGTCGCAGCGTGCCCGGCCGCGTCGGATGAGGAAACATTGGAATCGGGGGTAGCTACAGAATCGGTCACGCCTGCTATTCTGCCTGGCTCAGGCTATCTTCGCATTGTGAGCAACGTGAACATCAACTTATCTGACCCGAGAACCGACCCCTTCGAGGTGGCCCGACGGGCCGCGGACGCCGTCCTCACCGCCGCGGGCACCCGCTCCGTCGACATCGCGCTCGTGCTCGGCTCCGGGTGGTCCGGGGCCGCCGACCTGCTCGGGGAGACGATCGCCGAACTGCCCGCGGGCGAGGTGCCCGGGTTCGCCGCCTCGGGGGTGCCCGGGCATTCGGGCACGCTCCGGGTCATCCGGTACGACGACGGCCAGGCACGCCACGCGCTCGTTCTCGGCGCCCGCACCCACTACTACGAGGGCCGGGGCGTGCGCGCGGTCGCGCACGGGATGCGCACCGCCGCCGCTGCGGGGGCGAAGATCGCGGTGCTCACCAACGGCTGCGGCGGCCTGCACGCCGAGTGGGCGCCGGGCACGCCGGTGCTCATCTCCGACCACCTCAACCTCACCGCGGACTCCCCACTGGAGGGGGCGACCTTCGTCGACCTCACCGACCTGTACTCCCCGCGCCTGCGCGACCTCGCCCGCAGCATCGACCCCTCCCTCGCGCAGGGGGTGTACGCGCAGTTCCGCGGCCCGCACTATGAGACCCCTGCCGAGGTGCAGATGGCCAAGGTGCTCGGCGCCGACCTCGTGGGCATGTCCACCGCGCTCGAGGCGATCGCCGCCCGGGAGGCCGGGCTGGAGGTGTTCGGGATGTCGCTGGTGACGAACCTCGCCGCCGGGATCTCTCCGATCCCGCTCGCGCACGAGGACGTCGTCGCCGCGGGGAAGGCGGCCGAGGCGCGGCTGGCACAACTGTTGAGCTCGATCGTGACGAAGGCGGTGGCGTAGTGACCGACTCCCTGTACCCGAAGGTACGCGCGTGGATCGACGACGACCCCGACCCCCGCACCGCGGCGGAACTCACGAGCCTGCTCACGAGCGCCGAAGCCGGGGACGAGGGCGCAGCGGCGGAACTCGCCGACCGCTTCTCCGGGCTGCTGCAATTCGGCACCGCCGGGTTGCGCGGGGCGCTCGGGGGCGGGCCGGCCCGGATGAACCGCGCCGTCGTCGCCCGGGCCGCCGCGGGCCTCGCCGCCTTCCTCACCGAGTCGATCGGCGGGGCGGGCGCGACGGTCGCCATCGGGTTCGATGCCCGCTACGGCTCCCGGGAGTTCGCCGAGGATTCCGCCCGGATCATCGCCGGTGCGGGCGGGCAGGTGCACCTGTTCGACCAGCACTGTCCGACCCCGGTACTCGCCTACGCCGTCCGCGCACTCGGTGCCGACGCCGGGGTGATGGTGACCGCCTCCCACAACCCGCCGGAGGACAACGGGTACAAGGTGTACCTGGGCGGGCGGGTCGTCACCGGGGACGGCCAGGGCGCCCAGCTCGTCGCCCCGATGGACGAACAGATCGCGGCGAAGATCGCCGCCGTCGACACCGTCACCGACCTGCCCCGCTCGGAAGATTTCTCGCGGCTCGGCGACGAGCTCATCGAACGCTACGTCGACTCGGTGCTCACCCTCGCCGGCACTAACCCGCTGCCGGGTCTGAAGATCGTCTACACCCCGATGCACGGGGTGGGCGGGGAGATCCTCACCCGGGTCCTCACCGGCGCGGGGTTCACCGACCTCACTGCCGTTCACGAGCAGGCGAGTCCCGATCCGGACTTCCCCACCGTCCCCTTCCCCAACCCCGAGGAGGCCGGGGCGCTCGACCTCGCCTACGCCACCGCCGAACGCGTCGGAGCCGATCTCATCATCGCCAACGATCCGGACGCCGACCGGGTCTCGATCGCGGTGCCCGCCGGTGACGGGTGGCGCCAACTCACCGGCGATGAGGCGGGGGCGCTGCTCGGGGAGCAGATCGCCCGCGGCTACGCCGACTCGAGCGGGGCCGCGTTCGCGAACTCCATCGTCTCCTCCCGCCTCCTCGGCGCGATCGCGGCCCATTACGGGATCGCGCACTACGAAACGCTCACCGGGTTCAAGTGGATCTCCCGGGCCCCCGGCCTCACCTACGGGTACGAGGAAGCGATCGGCTACTGCGTGCACCCCGAGGCGGTGCGCGATAAGGACGGCCTCTCCGCCGCCCTGATGCTCGCCCTCCTCACCGCGGAGGCGAACGCGGCGGGCCGCTCACTGGCCGACCTCCTCGACGACCTCGCCCTGCGCCACGGCCTGTACGCGACCGGGGCGCTCTCGGCGCGCGTGGCGGACCTCGCGGCGATCCCGGCGGCGATGGCCCGCCTGCGCGCCCACCCCCCGCGCGAGCTCGCCGGCTCCCCCGTCGTCGAGACGGCCGACCTGTCCACCCCGACCGCGGAGCTGCCCGCCACGGACGCGCTCGTGTACACCACGGCCGCAAACGACCGGGTGATCGTGCGCCCCTCGGGCACCGAACCGAAGGTGAAGTGCTACCTCGAGGTGATCATCGACGTCGACGATCGCGAGGAGTTACCGGCGGCGAAGCGGAGCGCGGCGGACCGGCTCGCCGCCCTCAAGGCCGATATCGCTGCCGCGGCGGGGCTGCCCGCGCCGTGATCGAGGGGCGCGCGCCGGCGCTAAACTAGGTGGAATGCCTCCCCAGACGAAACCCGCCGCCGCCCAGGTGAGCGCAGCCGCGATCCGGGAAGCGACCCAGCGGCTGCAAGGGGTCGTGGAACGTACGCCCCTGCAGCCGTGGCAGCGGATGAGTGAACTCACCGGTGCCCGGGTGCTCATCAAGCGCGAGGACATGCAGCCGGTGCGCTCCTATAAGCTCCGCGGGGCGCTCAACCTCATGATCTCGCTCACCCCCGCCGAACGGGAACGCGGCGTCGTGGCCGCGAGCGCGGGCAACCACGCCCAAGGCGTGGCCAAGGGCTGCCACGATTTGAAGATCCGGGGGCGGATCGTCGTCCCCCAATCCACCCCGCGGCAGAAGATGGCGCGGATCCGCGCGATCGGCGGGGAGTACGTCGAGCTCGTCGCGCTCGGCAACTCCTACGACGAGGCGTACGCAGAAACGGTGCGCTACGCCCGCGAGACCGGGGCGATCCCGGTGCACCCCTTCGACGATCCGCGCACGATCATCGGCCAGGGCACCGTCGCCCGGGAGATCCACGACCAGTTGGGTACGGCCCCCGACGTCGTCGTCGTGCCGATCGGCGGGGGCGGGATCTCCTCGGGGATCGCGGCCTACCTCGCTGAGGCGAGCCCGACCACGCGGGTGATCGGGGTGGAACCGGCCGGGGCGGCCTCGATGTCAGCTGCGCTCGCCGCCGGGGAACTCCTCACGCTCGAGGAGATCGACAACTTCGTCGACGGCGCCGCGGTCCGCCGCGTGGGGGCGGTGCCTTTCGAGATCCTCAGCCGGCTCGACGTGCCCGTGCGCCCCGTGCCCGAGGGGCGGATCTGTTCGCAGATGCTCGACCTGTACCAGATCGAGGGGATCATCACCGAACCCGCCGGGGCGCTCGCCTTCGCCGCGCTCGGCCCGCTCGGCTCCGGGGCGCCGGTGGAGATCGCGGCGGGGTCGACCGTCGTCGTGGTGCTCACCGGCAGCAACAACGACGTCTCCCGGTATTCGGAAGTGATGGAACGCTCGCTCGTGTACGAGGGGTTGCGGCACTACTTCATCGTCGACTTCCCCCAGCGGCCCGGGGCGCTGCGCGGATTCCTCGACGACGTGCTCGGCCCGAACGATGACATCTCGCTGTTCGAGTACATGAAGCGCTCGAACCGGGAGACCGGCCCGGCCTTCGTCGGCCTCACCCTCGGCTGCGCGGACGATTACGAACCGGTGCTGCAACGGATGCGCGATACCGGGATCACGTTCCGGGTGATCGAACCCGATTCCCCGCTGTTCCACCTGTTCACGTAACGGCCCCTGCGTTCACGTAACGACCCCTGCGCGCTCCAGGCGCATCCTGGGGAACCGTTCCAGCAATAGTTAACGTGTTCGGCACCCAAGATCGGGCCGCGCCCCGAAGCGGGGAATGTTCACCGGTTCTAGTGCGGCAAACGAGACCCGCATCCGCCGGGCCCGCTGCTCGATCCGGGCCCCCGCGAACGACACGTTGGCCTAGACTCCTACCATGACTCGTTCCTCCGCTGTGGCCGCCGCCCCCTGGGATCGTTCGGCTACCCACGTTGAACAGACTGCTCAGGAGATCATCGGATCCTCGGCGCTTTCCTCCGCCGCGCTCGCGCGCTACCTGCACGGGTTGCCGGGCGTGGACGAGGTGGGCGCGAAGGGCCGGGCAGCGATGCTCTCGACCCGGTCGATCAAGACGACGTCGAAGGCGTGGGCGCTGGACATGACGATCAGGATGATGGATCTCACCACGCTGGAGGGGGCGGACACGCCCGGGAAGGTCCGCGGCCTCGTCGCCAAAGCGCGCACGCCCGAGCCGGGGGATCCGGATTGCCCGAGCCCCGCGGCCGTGTGCGTATACAACGATTTGGTTCCCATCGCGCTCGCCGCGGCGGAAGGCACCGGGATCAAGGTCGCTGCGGTCTCCACCGCGTTCCCCTCGGGGCGGGCCTCCCGCGAGGTGCGCCTCGCCGACACGAAGGACGCCGTCGACGCGGGTGCGCACGAGATCGATATGGTCATCGACCGGGGCGCGTTCCTCGCCGGGGATTACGCCCGGGTGTATGAAGACATCGCGCTCGTGCGGGAGGTGTGCCAGTCCCGCCGCGGCCCGGGCGGCGAACCCGACCCCGCGCACCTGAAGGTCATCCTCGAGACCGGGGAACTCGCGACCTACGACAACGTGCGCCGCGCCTCCTGGCTCGCGATGCTCGCGGGGGCGGACTTCATCAAGACCTCCACCGGTAAGGTCTCCCCCGCGGCGACGCTGCCGGTGACGATCCTCATGCTCGAGGCGGTGCGCGATTTCCTCGCCGCCACGGGCGTCCAGATCGGGGTGAAACCCGCCGGGGGCATCCGCACCTCCAAGGAAGCGATCCGGTACCTGGTCTCGGTGAACGAGGTGGCCGGCCCGGCCTGGCTCGACCCCGACTTCTTCCGCTTCGGCGCCTCCTCGCTGCTCAACGACGTGTTGTTGCAGCGCCAGAAACTCGCCACCGGGGTCTACTCCGGCGGTGACTACGTGACGATGGACTAAAGGTAGATTCATGGTTTTTGAGTACGCACCTGCCCCGGAGTCGCCTTCGGTGGTGAACTTCGCCTCCTCCTACGGGCTGTTCATCGACGGCGAGTTCGTCGAGGGCGCGGGCAGCCCGATGAAGACGATCAACCCGGCCACCGAGGAGGTGCTCGCCGAGGTCGCCACCGCGAGTGCCGACGACGTCGATCGCGCGGTCGCGGCAGCTCGCCGGGCATTCGAGGGTCCGTGGGGGAAGATGAGCGGGGCCGAGCGCTCGAAGTACATCTTCCGCATCGCCCGGCTGCTCGCCGAACGCTCCCGCGAGTTCGCCGTCGCGGAGACGCTGAACAACGGCAAACCCATCCGGGAGTCGCGCGACGTGGACATCCCCACCGCCGCCGCCCACTTCTTCTACTACGCCGGCTGGGCGGATAAACTCGAGTACGCCGGCCACGGGCCCTCCCCGCGCCCGCACGGGGTGGCCGGGCAGATCATCCCCTGGAACTTCCCGCTCCTCATGCTCGCGTGGAAGATCGCCCCCGCCCTGGCAACGGGGAACACCGTCGTGCTCAAGCCCTCGGAAACGACCCCGCTGACCGCGCTGTTGTTCGCCGAGCTGGTGCAGCAGGCCGAGCTTCCCCCCGGGGTGGTGAACATCGTCACCGGTGCGGGGCAAACCGGCGCCGCGATCGCCGGGCATGAGGGGATCGACAAGATCGCCTTCACCGGCTCCACCGAGGTGGGGCGCACCATCGCGCGTCAGATCGCCGGCACCCGCAAGGTCGCCACCCTGGAACTGGGCGGCAAGGCCGCGAACATCGTCTTCGACGACGCCCCGATCGATCAGACCGTGGAGGGGATCGTCGACGGGATCTTCTTCAACCAGGGCCAGGTGTGCTGCGCCGGGTCCCGCCTGCTCGTGCAGGAATCGGTGCACGATGAGGTCGTCGAGCGCCTCCAACAGCGCCTGCAGACCCTCCGGGTGGGTGACCCGATGGATAAGAACACTGACGTCGGGGCGATCAACTCCGGCAAACAGCTCGAGCGGATCACCGAGCTCGTCGCCGCGGGTGAGGCCGAGGGCGCCACCTCGTGGCAACCGGAGTGCGAGCTGCCCCTGAACGGGTTCTGGCACCGGCCCACCGTGTTCACCGGGGTCTCCCAATCCCACCGGATCGCCCAGGAGGAAATCTTCGGGCCCGTCCTTTCCGTCCTCACCTTCCGCACCCCCGCCGAGGCGGCCGCGAAGGCGAACAACACCCCCTACGGGCTGTCTGCGGGGATCTGGACGGAGAAGGGATCGAGGATCTTGTGGATGGCCGACCAGCTCAAGGCGGGCGTGGTGTGGGCGAACACGTTCAACAAGTTCGACCCCACGAGCCCGTTCGGTGGTTACAAGGAGTCCGGGTACGGCCGCGAGGGCGGGCGCCACGGCCTCGCCCCGTACCTGAAAGGTGAGCAACGATGAGGGTAGACGTGCGCAAGACTTACAAACTGTTCATCGGCGGCGCCTTTCCCCGCTCCGAATCGGGGCGCACCTACGTCGTGACCGACGCGAAGGGGAACTTCGCTGCGAACGTCGCCCAGGGATCGCGCAAGGACGCCCGGGACGCCGTCGTCGCCGCCCACGCGGCGCAGAGCGCATGGGCGGGAGCGACCGCCTATAACCGCGGCCAGGTGCTCTACCGGGTCGCGGAGATGATGGAGGGGCGCCGCGCCCAGTTCGAGGCCGCCGTCACCGCCTGCGAGGGGCTCAGCGCCGCGAAGGCCGCGGGCGTAGTCTCAGCGGCGATCGACCGCTGGGTCTGGTACGCCGGGTGGACGGACAAGATCGCCCAGGTCGCCGGGAACGCCAACCCCGTCGCCGGGCCCTACTTCAACCTCTC
Organism: Beutenbergiaceae bacterium; assembly: GCA_035301585.1. Taxonomy (GTDB): domain Bacteria; phylum Actinomycetota; class Actinomycetes; order Actinomycetales; family Beutenbergiaceae; genus HY158. The sequence continues at coordinate 15,417 of DATGUB010000092.1, read as the reverse complement.
CGCCCCCGAACCCACCGGCGTCGTCGCCGCGATCGCGCCCCAGGAGTCCTCGTTGCTCGGCCTCGTGTCGGTGGTCGCGCCGATCATCGCCAGCGGCAACGCCGCCGTCGTCCTCGCCTCCGAGGACCGCCCCCTGCCCGCCCTGGAACTCGCCGAAGTGCTCGCCACCTCCGACGTGCCCGGTGGGGTGGTGAACATCCTCACCGGTCACACCGACGAGGTGAGCCCCCACCTCGCCTCCCACATGGACGTCCGCGGAATCGACCTCGCCGGCGCCGCGAACTGGGGGGAGCTCGAGGCAGCGGCCGCCGAGACGATCACCCGCGTGCGCCGACCCGCCCCGGAGCCGGCCTGGGAGTCCGATCAGTCGCTCGAACGCATCCTCGCGTTCACCGAGACGAAAACCGTTTGGCACCCCAAGGGGCTGTGATCTCGCCCGGGATCGGCGCGTAATCCGAGGGCCGCTGCCCGTAGGGGCGCCCCACGAGATACTTCCCCCACGGGAAGACGTTGACGACCTTGGATACGAGGATCGAGCTCCCCACGCCGACGATGATGAGCACCAGTGTGCTCACCGCCGGGTGGGCGTGGACCGGGCGCAGGTTGTCGACCGTGAACCAGTGCAGCAGGTAGATCGAGAACGAATAGTTGCTGATGAGGAGCAGGAACCGCGGCGGCCGGGGCCACTGGAGCGAGCACAGCGCGAGCAGCGCGATCACCATGGGGGCGTAGAACAGTAGGTCCGGGCGTTTGGAGGAGACGAACTGGAACGCTCCCGAACTCAGGGAGAGCAACAGCAGGCCCGCGGCGGCGAGGGTTCCCGCGATGACGGCGATCCGCCGTCGGGCGATGACGGCAAGGATTTCTTCTCGGTAGCGCCCGGCGTAGTATCCGAGCGCGAAGTAGAAGATCCAACCGATGGCGAGGAGCCAATAGCCCCGTGCCCACACGAACGCGGCGCCCTCCCCCGGCGGGATCGGCACGATGTTGAAGAACGTGAGGTAGGCGGCGTTGATCGCGAACGCCACGGTGAGCACCACCCACGGGTTCCAGCGCCGAAGGTGTCGGTGCAGCACGTGGTGCAGCACATAGAACTGCAGGATCACGAGCACGAAATAGCCGACGAACTGGCCGAGGAAGATGTTGCCCAGCGCGGCGATCGCGATGTCGGCGCTGGATTCGCCCCAGTTGTCGTACACCGCGTAGGCGACCCCCATGGACAGGTACGGCAGCACGAGATACTTGAAGCGACGCCGGTAGAACCCCTCGGGAAGCCCCTCGGGGTAGGAACGGGAGAACAGATACTCGGAGATGAACACGAATACGGGGGTGGCGAACATGAGCGGCAGCAACACTGGGAACAGGTCGACCTCGGGGGTGAGCCGGTTCATTCGCGAAAGGGCGTGGATCGTCACGACCGTCAGCGCCGCTACTCCCCGGAACCAGACGACCTCTCCATAGAGCCGCTTCGTCGGCGAAGCGTTACTCATAGGTGCCTCTCAAGTTACGGGTCTGATCGTCCCCGTCACCCTATCCGATCGGCTCGCCCGCGGCAGGATCGCCCAAGCGACGTGGGTCCAGCCTCCGAAGGCGGATTCTGGTTTGGAGCGGTTCCACAGGCGCGCCCAGCTGCGTCTGAATACCCGTCCGCTGGCGGGTTCGTAGATGCGGGCGTGGTCGCTCGCGGGGGCGGAGACGACGGCCGATGGGGGCAGGAGCAGGACCACGTGCCGCGGCACGGCGCGGGCCAGCCCGCCCGAGGTGTTCCCGCCGGCGTAGAGCGGAACGGGGATCCCGGCGGCCGTCGCCCGCTGGAGCGCGCCGGTGAGCACCTCGGTGAGCGCGGCGTTGCGGTCATCGACGGGCAGGTGCTCGTAGGCGACGCCGGGCACGCGTAGTTCCCGGGCGAGTCCCCACGGCGGGGTGCCCAGCACTGCCGGCCAACTGAGCCCCGTCGCCGCGGTCAGCAACGAGTCTTGCACTTCTGCGAAGCGAGCCCGGGCAAGTGCTGAGCGTTCGCGCGCGGGCACGTCGCTGCCCTCCACTCGCAGATGAGCGCGCAGGTCGGGGTCGAAGAGCGCATTCGCGAGCGCGAGCACCGCGGTGCCACACGTGCGCCCGGTGTGCTGCGCCGCGTGCCCGCCGCCGAGCCGCACTCGCCCGAGCCGCGGGAACAGCGGTTCGGGTGTCACGGCGGGAAATTCCCGCGATTCCAGTTCGGTCAGGAACGTCGAGGCCCCGTGATGCCACAGGAGCGCCCGGCTCGCGAGGGTGTTGAGCGCGAGGTTCACCTGATCATTCCTAGGATCGCCACCGAGGTGCCGAGCACGGAGAGCGCCACCACAGCGCCCGTGACGATGTGCAGGTTGATCGCGCCGTACCCGGGGCGCCACGCGCGCAGGGTGAGGAGCATGGCGAGCACGACGACGGCGCCGAGGATGCCGGAGGCCGCCGCGAGCACGGGGTGGCCCTGGCGTTCGGCGGCGAAGGCGAGCGCGAAGCAGCCCACCCCCGCCGCGAGCACGGTGCGCTGCCAGGAGAGCACGGTGCGTTGGGGTTGTGCGCCCGGGTCCCCTTCGAGTCCGGAGGCGTGCAGCGCCCGCAGGTTCCGCAGATCCCAGAACGTTCTCAGGGTGCGAAGCGAGACGAGGCGCCGGCGGCTCATGAGATCACGAACTGGATCACGGCGTAGCCCGCGAGCAGCACGGCGATGAGGGCAATGCTCGTCGCGAGGATGGGCAGGAGCTGCGGGGGCGGGAGCGGCTTGCCGAGCCGGAGCGCCCGCTCCGAGCGCCGCCATTGGAAGATCGCGCTGATCGCGAGGATACCGCCCGCAACGCAGGCGAGGGCGGCGAGCACTTCGAGGATGCGGTCGCCGTGGGTGAAACTCGCGAGCGTCGTCAGGGCTACTCCCCCGGCGACCAACGCGAGCGCCGTGCGCAGCCACGCGAGCGCCGTGCGTTCGTTCGCTAACGAGAACCGCGCGTCGGGATCCGATCCCACCGAGTACACCGAGGCGGGGCGGCGCCCGTCTGCTCGTGAGAGGTCTTCGTCTTTAGTAGTCATTTCTCGTTCTATTATGCCGCGCTTCACCCGCCCGACCGAACCGGCCGGTGCGCTACACGCCCGCCACGGCGTCGTAATCCGATTGGGAGATGCCGGTCATCGGGACGTCGAAATCCGTCACCGCGAGCATCCACCGGGCGAAGGCCTTGTCGCCGCGCTCATGCAACAAGTGGTAGAGGCGGGTCGCCATCTCCTTGCGGATGTGCTCGTATCCGGGATGGTCGTAGAGGTTGACGAGCTCGTCGGGGTCGTTGCCCCGGTCGTAGAGCTCGCTGATCGATTCCGGGCTTACGACGAGTTTGTATCCGCGGGTGATGAGCGTGCGTTGTTGCAGCGGGAAATGGTGGCCGTGGAACTCACAGATGATGTCCTCCCGCCACGCCTCGGTGTTGGCGCCCCACTCCAGATCCAGCAACGAGCGACCGTCAACGACCTTGGCGCTATCCAGGCCGGCGAGGTCGAGGATCGTCGCCGGAATGTCGATGAGGGAGACGAACGCATCGGACTGCCCGCTGTGGGACACCTCGGGGACGTGAACGAGCAGGGGGATGTTGAGGATGTCGTCGTAGGCGGCCGGTCCCTTGTCGTTGAGCCGGTGCGCGCCGGTGAACTCCCCGTGGTCGGCAGTGAAGAAGATGCTCGTCTCCTCCCGAAGCCCCTGCCGGTCCAGTTCCTCGAGCAGCAGCCCGACCTCGTGGTCGATCATCGCCACGTACCCGCGGTAGATCGCGATGATTTTCCGCCACTGCTCCGCTTCGAACGAGTCCGCGGACCAGTAGGTGGAGTAATTCTTCTGCACCTGCGGTTTGTTCGCGAAGGTTTCCGCGAAGGAACCGGGGAGCTCGACGTCGCTGGGGTCGATGAGGTCGAAGAACTCATCGGGCAGGAAGTAGGGCAGGTGCGGCCCGAAGTAGTGCACGTGCAGGCAGAACGGTTTCTCCTCGGCTCGCCAATCCTCGGCGTAGGAACGCAACCGGCTCAGGCTGAGTTCGGTGAGGAACCGTTCGAAGGTCGCTTCCACGGGCTGCTGTAAGCGGGCAGCGAGCACGTGGCCCGGGCGCCCGCCGGGGAGCTCCCCTTGCACCGGATCGGTCACCCGCACCGGCGGGTAGCCGTTCTCCTCCAGCCACGCGACGTACCGCGGGTCGCTGACGGGGTTGATCGCCCCGACGAACGAATCGTCGTCGATCCCGAACGCCTCGGGGCCGTTCTCCTCCCCCACGTGGAATTTGCCTACGAGGCCGACGTTATATCCCGCGTCCCGAAGCTCTTGGGTGTAGGTCCAGGCCCCCGGCGAGAGCTCGGTGGAGTAGCCGATGTTCCATTCGTGGTTCGCGAGCACTTTGTGCCGGAAGGGGGCGCTGCCGGTGAGCAGGCTCGCGCGCGCAGGCGTGCAGATCGGGGTGGGCGTGACCGCCTCGGTGAACGCGAACCCTTCGGCGGCGAGGCGATCGATGTTCGGCGTATGCACCCCCGTGGCCTCTCCCTTGATGAGTGCACCGATGGTGTCGACCCGATGCTGATCGGTCATGATGACCAACATGTTCCGAGGGCGCTGGGACTTGGCAGTCAAGGTCTTCCGTCATTCCTTTCACGTCTGCGGTACGCGGGGCTGCGATACCCACAACTACGAGGGTATACGCCCGGCCCGGCCGCTCCGCGCGATCGATCTACACTGGAGCCATGACGATGGTTCTCATCCCGGGCGGCACATTCTCGATGGGTTCGAATGCGCACTATCCCGAAGAACGACCGCAGCACCCGGTTGAGATCGAACCATTCCACCTCGATCGCCATCCGGTGACGAACGCCCAGTTCGCGGAGTTCGTCCGCGATACCGGTTACCTCACGACGGCCGAGCAACCGCTCGAGGGGCCGGAGTTCGCCGCCGTTCCGCCCGAACAGCGCCAGCCGGGAAGCCTGTGTTTCACGCCCACGCCCGGGCCGGTGGACTTGCGCAATTGGCGGTTGTGGTGGCGCTGGCAGACCGGCGCGAATTGGCGGCACCCGCTGGGGCCACAATCCACGATCACCGGGAGTGGGGACCACCCGGTGGTGCACGTGAGCTACGTCGACGCCGCCGCGTACGCGAAGTGGGCGGGCAAACGCCTGCCGACGGAGGCGGAGTGGGAACGCGCCGCCTGGGCCGGCAACGAGGGGGAGGAATTCGCGTGGGGCAGCGAACTCTTCCCCACCAGCGGGCTCATGGCGAACACGTGGCAGGGGAAATTCCCCTACCTCAACACCGGCGCGAACGGCTGGCGCGGCACCTCACCCGTCGGGAGTTTCCCCGCGAACGACTTCGACCTGCTCGACATGATCGGCAACGTCTGGGAGTGGACCTCCACCCTCTACTCTCCCAGCCACGCGGCCCGACCGAACCCAGCCGCGCAGGCCCCGACCTGCGGGTGCAGCCCCGAGAGCATGCGCCCCGACCCGGAGGTCTCGCACGTTACCAAGGGCGGCTCGCACCTGTGCGCGCCGGAGTATTGCCGGCGGTACCGGCCCGCGGCGCGCAGCCCGCAGACCGAGGATTCCGCAACGAGCCACCTGGGTTTCCGTTGCGCTCGTGACGCCGAGTAGATCTTAAGACCGAGCAAACCTCAGGGCTGCACGGTTTCCAGCACGATCGAGGCCGCCCCCGGTCCAGCAGAATCGGCGACGGCGTAGGCCCCGTCCAGCGCATCGGTCGCCCGGGCGATCCGTTCGGGTGTGTCGGTGTGCAGGGTGAGCAGCGGCTCACCCGCCTGCACCCGCTCCCCGGGCTTGGCGTGCAGCTCGATCCCCGCGGCGGCCTGCACCGGTTCGTTGCGCGCGGCGCGGCCTGCTCCCAGTCGCCACGCGGCCACCCCCACGGCGTAGGCGTCCAGGGTGGTGAGCACCCCGGAAGCGGGGGCGTTAATGGTTTCGGTGTGCTTCGCCGTCGGCAATGGCGCATCCGGATCTCCGTCCTGCGCGGCGACCATTCTGCGCCACACGTCCATCGCTCGTCCGTCGCGCAGCGCTTCGGCGGGGTCGACGTCGCCCTTGCCGGCCGCGGCAAGCATGTGGCGCGCGAGTTCCACCGTGAGTTCCACGACGTCGCCGGGCCCTCCCCCGGCGAGCACCTCGACCGATTCGCGCACTTCGAGGCCGTTGCCCACGGTCCGCCCGAGCGGGGTGTGCATGTTCGTGATGAGCGCGCTGGTGGTCACGCCGGCGTCGGTGCCGAGATCGACCATCGTGCGGGCGAGTTCGCGGGCGTCCTCGAGGTGCTTCATGAACGCGCCGGAGCCGACCTTGACGTCGAGTACGAGTGCACCGGTGCCCTCGGCGATCTTCTTGGACATGATCGAGGAGGCGATGAGCGGGATGGCTTCGACGGTGCCGGTGACGTCGCGCAGGGCGTACAGTTTCCGGTCCGCTGGCGCGAGGCCGGAACCGGCCTGGCAGATGACGGCCCCGACGCCGGCGAGTTGGGTCATCATTTCCTCGTTGCTCAGCGCCGCCCGCCACCCGGGGATCGCTTCCATCTTGTCCAGGGTCCCCCCGGTGTGGCCCAGGCCCCGCCCGGAGAGTTGGGGCACGGCCACCCCGTGCGCGGCGACGAGCGGGGCGAGGGGAAGGGTGATCTTATCCCCGACCCCGCCGGTGGAGTGCTTATCTGCGGTCGGCGCATCGAGGGCGCCGAAGCTCATCCGTTCCCCGGAGTCGATCATCGCGGTGGTCCAGCAGGAGATCTCGCGGCGGTTCATGCCGTTGAGGAGGATCGCCATCGCGAGCGCGGACATCTGCTCCTCCGCGACCACCTCGCGGGTGTAGGCGTCGATGACCCAATCGATCTGCGCGTCGCTGAGCTCGCGCGAGTCCCGCTTCGCGGCGATGATCTCTACGGCGTCGAATGCTTCCACCATGTACTTCTCCTTGCTCTACGGTTGCACCGTTGCGAGGTCCTCGGGGCCGAACGCATCGGGCAGGACCTGGGTCATCGGTTTGATTCCGGAGACGGTCTCCACCAACAGGTCGGGCCCACCATGTTCCCATAACAACTGCCGGCACCGGCCGCAGGGCATGATCACCTTGCCGTTGGCGTTGCAGCAGGTGAACGCGACGAGCCGCCCACCGCCGCCGGTGATGAGGGCGGAGACGAGCGAGCACTCCGCGCACAGGGTGACGCCGTAGGCGGCGTTCTCGATGTTGCAGCCCACGATGATCTCGCCGGAGTCGGTGAGCGCCGCCGCCCCGACCGGATAGTTGGAGTAGGGCACGTAGGCGTTCTGGACGACGTCGCGGGCGGCGCGTCGAAGCGCGTCCCAATCGATCGTGGCCATGGAACCTCCTGAAGTTAGTCCGGTGGGTAGGGCTTGCCCTCGGCCGCGGGGGGCCGGAATCTTCCGACCACGCCGGCGACGGCGAAGATCGTCGCGAGGTAGGGCAGCATCGCAAGGAGCTCCGAGGGCACGACCGAGCCGATATTCCCCAGGACCCGCCGGAGGGAGTCGAAGAAACCGAACAGCACCGCCGCGGCGAGCGCGCCCGTGGGGTTCCACCGGCCGAGGATCATCGCGGCGAGGGCGATATAGCCGCGCCCCTGGGTAGCTTCCTTCGTGAACGCGAGCCCCGCGGAGACGATCGCCGCGCCGCCGAAGCCGGCCACCGCCCCGCCGAACAGGATGTTCCGGTAGCGGGTGCGGTTGACCTTGATCCCGACCGTGTCGGCCGCCTTGGGGTGCTCCCCGACCGAGCGCATCCGCAGGCCCCAGCGGGAGCGGAAGATCATGAACTGCAGCGCGAATACCCCCACGATCATCGTGTACACGATGACGTTCTGGTTGAACAGGGCCTGGCCGATGACGGGAATGTCCGCGAGCAGCGGGATCCGCCACGCGCCCACCGGGGGCGGAGTGCGCAGGGACTGGTTCTGGGTGAGCACCGTGGAGAACAGGTAGTTGGTGAGCCCGAGCACGAGCACGTTGAGCACGACCCCGACGATGATCTGGTCGACCCGATATTTGATCGTGAACACCGCGAGGAGCACGCTCACGAGCGCACCCGCGATGGGCGCGGCGATGAGGCCGATATAGAAATTGCCCGTGGCCGCGCCGATGATCGCCGTCATGAATGCGCCCGCGAGCAGTTGACCCTCGATGGCGATGTTGATCGTTCCCGAGCGTTCGCACAGCACCCCGGCGAGCGCGCCGAAGCACAGCGGGAGCGAGGCGGTCACGGTGGTCGCGAGGAGGAACGGGACGGCGAGGCCGTAGTCGTTGCCGGCGATCACCCACACGAGCATCGCGAGCACCACCGCGAGGCCGTAACCGATGACGACCCACTTGGGCAGTTTGCGCCGGTTGAGGGCGATCCAGAACGCGGCGAGCGCGAGCAGCAGGGCGACCGCCATGAGCAGCAGGGCCGCGCCCTTGCTCGGCACGGTGAGGTTGGGCAGTTGGAACGTGTCTCGGCGCGTGTCGGAGAGGACGAAGGTCGATTCTCCGCCGGGGCCGAACAGGATGAACAGGATGAGCCCGACGACGGCGATCGTCGCCAGGATGATCGGGGTTCGGATGGCGAGCTTCGTCTTGGTGGATTCCACTTCTTCATCCACGTCGAGGGCGGGCGCGCTCATGCCACCACCTCCTTCACGGGCGTGTACCCCGTCTTCGGTAGAACGAATATTGTCCGGACCAATCCCGGTGCGGCGATGAACAGCACGATCACGGCTTGGATGACGAGCACGATGTCGATCGGGGTCTTCGCCATGGTCTGCATGAACGGCGCCCCCGCGCGGAGCGCTCCGAAGAGCAACGCCGCCCACACCGTTCCCAACGGCCGGGATTTTCCGAGCAGCGCCACGGTGATCGCGTCGAACCCGATGGACCCGGCGGAGGACTCGACGAAAGTGCGGTTCGTTCCGAGCACCACCGAGGCCCCGCCGAGCCCGGCGAGGATTCCCGCGACGCCCAGGACCCACACGTACACCATGTTCACGTTGATCCCCGCGGTCCGGGCGGCGTCCGGGTTCGCCCCCACGGCCCGGAACTTGAACCCGAGGGTGGAGCGTTCCATCAGCCACCACACGCCCAGGGCCGCGAGCAGCGCGAGCACGAAGCCGAGGTGGAGCCGGAACGGTTCGGGGAGCAGCCGGGGCAGCATCGCGTTGTCCGCCACGGGCGGCGTGATCGGCTGCGCGGCCCCCTCGCGCATGAACTGGGTCGTGAGCAGGTAGGCGGCGAGCCACGTGGCGATCCAGTTGAGCATGATCGTCACGATCACCTCGTTCGCGCCGGTCTTCGCCTTGAGATAACCCGCGATGCCTGCCCAGATCCCCCCGATGAGGATCGAGCCGGCGAGGGCGGCGATGAGGAGGAGCGCACCGGGCAGGGTCGCTTTGAAACCGATGATCGCCGCGACGCCGGCGCCCATGAGCACCTGCCCCTGGGCGCCGATGTTGAACATGCCGGCGCGGAAGCCGATCCCCAGCCCCAGCCCGGCGAACAGCAGCGGGGTCGCCCACACCATCGTCTCGGTGAGCGGGCGGATCATGTTCGTGAACGACTTCGCCTCGTAATTGAACACCGCGCCCTGGAACAGCGCCACGTAGGAGCGCTTGATCGCGTCCGCGGCGTACCAGAGCATGTCGTAGGGGCGGGCGAAGAAGTACGACGACGCCGCTCGGGTCTTCTCGTCGGCGGCGACGATGAGGATCCCGGAGATGACCAGCGCGCCCACGATGGCAAGGAGCGTGACGAGCCAGCTCGAGCGCAGCATCTGCTGCAGCAGGTTCGGGTGCGCGGCTTCCTGGAGGCGGTTGCCGTCCGCTTCCGGCGTGGGGGTTTCGCTCACGTTGGATTCCTTCTCGCTCACTCGTCAGCCTCCGCCTCGTGCATGATGGTCGGATTCTCCTCGGCGTGGCTCTGTGCCTCGTCGAGCGGGACCCCCGCCATCATCAATCCCAGGACGTCGCGGTCGGTGTCACCGGGAACGATGCCGACGATTTGCCCGCGGTACATCACCGCGATCCGGTCCGCGAGCGCGGAGACCTCGTCCAGCTCGGTGGAGACGATGATCACCGGGGTGCCGGAATCGCGTTCGGAAACGATCCGCTTGTGCACGAACTCGATCGAGCCGACGTCCAACCCGCGGGTGGGTTGGGAGGCGATGAGGAGTTTCAGTGGCCGGGACATCTCCCGGGCGAGCACGACCTTCTGCTGGTTCCCGCCAGACAGGGAGCTGATCGGTTGATGGATCGATTGGGTCCGCACGTCGAACTCTTTGCGGTTCTGCTCCGAATGCTCATGGATCTTCGGCAGGTTGAGCGCGAGCCCGCGGGCGAAGGGCGGCTGGTCGTGCTGATCGAGCACCATGTTCTCCGCGACCGTGAAACTCGCGATCAGCCCGTCGGTGGAGCGGTCCTCCGGGACGAAGCCGACCCCCGAGTTGAGCACGTCCTTCACCGTCTTGCCGAGCAGTTCCGTGCCGTCCAGGCGGACGCTTCCCGATGCGGCGGTGCGCAGCCCCAGGATCGTCTCCACCAGTTCCGTCTGGCCGTTTCCCTGCACGCCGGCGACCGCGAGGATCTCACCTCCGTTGACGTGGAACGAGACGTCGTCGACGACGGTGTTCTCCGCCGAATCGAGCACCGAGAGCCCGCGCACGCGGATCTGCTGGTCGTTCGGCTCCGGCTCGGATTTCTCCACTCCCAGGTTGACGGCGCGGCCCACCATGAGGGAAGCAAGTTCGGTCTCCGTTGCCGTGGGTTCGGCCGCGCCCACGACCCGCCCGCGCCGGATCACGGTGATTTCATCGGCGACGGCGCGGACCTCGCGAAGTTTGTGAGTGATGAACGCGATCGAGGTACCCGCGTCCCGCAGTTGCCGCATCGTCTCGATGAGTTCATCGGTTTCTTGCGGGGTGAGCACGGCGGTCGGTTCGTCCAGAATGAGGACCTGGGCGTCCCGGGAGAGCGCCTTGATGATCTCCACCCGCTGCTGCACCCCGACGGGGAGGTCTTCGATGTACGCGTCGGGGTCGACCTCGAACCCGAACCGCGCTGAGATGTCCCGGACGAGTCTGCGGGCCTCCGCGAGGGAGATGACCCCGCCGAACCCGGTCGGCTCGTGCCCGAGGACGACGTTTTCCGCCACCGTGAAGACGGGCACGAGCATGAAGTGCTGGTGCACCATACCGATCCCGGCGGCCATCGCCGCCCCCGGCCCGGAGAAGCTCACGACCTCGTCGTCGATGAGGATCTCGCCGTCGTCGGGTTGATAGAGCCCGTAGATACAGTTCATCAGGGTGCTTTTGCCTGCACCGTTCTCGCCCAACAGCGCGTGGATGGTGCCCGGGGTGAACGTCACGTCGATGTGATCATTCGCCACGAAGGAACCAAACCGCTTCGTCAGGCCTCGCAGCTCGAGTTTCACGAAATCAGAAGACCTTTCCCGAACTGATCGATTGTCCGATTGATGCCCGGCGCTCATGCGCCGTTGAGTAAAACATAGCGAACTCAGACGACTATGGCCTGGGCAGCGCACCTGCCCAGGCCATAGCGCTAGCCGCTAGTTCTGGCTCGGCGAGGTGACTTCCAGTTCGCCGGAGACGATCTGCTGCTGAAGGTCCTCGATCTCGGACCGGAGCTCGTCGGGAACTTCATCTTCGAAGTCGTGGAACGGCGCGAGGCTCACGCCCTCGTTCTCGAGCGTGCCCACGTAGGGGTCGGCGCTGAACTGGTCGTTCACGGCCGCCTCGATCGTGTCGAAGACCGACTGGGCGATCTCCTTCACCACGGAGGTGAGGATGAGGTCCTTGTGGTCCGCGTTCGCGTCCTGCTCGTAACCGTCGGAGTCCACCCAGATCACGGAAACACCGTCTTCTTCCGAAGCGGCCTTCAGCGAACCGGATCCAACGGGTCCGGCAACGGGCAGGATGATGTCGGCGCCCTGGGAGATGAACTGCTGGGTGGTGTTGTAACCGTTCTCCACGTTGGAGAAGTCGCCGGTTGCGGAACCGTCCTGCTTCTCTTTGTCCCACCCGAGCGCCGTGACATCCGCGTCGTTGGTCTCGTTGTAGTGGTCCACGCCGTCAACGAACCCGTCCATGAAGATCGTCACCGAGGGGAACAGTTGTCCGCCGTAGGTGGCCACGGTGCCGGTCTCGCTCATGCCCGCCGCGAGGTAGCCGGCGAGGAAGCTCGCTTCCTGGGTGTTGAACACGAGCGGGCGGGCGTTGTCGATCGGGTCGTCGAACTGCTCGTCCACCAGCGCGTAGTAGACCTCCGGGTTGGCCTCGGCGGACGCGGCGATCGTGTCCTTGAGCGCGAAGCCGACCCCGATGATGAGGTCACATCCTGCTTGGACCTGGGAATCGACGTTGGAGTCGTAGTCACTCGGGTCGTTCGACTCCGCCGAGTGGATCTCGACCCCGAGTTCGTCCTCGGCCTTCTTCAGGCCGTTGAATCCGGATTCGTTGAAGGAGGCATCGTCGAATCCGCCCTCGTCAGAAACCATGCAGGCGGTGAAGTCGACCCCTTCTGCCTCTGGGCTATCACCTTCGCCGCCGTCATCCGTTTCCTGGGTGTCTTCCGGCGCAGGATCGTCGCCACCCTCGGGTGGGGCGCCACAGGCCGCGAGACCGAGGGCGAAGATCGCCCCCGTCGCTACCGCATAAATCGACTTCTTCACGTGCTTTCTCCCGTTGTCGTGGGTGCCAATTCCTGGCAGTGATGCTTGATCGGGCCAGCCGCAGTCGCATGCTCGCGGAAAAGACCCGGGGAAATGAGAGTAACCCCTCCGGAGAGGTAATGGGACGGCAATCGCACCGCCGATATCTCTTCGTTATGATTCGTCTTCTTTCAGGGACATCGCTGCGACCGTCACCAACGTGCGCACGCCGACGACGATCGCGTCCTCATCGAACACGATGTCGCCTTGGTGCAGGTCATAACTGCGGCCACCCACGGTGCGGGTGCCCAACCGGATCATTGATCCCGCCCGCTCCATCAGATACCAACCGAAGTCCTCGCCGCCGAGGGACTGTTCGCTCAGGATGACCGCTCGGGCCCCGTTGGCATCCCGGGCTGCCGCGCCGATCCGCGTCGTTTCGTGCTCGGTGTTGACCACCGGCGGCACGCCCCGGGTGATCGTCCACTCAGCTTTCACGCCCGTCGGAGCCGCGACGTGGTCGATGATCTCACCCACGAGCCGCCCGGCCTCGTCCCACGCATTCGCGTCGAGACACCGTAGCGTTCCGGAGACGACCCCCCGGGCCGGGATCGCATTGTCTGCCGTGCCTGCACTCACCCTGCCCCACGTGAGGTTCACGCCTGCGCGCGGGTCGACCCGGCGGGCCAGCAGCGCGGGCGTCTGCGTGATGATCAGCCCGAGCGCGTGCACGAGGTCCCCGGTGAGATGGGGCCGGGAAGTATGCCCCCCGCGGGAGTTCAGGGTGACGGTGACGGAATCGGAGGCCGACGTGAGCGGACCGACCCGAGTACCGATCTTCCCGACATCAAGTTTCGGTTCGCAGTGCACCGCGTACACCTTCGCCCCGGGCAGCAGCGCCCCGTGTTCGATGACGTCGATCGCGCCGCCCGGGTGCACTTCCTCGGCGGGCTGGAACACGAGTCGCACATCATTGGGGAGGTTGCCCTCAGCGGCGAGTTCGGCGAGCACGAGGCCGGCACCGAGCACGACCGTGGTATGGATATCGTGACCGCAGGCGTGAGCGAACCCGTTCGTGGATGCGAATTCCACTCCCGAGGTTTCGGGCACCGGCAGCGCGTCGAGATCTGCTCGCAGCACGATCCGGGGCCGTGAGTCGTCGGAGGAGTCCAACGGTATCGGCTGTCCGGTGAAGTGGTCGGAGGCCGGGACGTCTACCCACAGACCGGTTTCGGGCAGCAGGTGCACGTGGAGTCCCGCAGCGCGCAACCGATCGGCGACCTTCGCCGTCGCTCGGCGTTCGTTCCGGGAGAGTTCTGGGTTCGCGTGCATGTCGCGGCGGAAGTCGATCAGCTCAGCTTCCAACGCCCCCACGCGGGAACGAATCTCTTCGAGCAGTTCTTCCGGCAGGTGCGGTACACGCCGCTTGCCTCGCGGCGGGGCGGGCGAGGGCTGGCGTGCAGGGGGCGGATTCTGCTCGAAGGAATGGTTCACTCTTGCTACTTTAGGCCACCACTGCTTCTTCCTCTTTCGCGGGAAGGGAACGAAACCGCGGGCGTTTGCTTACAGCAGTTCCTGCAAGCCGCGCGCATCGAGTTCGTCGACGGCGTCCTTCACCTGCTGCGCATGCTCGCGGGTGGTGACGAGGATCGCGTCGGGCGTTTCGACGACGACGGCCCCTTCGATTCCCACAACCACCACCTGACGCTCGGGTACCACCACGGCGCCGGGAGCGTCGAGCGCCAGCACTTTCGCGTCGTCGCCAATCACCGTCGCCCGACCGTTTCCATTCGCGTGGGCGATCGCGTCCCAATCGCCGATGTCGCTCCATCCCAGGTCCGCGGGCACTACCGCCACCTGCCCGCGGGGCGCGAGCGGTTCGGCGATCGCGTGGTCGATCGAAATCTCCTCGATCGCTGGCCACACCTCGGTGAGCACGTCCCGGCGCTTCGGGGTGTCCCAGGCCGCAGCGATCTGAGCTACTCCCGCGGCGAGTTCGGGATGGAATTCGGTGAGTTGGTCAAGAAGCACGCTCGCCCGTGCCACGTACATGCCTGCATTCCACAAGTAGCCCTGCTGCACATAATCCGCCGCAGTCTGCGCATCCGGCTTTTCAACGAACTCCGTCACTCGGAGCGCGGAATCCGGGCTCCCCCCACCCGCAAGCGCCGCACCGGGCCCGATGTACCCGAAGCCCGTGGCTGGGTGGGTCGGAGTGATCCCGATAGTGACGACCTCGCCGCTGCGAGCAACCTCGACCGCCCGACGCACGGCAGAGTGAAACGCGGCCTCCTTCGCGATCAGATGATCGGCGGCGAACGAACCCACGACGAGATCCTCGCGCGGGTATCGCCGCGAAAGCACTCCCGCCGCGAGTGCGATCGCCGGCATCGAGTTCTTCGGCGACGGCTCGGTGATCACTCCGCATTCGGGGACTTGATCCTTTACCGATCCCGCATGCACATCACCGGTGACGATGAGTACCTCATCGGCAATCGGAGCGAGCCGATCAACCGTTCCTTGCAGCAAAGACGTGCCGCTACCGGTGAAGTCGTGCAAAAATTTCGGGTTACTCCGCCGGGACTTCGGCCAAAGCCGAGTGCCGGAACCACCGGCCGGCACGATCGCGCGGAAGCTTTCAAAGGCCATACGGCCAAGGCTAGCGGTTCACCGAGCGAGCCCCATCCTTATAACTCCGACGTCAGAAGGGTGG
>DATGUB010000091.1:0-2770 GCA_035301585.1 Beutenbergiaceae bacterium | reverse complement strand
GGTCTGCTCGGTCTCGTTGCCGGCTTCCTGTTCTGATCGATCACGCTGGTAAATAAGGAGTAACCGATGAACGATTCCGCGATCTATGCGGGAGAACCGGAAGGGATCGGCGTGCTGATCCCGAGCGTGCCGGACTTGTTCTGGTCCGCGGTGGTCATTGTTATCATCGGCTTCTTCTTCTTCAAATACCTCATGCCCAAGATGACGGAGCTGCTCGATGAGCGGGCAGCGAAGATCGAGGGCGGGTTAGAGCTAGCGAAGAAGGCCCAAGAAGAGGCCGCTGCCGCTAAATCGGAGAAGGAAGCTGAACTCGCGGCTGCTCGCCGTGAGGCGGCCAGCATCCGTGAAGAGGCCACCAACGACGGCACTGCGATCGTCAACGAAGCCCGCACCAAGGCTCAGACAGAAGCGGACCGGATCGTTGAATCCGCCCAACGCCAGATCGAAGCAGAACGCTCCGCCGCCGTCGTGTCTCTACGCGACGAGGTCGGTGGGCTGGCCACCGAGCTTGCCTCTCGGATCGTTGGTGAATCGCTGGCTGAGGACGCCCGGCAAACCCGGGTCATCGACCGGTTCCTCGACGAACTGGACGGCACGCTGAGCGGTGCTGGCGAGACGGAGGCGTGATGCGGGCGACTAGCCAAGCCAGTTTGGATGCGGCGATGAGCACGTGGGAAACCACGCTCGCCACGGCCGGATCCAAAGCGGCGCAACTCGGCGAGGAACTCTTCGCCGTCGTCGATGTACTCGACGGATCGGCTGCGCTACGCCGGGCTCTGACGGAACCGAACCGGGACGGGAGCTCGAAAGCGAACCTCGTTGCCGGCGTGTTCGAGGGCAAGGTGAGTGAGGAGACCATTGATCTCCTTTCGGGCTTGGCTCGTAGCCGCTGGAGCGCTGAAGGCGATTTCGCTGAAGCTTGCGAACAGCTCGGAGTCACCGCCGTGCTGGTTTCCGCGGAGTCCCGTGAGGAACTGGCATCGCTGGAAGACGACGTCTTCCGAATGATCCGCGTGCTGGCGGACAACCGGGATCTGCGGCTAGCGTTGGCAGAAAAGGACCGGAGCCGGGATGATCGTATCCGTCTGCTGAAGAGCGTGTTCAGTGAACACGTCGGCGGCGAAGCGCTCACGCTCGCCGCTCGAACCATCAGCTCCGGCCGTTCCAAATCAATCACCGCCGGACTGAACCTCGTGAGCGAACTCGCTGCCGAGCGGCGGGAACGGCTGCTCGCCGTGGTCACCGCGGCGGTGCCCCTGAGCACCGCTCAACAGGAACGGCTGACGGACATGCTCTCCCGGAGCTATGGCCGAACCATACAGGTCAACATCACGGTCGACCCCGCCGTGGTTGGTGGCTTGCGTATTCAAGTGGGCAACGAAGTCGTGGACGGCACCATACTGTCCCGACTCGAAGAAGCCCGCCGGCGCGTTGCCGGCTGACATCTGACTTGGCCGCTGCCGCGGCAGTTGTAGAAGAGGAAATCGAACTCATGGCTGAACTGACGATCAAGCCCGAAGAAGTCCGGGCTGCGCTCGACAGCTTCGTAAGCTCCTATGAGCCGGCAACCAGCGCCCGCGAGGAGGTCGGCACCGTCACGCTCGCTGCCGACGGTATCGCTCAGGTCGAGGGTCTGCCCGGCGTCATGGCAAACGAACTGCTCCGTTTTGAAGATGGCACCCTAGGCCTCGCCCAGAACCTCGACGTCCGCGAAATCGGTGTCGTGGTGCTGGGTGAGTTCACCGGAATCGAAGAGGGCCAACAGGTCCGCCGCACCGGCGAAGTGCTCTCCGTCCCCGTCGGCGAGGGCTACCTCGGCCGGGTCGTGGATCCGCTCGGCAACCCGATCGACGGGCTCGGCGACATCGAAACCTCCGGCCGCCGCGCCCTGGAACTCCAAGCCGCGGGTGTGATGGACCGTAAGTCCGTGCACGAGCCGCTGCAGACCGGCCTCAAGGCGATCGACTCGATGATCCCCGTGGGCCGCGGGCAGCGCCAGCTCATCATCGGTGACCGCCAGACGGGGAAGACCCAGATCGCGCTCGACACGATCATCAACCAGAAGGACAACTGGGAATCGGGCGACGTCGACAAGCAGGTCCGCTGCATCTACGTCGCGATCGGGCAGAAGGGCTCCACGATCGCCTCCGTGCGCGGTGCACTCGAAGAAGCGGGCGCGCTGGAGTACACGACCATCGTCGCGGCCCCCGCCTCCGACCCGGCCGGGTTCAAATACATCGCCCCCTACACCGGTTCGGCGATCGGCCAGCACTGGATGTACGAGGGCAAGCACGTGCTCATCGTGTTCGATGACCTCTCCAAGCAGGCCGAGGCCTACCGCGCGGTCTCGCTGCTCCTGCGCCGTCCGCCGGGGCGCGAGGCCTACCCGGGTGACGTGTTCTACCTCCACTCGCGCCTACTCGAGCGTTGCGCGAAGCTCTCCGATGAGCTCGGCGGTGGTTCGATGACCGGTCTGCCGATCATCGAGACGAAGGCGAACGACGTCTCGGCCTACATCCCCACCAACGTCATCTCGATCACCGACGGCCAGATCTTCCTGCAGTCCGACCTGTTCAACGCGAACCAGCGCCCCGCGGTCGACGTGGGTATCTCGGTCTCCCGAGTCGGTGGTGACGCGCAGGTCAAGAGCATGAAGTCGGTCTCGGGAACGCTGAAGCTCGAACTCGCGCAGTACCGCTCCCTGGAAGCGTTCGCGATGTTCGCCTCCGACCTCGACCCGGCCTCGCGCCAGCAACTCACCCGTGGGGCA
>DATGUB010000090.1:0-7845 GCA_035301585.1 Beutenbergiaceae bacterium | reverse complement strand
TTGGCTCTCGTGGGCTGCTGTGGCCGTCATCGCCGCGATCGTCTGCGCACTCCTGGGTCGGTGGCAGTTTTCCCGCTACGAGACCAAGGCGAACAACGTCGCCCTCGTTCAGGAGAACTTCAATTCCGAGCCGGGGGTGTTGGGCGATCTCCTCGACGACGGCAGTTTCGATCCGGCACGAGAGTGGACGCCGGTCTTGGTCACCGGGGAGTACGTCGGGCAGCCGGTGATCCTTCCCCAGCGGGGAATCCCGGGGCAGGCCGGTGATCACGTGTTGTCGCTGTTCGTCACCGACGAGGAGACCCCGGAGACGCTCGTGATCGACCGGGGCTGGTATCCCGTGAATCAGGCACCTGCGGACCTCACCGCGCCGCCGGGTACGGTCTCCGTGGTCGCCCGGGCCCGCCCGGCCGAGCCGGCCTCGACCCGTGGGGTGCGTGACCACCAGGTGTTCGCCGCGGACGCCGCCCAGGTGCTCGAGGCGCAGGATCCTCTTCAGACGCCGAACGTGCAGGCGAGCCTGTACCTCATGGCCGCCGAGGGGGAACCGGGTCAAGAGGAGTTGGGGTCGTTCCCGGAGCCGGCGGCGGACCTGGGCAACCACTTATCGTATGCGTTCCAATGGTGGATCTTCTCCGCCGGGGCATTCGTCGGGCTCGGCGTCGTCATCCGCCGCGACATCAAATCGGGATCCGCCGCTCCGCCGCGCAAGCAGCGGGTGAGCCGGGACGCCGCGGAGGAGGACGCCCTCATCGAGGCGCAACTGTCAGGCGAGTGAGATGAGCTCCGCGTACCCCTCGTTCCAGAGGTCTTCATCCCCATCGGGCAGGAGGAGCACCCGGTCCGGGTCGAGCGCTTCGACGGCGCCCACGTCGTGGGTGACGAGGACGACGGCACCGGTGAAGGTCGCGAGCGCGGAGAGGATCTCCGTCCGGGAAGCGGGGTCGAGGTTGTTCGTCGGCTCGTCGAGCAGGAGCACGTTCGCGCTGGAGACGACGAGGGTCGCGAGTGCGAGCCGGGTCTTCTCGCCCCCGGAAAGCACCCGCGCGGGTTTATCCGCGTCTTCACCGGAGAACAAGAACGAACCCAGCACGCTGCGCACCTGAGTGTCGGTGAGGTCCGGGGCGGAGTGGCGGAGGTTGTCCACCACGGTGGCGCCGAGATCCAAGGTGTCGTGTTCCTGGGCGTAGTAGCCGATCTTCAGGCCGTGCCCGGGCAGCACCTCTCCTGCGTCCGCCTCATCGACACCGGCGAGCAAGCGCAGCAACGTCGTCTTTCCTGCACCGTTGAGTCCGATCACCACGACCCTCGAGCCGCGATCGATCGCGAGGTCGACCCCGGTGAACACTTCCAGGGAACCGTAGCTCTTCGAGAGCCCCTGCGCCTGTAAGGGGGTGCGCCCGCACGGCGCTGGGTCGGGGAAGCGCAGCCGCGCAACCTTCTCCGCCTGCCGCTCCCCTTCCGTTTCGGAAAGCATTCGTTCTGCCCGTCGGGCCATGTTCTGGGCCGCGACCGCTTTCGTCGCCTTCGCCCGCATCTTGTCGGCTTGGGCGAGCAGCGCGGATGCCTTCTTCTCCGCGTTGGCCCGCTCCCGGCGGCGCCGGCGTTCATCGGTTTCTCGTTGTTCGAGGTAGGCGTCCCAGCCGAGGTTATACACGTCGAGCACCGACCGGTTCGCATCCAGGTGGTACACCTTGTTGATCGAGGCGCGCAGCAGGTCCACGTCGTGGGAGATGATGACGAACCCGCCGGAGTAGGCGGCGAGGAAGTCCCGCAACCACGTGATGGAATCCGCGTCGAGGTGGTTCGTGGGTTCGTCGAGCAGCAGGGTGTCCGCGCCCGAGAACAGGATCCGGGCGAGTTCCACCCGGCGGCGCTGACCCCCGGAGAGCGTTCCCAGGGGTTGGTCGAGAATCGTCGTGGGTAGGCCGAGGTTCGCGGTGATCTTCGCGGCCTCGGCGTCGGCCGCCCACCCGCCGAGGGCCGTGAACTCGGCGTCCAACCGGGCGTAGCGGTCCATCGCGCGGATCCGTTTGCCCTCGTGCTCGCTTCCCATCTCGATCTCGGCGCGCTCGAGGCGGCGCCGGATCCCATCGAGGTCACGCGCGGACAGGACCCGTTCCCGGGCGCGCTGGTCGAGATCCCCTGACCGGGTGTCCTGGGGGAGGTAGCCGATGCTGCCCGAGCGTTGCACGTTTCCCCGGGTAGGTTCGCCTTCTCCCGCGAGGACCTTCGTGAGCGTGGTCTTTCCGGCGCCATTGCGGCCGACGAGCCCGATCCGGTCGCCGGCGTCAACGCGGAACGAGGCGCCCGAGAGCAGGTCCCGGGCGCCGATGGCTATCGCAACATCGTGGGCAGTGATCACCCGGCTAGTGTAGGCGCGGGCCGCCGCTCGGAGGTTGTTCGGGGGCGTGAGAGCATTGTTAGTTTCGGCACGGTGCTCCCGTGGCTGCCGGTGGTGCACGGGCGGCAGGGTGGCGGTCGGCGCGGGATCGGCACGGTGATCGTCGTTCTTCTCTCCCAGTTCCTTGGTGTCGATCTCACCCAGTTCCTCGGCACGAGCGACGGTGCCCGCTCGGCCGGTTCGGTCGATGCCGGCTCGCTCGCGGAGAAGTGCCGGACGGGCGAGGACGCGAACCGCGACGTGGAATGCGGCGTGGTCGGCGCGGCGAACTCGCTCGAGGCGTATTGGGAAATAGAACTCCCCGAGTTCGGAACCTCCTGTCGATCGCCGTCGATGGAACTATTCGCGGGCCAAACCGTCACCGGCTGCGACACTGCCACCTCCGAGGTCGGACCGGTCTAGTGTTCCGCCGATGAGAGCGTCTACCTCGATGTCGGGTTCTTCGACGTGCTCACCGGTGAGCTCGGCGCGGATGAGAGCAGCCTTTCACAGATGTACGTCGTCGCGCGCGAGTGGGGCCATCAGAACCTCACGGGGATCACGTCGCAGATCGACCGGCACAGCATCGGTGCATCCTCAGATTCGGTGCGGCGGGAACTGCAGGCAGATTGCCTCGCGGGTGCCTGGGCTGGGGCCGCGTCAACGACGGCGGACGAGAGCGGACAGACCTTCCTCGCGTCGTTCACCGACGCTGAACTCGCCTCTGCTCTCAGCGCCGCGGCCACGGTCGGCGATGACCGCATCCAGGCCCAGCAGGGCCGGGTCGCGCCCGAGACGTGGACCACGGCTCCGCCGAGCAGCGCCAGGAGTGGTTCCTCGCGGGGATGCAGGGCGGGCCCCCCGCTTGCGACACGTTCGATTCCGCGGCGGGGAGCATCGCCCTCACGCCCGGGCAGGCGCGGGAAGAGTCAGACGTTGAACCCGAGCGCGCGTAGCTGCTCGCGGCCGTCGTCGGTGATCCGTTCCGGGCCCCACGGCGGCATCCAGACCCAGTTGATCTGTTGGCCGGAAACGATGCCCTCCAGAGCCTGCACGGCTTGTTCCTCGATGACGTCGCTCAGTGGGCACGCCGCCGAGGTGAGGGTCATGTCGATGGTGGCGACGTTGTTCTGGTCGACCGCCACTCCGTATACGAGGCCGAGATCAACAACATTGATACCCAGTTCAGGGTCGATGACGTCTCGAAGTGCTTCTTCGACATCTGCGGCCGTGGGAACGGTAGGTGCCTGTTCAGTCACGGTGTACTCCTTGTTGTATTTGTGGCGAGTGCGTCTGCTAACGCCACCCATCCCAGCATTGCGCATTTTACCCGCGCGGGGTAGCGGGCGACACCGGCGAAGGCGGCGCCGTCCCCAAGCACGTCGAGCTTCTCACTGGGGAGCGGCTCGTGGCGGGCGTGCATGAGTTCGCGGAACACTCCCGCTAGTTCCTCCGCCGCGGCCACGGTCTGGCCGCTCACCAGGTCGGCGAGGACCGAGGCGGAGGCCTGCGAGATCGAGCATCCCCGCCCTTCCCACCGTACCCACGTGACCGCCTCGCCGTCGAGCTTGACCTGGAGGCGGATCTCGTCGCCGCAGGTGGGGTTGAGTTGGAAAGATTCACCGTCGGCCTCCCCAGCGAGGCCGTATCCGTGGCGTTCGCGGGAGTGGTCGATGATGACCTGCTGGTAAAGTTCTTCCATCGCGCTCATGCCGCGCCGCCGATCCCGAAGAACGGTTGCACGCGCGCCAGGTGTTCGAGGAAGGCATCGAGGTCGTCGACCGTGTTGTACACATGCGTGGATACCCGCGCCGAGGCATGCACGCCGAGTGCCTGGTGGATCGGCTGCGCACAATGGTGCCCCACCCGGATCGCGACGCCGGCGTTATCGAGGAGCTGGCCCACGTCGTGGGGGTGGACGCCGTCGACGTCGAAGGCGACGGTCGCGATCCGTGCCTGTGGATCCACCGGGCCCAGGACACGGATCCCGGGGATCTCGGCCATACCCCGCAGCAGGTGGGTGGCGAGTTCGGTCTCGTGAGCAGCGATCTGCTCCATACCGATCTCGGATAGGTATTCCGCCGCGGCGGTCAGCCCGACGACCTGGGAGACCATTTGGGTGCCGGCTTCGAACCTCGCCGGCGGGGCGGCGAAGGTGGCGGTTTCCATCGTCACGAGCTCGACCATCGAGCCGCCGGTGAGGAAGGGGGGCATCGCGTGCAACAGCTCTGATTTTCCCACGAGCGCCCCCACGCCCGTGGGGCCGAGCATCTTGTGCCCGGAGAACGCCGCGAAGTCGACGCCGAGTGCACGGAAGTTGAACGGAAGGTGCGGCACCGATTGGCACGCGTCGAGCACCGTCAGCGCGCCGACGGCCTTCGCCGCGTCGAGGATTTCCCGCACCGGGCTGATCGCACCGGTGACGTTGGAGACGTGGGTGAAGGCGACGACCTTGGTGCGGTCGTCGATAACGTCGAGCGTGTCGACGTCGATGCGACCGTCCTCGGTCACCTCCAGCCAGCGTAGGCTCGCCCCGGTGCGGGCGGCTACTTCCTGCCAGGGCACGAGGTTCGCGTGATGCTCGGCCCGGGTGGTGACGATGACGTCCCCCTCGCCGAGGCGCAAGCGCGGGTCGCCGCCGGTGGCGGAGGCGGTGATGAAGGCGTGGGCGACGAGGTTGAGTGCTTCGGTGGCGTTCTTCGCCCACACCAACTCCTCGGTGCGGGCACCGGCGAAGCCCGCGACGACCTCCCGCCCGCGTTCGTAGAGCTCTGTGGCTTCTTCCGCGAGTTGGTGGGCGCCGCGGTGCACAGCGGCGTTGTAGTTGCGGTTGAAGTCCTCTTCGGCGTCGAGGACGCAACTGGGTTTTTGGCTCGTCGCCCCGGAATCGAGGTAGACGAGTGGGGCCCCGCCACGCACGGTGCGCGCGAGCACGGGAAAGTCGGCGCGGATCGCGGCGATCTCGCGGGCGCTGAGCACGTGCGTGGCGGGCATCGGATTACGCGTTCACGAGGTAACGGTCGTAGCCCTCTTCTTCCAGGCGCTCGGCGAGTTCCGGGCCCCCTTCGTCGACGATCTTGCCGCCGAAGACCACGTGTACGTAGTCCGGCTTGATGTAGCGCAGGATCCGGGTGTAGTGGGTGATGAGCATGACCCCGACGTTCGTGTTCTCCTTGACGCGGTTGACGCCTTCGGAGACGACCCGCAGGGCATCCACGTCGAGTCCGGAGTCCGTTTCGTCCAGGACGGCGAACTTCGGCTGGAGTAGTTCCATCTGCAGGATCTCGTGGCGCTTCTTCTCACCACCGGAGAACCCTTCGTTGACGTTGCGCTCGGAGAACGAGGAGTCCATCCGCAGTGCTTCCATCGATTCACGCACGTCCTTGACCCAGTGGCGCAGCGCCGGGGCCTTACCGTCGACGGCGGTCTTCGCGGTGCGCAGGAAGTTCGACACGGACACGCCGGGAACTTCAACGGGGTACTGCATCGCGAGGAAGAGACCGGCGCGGGCGCGTTCGTCGACTTCCATCTCCAGCACGTCTTCACCATCGAAAGTGATCGAACCGCTCGTCACTTCGTAGTCCGGGTGCCCGGCGATCGCGTACGCCAGAGTGGACTTGCCCGAGCCGTTGGGGCCCATGATCGCGTGGGTCTCGCCACTCTTGATGGTGAGGTCGAGGCCTTTGAGGATCGGCTTGGTGCCTTCGGCGGTTTCAACGGAGACGTGCAGGTCTCGGATTTCCAAGGTTGCCATGGTTTTCTGATTTCCTTTTTTACGCAGGCTTTTCGGTGATCTGGGGAGCGTCGATGTCGACGAGGACGTCGTCGCCGTCATAGCTCACCGGATATATCGGGGTGGGTTGGGTGGCGGGCAGCGAGAGGGGCCAACCGGTTCGTAGGTCGAAGGTGGACCCGTGAAGCCAACACTCGACGGTGTCGCCGTCCACCTCCCCCTCGGACAGGGAGACCTGCCCGTGGGTGCAGACGTCACCGATGGCGTAATATTCGCCGTCATCGGCACGCACGAGAGCGATTTCTACGAGTTCACCTGCGTCGTTATCGAGTTCGAGTTTCAACGCTTCACCCGGTTCGAGGTCGTCGCGGGTGCCTACTACTTGGGCGGTCATTCGCTGGTGCCATCCTCGATTGAACGGTCGATCTCTTCTTGCAGTCCAGTTTCGAGCGCGGGAACCTCTCCGAGCGCGGCGTTGAGTTCCTCCTCGATTTCGTGCAGAACGCGGGCTTCGACGTCTTCGACCTTGATCTTCTGGATGAGGTCAGCGAAGAACCCGCGCACCACCAGACGGCGTGCGGCCGCTTCGGGAATCCCGCGGGCGCTGAGGTAGAAGAGCTGCTCGTCGTCGAATTGGCCGGTCGCCGAGGCGTGGCCCGCACCTTCGATCTCCCCGGTCTCGATTTCGAGGTTCGGCACCGAGTCCGCCCGCGCTCCTGCGGTGAGGAGGAGGTTGCGGTTGAGCTCGTAGGTGTCGGTTCCTTCGGCGTCCTTGCGGATGAGCACGTCGCCGATCCACACCGTGCGCGCCTCTTCCCCCTGCAGTGCGCCCTTGTAGGCGACGCGGGAGTAGCAGTTGGGTGCGACGTGATCGACGAAGAGCCGGTGCTCCTGGTGCTGACCGGAGTCGGAGAAGTAGACCCCGTCGAGTTCCACCTCCCCGCCCTTACCGTCGAGGATCGCTTCGGGGGTCAGGCGAACCACCTTGCCGCCGAGGGTGACGACGATGTGGTGGAGCTTCGCGTCCCGGCCGAGCCTCGCCCGTTGGGCGGAGACGTGGATGGCTTCGTCCTCCCAGTCCTGGACCGAGACGACCTTGAGGTTCGCCCCGTCACCGACGAGGATCTCCACCGTCTGGGCGAGCTCGCTCGCACCGGTGTGGTTGACGATCACCGTCGCCTCGGAGAGCGATTCAGCGTTGATGAGCACGTGGTTGACGCTCGGTCCCATCCCCTGGCCGCGCACGTCGAGGGTGATTTCCTTCGCCGCGACGTGCTCCTTGGGGATCGTGACGACCCAGGAGTTGCCCCGGTGTTCCCACGCAGCGGCAGCGATCCGATCGGAGGGGATCCCTGCCTGCCCGAGCCGGGCGTCGTCGGCGGCGACCTCTTCGAGCGTGACCTTGTCATCGCCGTCGAGCGTCACCTGGGGGCGCGCCCCGGTGAAGTCTGCGGCGAAGAGCCCCTGCAGGTTCCGTACCGGCGAGAACCGCCATTCCTCTTCCCGGCCGGTGGGCATCGCGAAGTCGTCAAGGACGAATGAGCTCAGCCGGTCCGCCCGGGAGGTGGTGGAGATGACGGGCGCCTCACCGTGGGAGTGCGCGCCGTCCACCTCCGCCTGCGAGTGATCGGTGCTCAGTGTTTCAGTTTGGGTCGACATCAGCCGACGGCCCCTTCCATCTGCAGTTCAATGAGTCGGTTGAGTTCGATGGCGTATTCCATCGGCAGTT
>DATGUB010000089.1:0-43395 GCA_035301585.1 Beutenbergiaceae bacterium | reverse complement strand
CTACCGCTGGATGACTCTACCCGAAACTCACTCGGCGGATCAAAACGGGGGCCCGTGACTCGCCCCACACCCCTAGTGCTGGAGCAGCAGCTGCGGGAGTTGAGCGAGGGAGCCGAGCACGTGCACGCCGGCCGCCTGCGCACCGGTGGGATCCGCGTCGTGGACCCCACCCTTCGCGTGCCCCGGGCGGCGCAGCCAGGCGCCGTGCAGGCCCGCGTCGATGGCCGCGCGGGCGTCGACATCGAATTCGTCACCGATGTACAGGGCCTCGGCCGGCTCGACCTCGAGTTTGCGCGCGGCCTCCTGGAACACCCGCGGATCGGGCTTGCCCACCCCGAAGGTGTCGAGGGTCACGAGCAGCGGGAGTTGCCCGAGCCCGGTGGCGGACATTTTCTCGAGCTGCAGGTCCGCGTGGGCGTTGGTGAGGACGCCGGTGGCGAGCCCCCGTTCCTCCACCCATCCCAGGGTGGGCGCGACGTCGGGGAACGCCGCCCAGCCGGCTCGGAAGCCCGCGTCCCACGTGGCGACCCACGTGTGCACCTGCGCATCGGTGGGCGCGGGAAGGCCGAGTTCGGCGGCGATGTGGCGCAGCCGCGCCTCGCGCTGCTCGTTGTAGGCGAGCTCCCCTCGGGTGTAGGCCCGGTAGTGCCCGGCGACGTCGGTGCGCCACAGGTGCAGCGCGAGCGCGGACTGCTCATCGGTGATCGTTTCGTACAGCGCCCGGAAGCTCTGGTCGATCGCAATCTCGAAGGCGGCCCGGGCATCGACGAGCGTGTCATCGAGGTCGAAGATGACGGCTTTGAGCCCGGTGAGGGAGGGGGCGCTGGCCGCGATGAGCGCGACGTCGGTGGGAGCGTTAGGCACGCAGGTCCTCCGCGAGCGCTTCGAGGCGGGCGAGGGAAGATTCCTTGCCGAGGATTTCCATCGACTCGAACAGGGGCGGCGAGACCCGGCGCCCGGAGATCGCGGTTCGCAGCGGCCCGAATGCGAAGCGGGGTTTGATCTCCATCTCCTCCACGAGCACCTGTTTGAGGGCGGTCTGCAGCGTATCGGTGGTGAAGTCCTCGAGGTCGCGCAGCACGGCGATCGAGCGCTCGAGCACCTCCAGGGAGTTGTCCCGGAGCTGCGTGCGGGCATCGTCAGCGATCTCGATCTCCTCATCGGCGCGGAAGAGGAACCCGAGCATCCCCACGGCCTCCCCGAGCAGGGTCATGCGTTCCTGCACGAGCGGGGCGCCCGCGGTGAGCCGCTCCTGTTCGGCAGAGGTGAGATCCTCGAAGGTCCCCGCGGAAACGATTCCCGCGCGGTGCAGGTAGGGCACGAGCCGGTTGCGGAAGTCCTCGGGCTCGAGCATGCGTACGTGGGTAGCGTTGATCGCCTCCGCTTTGCGGACGTCGAATCGGGCCGGGTTCGGGTTGACGTTCTCAACGTCGAACGCCGCCGCCATCTCCTCGCGGGAGAAGATGTCGTTGTCCGGGGAGATCGCCCACCCGAGCAGGGCGAGGTAGTTGAGCAGCCCCTCGGGGATGAAGCCGCGGTCTCGGTGGTGGAACAGGCTGGATTCGGGGTCGCGCTTGGAGAGTTTGCGGTTGCCCTCCCCCATCACGTACGGAAGGTGGCCGAAGGCGGGCATCACTTTCGCGATCCCGATGTCGAGCAGCGCGCGGTACAGCGCGATCTGTCGCGGCGTGGAGGAGAGGATGTCCTCCCCGCGCAGCACGTGTGTGATCTCCATGAGCGCATCGTCGACGGGATTGACGAGGGTGTAGAGCGGCTTGCCGTTCGCCCGCACGATGACGAAGTCGGGCACGGAGCCGGCCTTGAACGTGATCTCACCGCGCACGAGGTCGGTGAAGGTGAGGTCCTCATCAGGCATGCGAAGGCGGATCACGGGTTCGCGCCCCTCGGCGCGGAAGGCGGCTTTCTGCTCCGGAGTGAGATCGCGGTCGTACCCGTCGTAGCCGAGTTTGGGGTCCCGCCCCGCGGCGCGGTGGCGTTCTTCTACTTCCTCCGCGGTGGAGAAGGATTCGTACGCGTGGCCGGCCTCAGTCAGCTTCTCGGCGACATCGGCGTAGATGTCCATCCGCTCCGACTGCCGGTACGGGCCGTGCGGGCCGCCGACCTCCACCCCCTCGTCCCAGTCGAGCCCGAGCCACGCGAGGGCGTCGAGGAGTTGTTCGTAGGACTCCTCGGAGTCCCGCGCGGGATCGGTGTCCTCGATCCGGAAGATGAACTTCCCGCCGGTGTGACGGGCGTAGGCCCAGTTGAACAGGGCGGTTCGGATCAGCCCGACGTGCGGGGTTCCGGTGGGCGAGGGGCAAAAGCGTACGCGTACTTCACTCATGATGTTCCCTAGCCTACTGGCTCCACCCCCCTCGCCTACACTCGGTGCGTATGCACGTATTCGCCTACGGTTCGCTGCTCAACCCCGACTCGCTCCGCGCCACTCTTGCCCACCTCGTGCTTGAGGCGTGCCGCCCCGCCCGGCTCCCGGGGTACCTGCGCTGCTTCGACGTCGCATTTCCCAACGACGGCAGCCAACCGGACAAGCGCTACGAGTTCCCCGACGGGTCAACGCCGCCGGGCGTGCTGCTCGGCAACATCCGTCCGAGCGAGCACTATGCCGTCAACGGCATCGCCATTCCGATCGACGACGACGATCTTCGCCTGCTCATCGACCGCGAGCGCCGCTACGATCTCGTGGATATCACCGGCCGCGCGGTCAGCTACCCGGGTGGCGGTGCCCTCACCGGGCGCGTGCTCACCTTCATCGGAAAGCCGGAGTTCGCTGCCGCACGCCTCCCGGGCGCGGTGGCCTCTCGGGCGTACCTCGACGTCGTCATCGCCGGTGCGAAGCACTGGGACGCGGTGGCACCCGAGTTCTACCACCTGACGATGGCGTGCACGGAATTCCCCACGCCGGGCAGCATCGCCGAACTGGAACGGATCAACCTATGACGTACCGCAAACACTCCCCCGGAGCACCGGCCGGGTTCTTCGCTGCTGAGGCGGCGGGCCTGCGGTGGCTCGCGGAGCCGGGCGTTCTGCCCGTCGTCGAGGTCATCGAGGCCGCGCCCACCGAGCTCACCTTGCAGCGGCTCACCGCGGTGCCTCCGAGCGCCGAGGCCGCCAGAGAGTTCGGGGCCGGGCTCGCCCGCCTCCATTCGAGCGGGGCGCCCGACTTCGGGTTCACCCCCGGCGAGGGCCGCGCCTGGTTCGGTCCGCTCAGTGACCCGTTCGAGGTCCCGCCGATCACTGCGGGTGAGTTCGGGGAGTTCTGGGCGCACCGATTGCGCCACGTGACCGGGCTCGCGGCGCGGGAACTCCAGCGAGCCCAGGTGCCGCTCGCTCCCTTCCAGGAGGTGATCGAGGCCGTCGCGAGCGGCGCGTTCAACGGGATCTCGGGCAGCGGCACAGAGGGCCCGAGCCGCGTGCACGGGGACCTGTGGTCGGGCAACCTCATGTGGACCCCCGAGGGGGGCACGCTGATCGACCCGGCTGCCCACGGCGGGCACCGGTTGGAAGACCTCGCGATGCTCGCGCTCTTCGGCGCACCGTACCTGGAGGAGATCTTCGCCGGCTACGAGGCCGAGTACCCGATGCCTCCCGGGTGGCAGGGCGATCTACCGGCGCATTACCTCTTCGGGCTCATCGCCCACGTGTACTTGTTCGGCGGCGGGTATGCTGCCGGGGCCCACCGGGCCGCCCGGGACGTACTGCGCCGAGCCGGGGACTGAAGAACCGGCCCTTACGAGTCCGCCTGCAGCTCCTCCACGGGGATGTCGGTGAGGCGGAACGGCGGGCCGCCTCGATTCTCTTCCTCCGGGCGGTCCTTGAACACCGGGATCCACGGGGATTCCAGGGTGACCTCCGCCCCGGGAACCGTCGGCCACACGACCGTGACGATCGTGGATTCACCCGGCTGCAGGTCCCGCACGGGTTGGCCCATCGACTTGCGCTCCCCACCGGTCATCACGTAATCGCGCTCGGGGGTGGCGTAGTCGAGGGGGTAATACATCGCATCGCCGTCGGCGAGGGTGAGCCGCGTCGTTCCGTTCTGATCGGACAGGCTCAGGTCACCACGGGAGTCGGTGTGCCCGCCAGAAAACACGCCGATGAGGCTGTGGGCCTCGTCATCCAGGTTCGTCAGTTCGATCTCACCGGTGAGGTACTTCCCGACCCGCTGCACCCGTTCCAGCTTCACCTCGTAGGTCTGCTCGACCTCGTCGCTGAAGGGCTGGGTCTGCTCGAGCTTGACCCCCTCCGGGCCGGCCCCGACGGGCCCGGTCGGCTCGGGGAGCTCCTGCCCACTTGCTTCCTCGGCTTCCTCGGCTGCCGCCTCGAAACTCACTTCCACGCGGCGGTTCTCCGCGCGCGCTTCCTCGGTCTGTTCGTCGACGGCCGGTTCGTCGAACGCGCGCCCTTCGACGACGACGTCGAAGCCCGACATGTCCACGAGCTCGCCCAGTGCATCAGCGACGGATTGGGCGCGATCCTCGGACAGCTGCTGGTTGTGTTCGCGGGTGCCGACGTCGTCGGTGTGGCCGACGACCGTGAGCTCACCGTCTCCGGTGATCCTCTCCGCGGCGCGTTCCAGCGCTTCGTCCGCCGCCGAGGATAGCTCGGCGGAGTCCTTGTCGAAGAGCACGTCCGCACTGATCGTCAGGAGCGTGTTCTCCTCACCTTCCCGCGTGCTGAGTGCTCCGCCGAGTTCCTCAGAATAGGTCTCGAGTTCGGAGACCGGGAACTGCAGATCCGCCTCCGGCGTTTCTGCAAGTTCTTCGGCGGTGGGGAACTCGTTCGCGTCGGCGAGGTCAACGACCGGTGGGAGGAAGAAACCGGCGTGAGGTACCACAGCAACGGGAGCATCGGTATCCGGGGCGGCGTAGGCGATGAACAGTTCCTGCGACTCCCCGGCATTCGTCCCGTCCGGATGTTGCGTCAGCGCAGCTCCGCCCTCGGACCAGCCGTGGTCGTGGACGGCGCCGTTCTCCGCATCGAGCAACTGCACCCCGGTCGGCGAGTAGTACGGCTGGAGATACGGGTTGGAGAAGCTTTCGGTGACGCCATCGTCTTTCGCCGTGAGCTCCAATTTCAATATCGCCACCTCGCCATCGACGGCGAGGGGCCCGACGGTGAGGTCGGCTTCTCCGCCCTCGACGGAAACCGTGCGCGTCTCGAGCTCGACCTCGGGGGGTTCTTCGCTCGGTTCGACCTCGGCCGACTGCTCGGTTTCGGAGGTCTCTTCCGGGGCGGGCGGTGCGTCCTCCGTCGTCGCGGTGCACCCCGCGAGCACCACAGCGGCGACGGCGGTAATGAACTTGTTCAGTTTCGTCATCAAAATTCTCGTCAGAAGTTTCTCGCGTACCTGAGGTGAAACGTTAGCAGACACCGGTTCGGGGCCCGAACTTCCCGCCGCTACACTTGCGTTACGTCCGCCGTGCAGAATCGAGCCTGAGCATGTACCTTGCCCTGACGATCGGGGTGAATCTTGCCATCGGGGCGGGGGTAGTCCTCCTCATCCGATACGCCCGCAAGAATCCGCACGTATCCCGGGAGGATCCGGAAATTCAACGGATGCCCCGCTTCGTCCCGTACCTCGCCTGGCCCGTGACCGTGGTCGGCGCTGGGCTGATCCTCCTCGCGTTCGCGGGGTCGACGGACCCGCGGGACATCCTGCCGATGCAAGCGGGAGGCGCAGTCATCTTCCTCGCGGGCGGTTATCTGGTGTTGCTCTATCGGAACTTCTACGTACGGGTCACGAAGACCGAGATCGAGACCGCGGGCGTGCTCGGAAGCGTGCGGCGGATCGCGTTCCGGGACCTGGAATCGCTGGCCACCTATACCCAGAACCGGCACCGCATGATCAAGATCCGCGGGATCGACGGCACGCGGATAAAGCTAAGTAGCACGATCTACGACGTGCAGTATCTCCTCGCCTATGTCTGGGAGCACGGGACGCGCACTCAACCCGCGCCGGCGCGGCGTTAGTCCCGCCGGAGCACCGGGTTCGACAGCGTCCCGATGCCCTCGACCTCCACCTCGACCCGCTGGCCGTGTTCGAGCGGCCCCACCCCGGCCGGGGTTCCGGTGAGGAGGACGTCGCCGGGCAGGAGCGTGAACACACTCGAGGCGTAGGCGACGAGGTCGGCCACGGAGTAGACCATTTGACTCGTCCGGCCGTCCTGGCGCAGTTCGCCGTCCACGCGGCACTGCACCGCGAGATCAGCGGGGTCGAGGTCCATCACGAGGTACGGACCGAGCGGGCAGGAGGTGTCCCACGCCTTGCCCCGGGTCCAGGTGTCATCGGCGCGCTGGGCATCGCGTGCGGTGACGTCGTTTCCGGCCGTGTATCCGAGGATCACCGAACTCGCCTGCGCCGGGGTGAGGTCTTTACAGATCCGGGAGATGACGACGGCGAGCTCGGCTTCGTGCTCGACCCGTTCAGAGTAGGCGGGCAGCACGATCGGGTCGTCCGGTCCGATCACCGCGGTGTTCGGTTTGAGGAACAGCAGCGGCTTCTCGGGGACCTCGTTGCCGAGTTCAGCGGCGTGGGCGGCGTAGTTGCGGCCGATACCGATGACCTTCGAGCGGGGGATGACGGGCGCGAGCAGGCGCGCCTCGTCCAGTGGCACCCGCTGGCCCGTGGGCTCAAGCGGCGAGTACAAGGGATCCCCGGAGAGCACTACGAGATCGTTGGAGTCGTCCTCGATGACGGCGTAGCGGGGGTCGGAACCGGTGGTGAATCGGGCTATGCGCATTCCCCTACGGTACCGAACATTACTTCACGGCCATCTCCCCGAGTTCGTGCCATTCCTCGCCGTCCATGACGACGTTGCGCACCTTCGGGGTCTCCTGCAGCAGGGGCGGCAGGTCCTGTTGGGCCTTGCGGAAGTGCTCGGAGGTCACGTGGGCCTCACCGGCGTCGTCCTGGAACGCCTCGACGAGCACGTATTCGTTCGGGTCTTCCACGCTGCGGGACCAGTCGAACCATAGGCACCCCGGCTCGGCGCGGGTGGCCTCGGTGAACTCCCGGGTGAGTTCAGGCCAGTCGTCGGCGTGTTCGGGCTTCACTTTGAACTTGGCAACAATGAAGATCACTTCTATTCCCCTTCGTCGGTCCTCGTTCTTCCACTCATCATTGTATGTTCCTCCTCGCGGCGGTGCTGGGAGATATCCAGCAGGACCAGGTTCTCCACGGCGAGCAGCATCGTGAGCCCGAAGATCCATGTCCGGCCCCCGGATCTGGTGTCGACGACGAACGCGGTGACCGAGAGAACTGTGCTGAGGATGAGGAGCCCGACCGCGGCTCGCCGACGAGGCGATCTGCCCCGGAGCAGACGCGCGGGCGGGACCCGGTCCCGCCACCACGGGAGGTCGGATCTCGTTACTAACGGATAGTCCACGACGATCGCCGCGAGGAACAACGCCGCAGCGAGGAGCGCAACGCCGGTAGCAATGTGGGCGTCCATCAGTTTCCCCGCGCAAGCACTTCTCCGTGCACGACCGTGAACCACCCGGATTCGTCCTCGCCCCATTCATGCCAGGCGGCAACGATCCGGTCCAGTTCTGCCTGATCGGCCAGGCCCGTCTCCAACGCGAGTTCGGCGAGGCGGGAGTGGGTCATCCGCTCCGCCCACATGTGGGACCAGTACTCCCGTTCGTCGGGTTCGGCGAAGCACCAGGTCGAGGCGGAGGGTTGCACGGCGGTGAAGCCGGCCGCGCGCACCCAGGCGAGGACGCGTCGTCCGGCCTGCGCGTGCCGTCCGTGCCGGTCGGAGAGCTGCTGGTACAGGTCCCGCCAGCCGGTGAGTCCGGATTCGGGGAACCACGTCATCCCGCCATAGTCCGCCTCCCGCAGGGCGAGGAGCCCGCCCCGGCGCAGCACCCGCTTCATCTCCCGGATCACTGCGAGGGGATCGCGCAGGTGTTGCAGGAGTTGGTGGGCGTGGACGACGTCGAAACTCCCATCGGCGAACGGCAAGGCGTAGGCGTTCGCCTGCTCGAATTCGACGTTCTCCACGTTCTGGGCCACCGCGAGGTCCGCGGCCCGCTCGAGCGGGGGCAGTGCGCGGTCGATTCCCAGCACCCGTCCTTGCGGCACGTAGGTGGCGAGGTCGACGGTGATCGTGCCCACCCCGCAGCCCACGTCGAGCACGTCCATCTCCGCCTCGAGGTATTCCAACAGGTAGGCCGCGGAGTTCGCGGCGGTCCGCCAGGTATGCGAGGCGAGCACGCTCGGATGGTGTCCGTGCAGGTATTGCTCGCTCATATACCTACGCTAGTACGTCCGGCGCCCGGGCGGGAGTCCTCGACGGGTTCGGGTTCCCTCTACGATTCTTGGTATGCCCCGTCTTGCCGGAATCGACCTCGCTCGCGCTATCGCCATCGGCGGGATGTTCGTCGCCCACTTGGCGAAGGATGACGGGGAGGGGTGGTGGTGGCTCGCCGATGGTCGTTCCTCCGCCCTCTTCGCGCTCCTTGCCGGCTGTGGGCTCGGGTTCATGACCGCCCGTGCCTATCCCGATCGTGAGAGAGCGCGCCAGGAGTACCCGCGGATCCTTCGTCGTGCGTTGTGGCTCGGAGTCACCGGTGTGCTGCTGATGTTCCTGCAGACCCCGGTCGTGGTCATCCTCTCCTCCTACGCGGTGATGTTCGCCCTCACCGTACCGTTCCTGAATCTGCGCCCCGCCGCCCTGTTCGGCTGTGCCGCGGCAGTCGCGCTCGTGGCACCCCCGATCGTGCAGGCCATCCGGCTCCTGGTCAACGGCGCACCGGAACCGGGGATGTGGATCCCCGGCGTGTTCGAACTCGCCTCCGGGTACTACCCCGCGCTGTGTTGGCTCGCGTATTCACTCACCGGCCTCGGCCTCGTGCGGCTGCGGCTGTATCGCTACCACGTTCAGACGCTGCTGCTCCTTTGCGGCGCGGCGCTGTGCGTCGCCGGCTACGGCGGGGGCGCTCGGCTCGAGGAGGCGATGGGCGGGCGCGGCACGGAACTCACCTACCCGATGTCGCTCGTCTCGGTGGAACCGCACACCGACTCCGGGTTCGAGATCCTCGGCAACATCGGCGCCTCCCTCGTCGTCATCGCGCTTTCGCTCCTGCTCACCCGGAGATTGTTGCAGCAGTTGTTCTGGTACCCGGCAACGGCCGCCGGTTCGATGTCCCTCACCCTGTACGTCGCGCACCTGTTCTACATCGCGATCCTCGGTCCCGATGCCGTTTGGCACCCCACCTCCCAGGGCCCGCTCGTGTGGCTCATCGTGGGATCCCTGGTATTCGCGACGGCGTGGAAGCTCACCTTGGGTAAGGGGCCCCTGGAA
Organism: Beutenbergiaceae bacterium; assembly: GCA_035301585.1. Lineage (GTDB taxonomy): Bacteria > Actinomycetota > Actinomycetes > Actinomycetales > Beutenbergiaceae > HY158. The sequence continues at coordinate 34,069 of DATGUB010000089.1, read as the reverse complement.
CGCGGGCTCGCCCGCCTGAGCGCGACTACTGCCCTACCGCGTGCGCGGACGCCCGAGTAAGATCGGCGAGCTCGGAGGCGGAGAGTTCGAGACCGAACGAATCGATGAGGGTGGGGAGTTGTTCCGCGCTGCGCACCGAGGCGAGCGGGGCGGTCGTGTTCTCCTGACCGCGCAGCCAGGCGATCGCCACCGACCCCGGTTGCACGCCGTGCCCGGCGGCGACGTCGTCGAGCACTGCGAGGAGTTCCAGGTTGCGCGGGTCCTCGAGATATTTCCTCGCCCCAGCCGCTCGCGGGGAATCACCCGCCCCAGCCGCGTGATCCGCGCGGTACTTGCCGGAGAGGAAGCCCGCGGCGAGGGCCGCGAAGGGCTGCTCGACGATACCGAGCTCGGCGAGGGTGGGGAGCACCTCAGTTTCTAGCCCGCGCTCGACGAGGGAGTAACGATCCTGGGAGATGGTGAAACCTCGGGAGAACTCCGAACGCGCGACCACCGAGGCCGAACGGATGCGTTCGGGGGTGAACATCGAGGCCCCGATCTCGCGGATCTTGCCCGCCTGCACGAGCTCCTCGAAAGCGCCCAGGTACTCCGCCTGCCCCACGTCGGGATCATCCCGGTGAGCGAAATACAGGTCGACGTAGTCGGTGCCGAGGCGCCGCAGGGAGTCGTCGATCGCCGCGCGGATGTTCTCGGGTGCGAGCCCGGGGCGCTGCGGGTGGGAGCATACCTTGGTGGCGATGACGAGGTGGTCTCGCTTGCCGCGGCGCCGCAGCCACTCACCGATGATCTCCTCCGATTCCCCGCCGGTATTTCCCGGATGCCAGGCGGAATAGGAATCCGCGGTGTCGATCGCGAACCCACCTGCGGCCGTGAACCGGTCGAGAAGGTCGAAAGAGGTGTCGGCATCGGCGGTCCATCCGAATACGTTGCCTCCGAAGATGAGCGGGCCGAAGTCGAGGGGAGACATGGATTCCTTTCACTGATTGGTCTTCTAGTAGTGTAGAGAGTTCCTCAAGATCGGAAGGACAATGCAAAGGATTCTCAAAGCCGGGGTCGGGCTCGCCGCCGCTGGCGTGCTCGGTTCGTGTACATTCTCCGCGAACTCTGCGCACGTTCCTGCCGCGGATGTGGCCGAGCAGGTTGAGGATCAGGTGGAACAACAGTTCGGGATGCGACCGGAGGTGACCTGTCCCACCGACCTCCCCGCGGAGGTGGATGCCGAGATCGAATGCGAACTCCACGACGGGGATGAGGTGCACCCCGTGGAGATCACCGTGACGGAGGTTGATGGCTCGGATGCGAGTTTCAACATTCACATCCCCGGCCCCGCGGAAAATGAGTAGCTAGCAAATACGCATCGGGTTGCCTACGCTGTATTGAGTGTCGACGCCCGATTCCACGTATGTTCCCGATCCTCGGCGTTGGCGAATTCTCGCGGTCCTGACGGCGGCCTTATTCATGTCCCTCATCGGGGTGAGTATCGTCAACGTCGCGTTGCCCTCCATTCAAGCGGGGCTGGATGCGACGGAATCGCAACTGCAATGGGTCCTCTCCGGTTACGCCCTCACCTTCGGGATCGGGCTCGTCGCAGCCGGTCGGGCGGGCGATGTCTACGGGCGGGGCCCGCTGTTCATCGCCGGGGTGTCGATTTTTACGATCGCCTCGATCGCGAGCGGGTTCGCCCAGGACGCGCTCACGCTCAACATCTCCCGCGCTGTTCAAGGCATCGGCTCCGGGCTCCTCAACCCCCAGGGGGTGGGGGCGATCCAACAGTATTTCCGTGGAGCCGAGCGAGCGCGCGCCTTCGGGATCTTCGGCGCGGCCGTCGGTGTTTCGGTCGCGATCGGTCCCGTGCTGGGCGGGTTCATCATCGACGCGTTCGGCACCGCTGATGGATGGCGCTGGACATTCCTCGTCAACGTACCGGTGGGGATCGCGACGATCGCACTCGCCTTCCTGTGGTTCCCGAAGCCGATGCTCAACAAGAACCGGGACCTCGACCCCTCCATCCCGGCCCAGAGCAAGGATCTCGATCCGATCGGTGCGATCCTGCTCGGCCTCGCCGTGTTGGCCCTGCTGCTTCCCTTCATGGAGAGCAGCGCACACTCCGGTGTGTGGCTCACCATTCCCGCCGGGATCGGTCTCGTGGGGCTATGGCTGTGGTGGGAGCAACGGCAGAAGCGCCGGGGCCGCTCCCCCATGGTCGATCTCGCGATCTTCCGCACCCCGAGTTTCGCCAATGGCGCGTTGCTCATCACGTTGTACTTCATGGGGATGACGAGTATCTGGGTGCTCGTCGCGATGTACATGCAGGACGGGCTCGGCCATACCGCGCTCGCCTCCGGGCTCGTCGGGCTCCCCAGCGCCGTCGCCTCCACCTTCGCCGCACTTTGGGGAGGGCGTAACGTTCCCACCTTCGGCCGAATCGTCGTCATCGGCGGAATGTATTCGGCGCTGCTGGGGATCGCCTCGAGCGCACTCGTGGTGTGGTTGCGCTCCGGTGGCCACGTGAGCGAATGGTGGCTGCTGCTCACCCTCACGTTCATCGGGATCGGGCAGGGCACGGTGATCAGCCCGAACCAGGCCCTCACCCTCGCCGATGTGCCGCTTCAGTACGCGGGTTCCTCCGGCGGGATCATGCAGACGGGGCAGCGGATCGGCACCTCCGTGGGGATCGCCCTCATCACCGCGCTCGCGTTCGCGGTGCTCGCCCGCAGCGACTGGACAAGCGCGTTCCTCACCGGTTTCGCGGGCGTGTTCACGATCATCCTCCTCTCCCTGGGCGTGGCGTACAAGGACTTGTGGCAACGCAAGAAAGGGGTCGCCACCGAAACTCCGTAGCGCGATACAGTAGGCGGATGGTGGATCGGGCAACGAGGTTCTTGCAGGCGTTCAACCAGATCGAACAGGAGCTGCGGGGCCGGGTCGAGCGGCGGGAAACCGACCCCAAGCACCTGTCGTTTCCGATGTTGCTCGAGCGTTCCCCGGAGTTGACCGAGCGCCAGGTCGATCGGTTGCGGAGTTTCGCGGACCTGCGCAACGCGATCGTGCACAACCCGCGCGACATCGACGACGAGGTCATCGCCGACCCCCGGGAGTCCGCCGTGGAATGGTTGGAGAAGCAGGTCCAGATCATCCTCGACCCACCGCTGGTGAGGCAGGTACTCGCGCTGCGCAAACCCACCGTGCTCCGCTCGAGTGATGACCTCGGGGAGTTCTTACAGATCGTCCGAGAGAAGGAGTACTCGCAGGTGCCGGTCCAAGACGAGGACGGGGCCCTCCACCTCGTCACGACGAACACCGTCACCCGCTGGCTCGCCGGGGAGTACATCACGGGCACGGGAGCCGCGATCGAACACGTGGGGCTCACGGAGATCCACCGATTCGCCGAGGACTGCGACGAACTCGTCCTTCGGCCCCGGAACCTGCAGGCCGCCGAAGCGGTCCGCATCTTCGCCGGCCAGGAGGGGCGCAATGCTCCCGCGGCGATCGTGCTCACCGAGCACGGCAAGGACCACCAGACTCCGCTCGGGATCTGTTCCCAATCCGACGTCGCCCGGCTCCTGCGCGCGCTAGCGGTGTAGGTAGGCGGATAGGACTTCCAGTTCCCGGGCTTCGCGCTCAAGAATCTGCGTCAGGTCGGGGCCCGTGAGCTTCCGGCGAGGCCGGTCTCCCGCCCCTGCCCCCATCGCCGCGCCGGCGACGTGCGCCCCCGTCTCGAAGGTGTGCTGGATCGGCACGGCTTCGGCGTTGTCGATCGCCGCGAGGAGGGAGCGGATCGCTCGGACGGCGAGGTGGTTCCGCTCTTTCATCGCGCGCCGCAGGTCCCGGCGGAGCTGTTCCCTCACGCCGACCATGAGCTTTCCGATCCGAAAGCACGGGATGCAGTTGGAATGAACGCATGCGCCAAGCCGACACTGCCGCCGAGGCGGGTCTCTTGCCCTGGCTCCTGCGTCGGACTGCGGGCTGTGGCACGCGGTCGCTGCACGGGAGGCGCATCCACGTGGTCGCCGCCCCCCGGCGCGTGGTCTGCCTCGATGAGGAACGCATCGACCCGGGTTGAGGTCATCAACGTAGCGCAGGCACCGTGTGATTGGCACGGCAATTCTGCTCGCGCCGGCGCCAACCCCGGGGACAGCTCTCCTAGGCTTGCTCCTGCGGCGCTTCGTTGACTTTCCTCTGCGCCCGTTCCAGCGCGCGTTGCCGCAGTTGCCGAGATTCTTCCTCGATCTCTTGTGCTTTCCCTTCGTCGCGAGTGAGGTTCTCACCAGTCTCGGGGTCGAAGATGTGCATGTTCGCCGGATCGAACCACAACTCCGCGGAATCCCCGGGGATCACCTTGGAGAGGGAGTCGAGGGTGACGACGAGCTGGGCGCGCATCCCCTCCCCTTCCAGGTCACGTTCGAGTTCGTCGAGTTTTTCGCGCACGCCGTCGTGGGTGTCGAAGGGAACGTAGGCATACAGCGCCTCTCCGAGCCATTCGGTGACGTCGATATCGGCGGTGAATTCGATCCCGCCCTCGGTTTCGGTCGACGTTTCGCGTTCGTGGAACGCATCAGGCCGGAGCCCGACGATCACGAGGTTACGATCCCCGACGGCTGCCGTCAGCCCTTCGTCGAGGGGGACGTCAACGATCGGCAGGTGCAGCACGCCCTCAGAGATCTCACCGGGGAGGAAGTTCATCGGGGGCGATCCGATGAAACCGGCGACGAAGAGATTGACCGGTTCGTCGTACAACCCGCGCGGGCTCGCGACCTGCTGCAGCTCTCCCTTGCGGAGCACGGCAACCCGGTCACCGAGGGTCATCGCTTCGGTTTGATCGTGGGTGACGTACACGGTCGTCGTGCCGAGCCGACGCTGGAGCCGGGCGATCTCGGTGCGCATCTGCCCACGTAGTTTTGCGTCCAGGTTCGAAAGCGGTTCGTCGAAGAGGAAGGCCCGTGCGTGGCGCACGATGGCCCGGCCCATCGCGACGCGCTGGCGCTGCCCGCCGGAGAGGTTGCCGGGTTTGCGGTCGAGGTGCTCATCGAGTTCCAACAAGGAGGAGGCGTCGTGAACCCGCTTCTTGATGTCCTCCTCATCGTGCTCCCCCTTGTTCAGCCGAAGTGGGAAGGCGATGTTCTCGAACACGGTCAGGTGGGGGTACAGGGCGTAGTTCTGGAACACCATGGCGAGGTTGCGATCGCGTGGGGCGAGGTCGTTGACGGTGTCCCCGTCGATCTGCAACGTGCCGTCGCTGATGTCCTCCAGGCCGACGATCATCCGCAGGATCGTGGACTTCCCGCAGCCGGAGGGGCCCACGAGGATGACGAACTCGCCATCGTCGATCTCCAGATCGACTCCTTTGACGGCGGTGTACCCATCGGGATATGTCTTGACGATGCCTTGGAGGCTGATTGAGGACACTTCTTACTCCTTAGCCCTTGACTGCGCCTTGGGTGAGCCCCGAGACGATGCGGCGCTGGAAGATGAGGACGACGATGACGATCGGAATGGTGACGACGATCGCGGCAGCGGAGATCGCCCCCGTGGGTTCCTCGAACTGGGAGGCTCCGGTGAAGAATGACAGCGCGGCGGGTACGGGCCGGGCGGCGGTGGTGGAGGTGAGCGAGATGCCGTAGACGAAATCGTTCCATGCGATGAAGAAGGCGATGATCGCCGTCGTGAACACCCCGGGCGCGGCGAGCGGCACGATCGCTTTGCGGAAGGCCTGGAACGGCGTCGCGCCGTCCACCTGGGCCGCCTGCTCGAGTTCCCACGGGATCTGCCGGAAGAAGGCGGTCAGGGTCCAGATCGAGATCGGCAGGGTGAGCGAGAGGTAGGGGATGATGAGCCCGGCCCAGGTGTCGTACAGGCCGATCATGCGCCACACGTTGAACAGCGGGGTGACGATGGAGATAACCGGGAACACCGAGACCGACAGCGCGGTGGTGAGGATGAGCTTCTTGCCCTTGAAATCGAGCCGGGCGATCGCGTAGGCGCAGAACATCGAGAGGAGGACGGCGACGACCGTGGAGATGATGGAGATGCCGATGGAGTTGCGCAGCGCGGGAAGGAAGATCTCCTGGGCGTCGCCGGCGAGGATCGTCTCGTAGTTCTCCCACGTCCACTCCGGTGGCAGGAGAGTGCCGGAGAAGAGCCCGTCCTGGGTCTTGAACGAGGTCATGAGGATCGAGTAGACGGGAAATAGTGACCACAGGAGAACCACCAGCGTGATCGCCGCCCACGCGAGCTTTTGCTTTCCGCTCAGGGCACCCATCGTTAATCACCACCCGTTTGGCCGGCGAGATCGACTTTGAAACCCTTGATCGCGATGAACGCGATCGCGAGCACGCATAGGAACAGCAGTACCGAGATCGCCGAGCCGAGGCCGATCTCGAGCCGTCCGATGGAGGTGTTGTAGGCGAGCAGGGAGAGCACTTCGGTGTTGTTCGCCCCGCCGGTCATGATGAATACGTTGTCGAAGATCCGGAAGGCCTCGAGTGCGCGGAAGAGCACGGCGACCATGATCGCGGCCTTCATATTCGGCAAGGTCACGCGCTTGAGTACTTGGGCACCCGTCGCGCCGTCGACCCGCGCGGCCTCCTCCAACTCCCCCGGTACCTGGGCGAGCCCAGACAGGAGCAACAGAGAGATGAATGGGGTCGTTTTCCAGATCTCGGAAGCGATGATGACGAACAGCGATGTGCCCGTGTGCGCGAACCAGTTGAGATCTTCGGTGATCCCTGGGAGCCAGGAGAACCAGTTATTGATGTAGCCCGCGGAGTTGATGTCGAAGGCGTAGAACCACGCGAACGCCGAGACCACGGTGATGATCCCATAGGGCACGAGGATCGCCGTGCGAACGATCCCCCGCAGGTTCTTGATCGCCCGGTGCATGACCATCGCGAGCACGAAACCGATCACGAGTTCGACGGCGACCGTGACGATCGTGATGAGCAGGGTAATGCCCAGCGACTGCCAGAACTTCACATCCCCGAGCACGACCGTGTAGTTGTGGATACCGATGAATTCCTTCTCATCGGGGGCGGTGAGGCGGAAGTTGAACATCGAATCGATGACCGCTTGGATGATCGGGTACAAGGTGACCGCGAGCATCACCACGAACGCGGGCCCGGCGAGCCACCAACCGAGGCGAGCCTCGGAGCGGGAGCGGGCGGAGGTGGGGGAACTCATAACAGCTTCTCCCCTCTGAGCACTTGAGTGATGTAATCGTTCGACGCCTTCGGGGTGATATCGGGGTTGACGGCGCCCGGCGGGTGCCACGTGTTCTGCAGGCCGAGCGAGATTTCGTTGTAGAACGGTGACTGTGGCCGGGGTGCGGCGGCGTCGAGGGAATCGCGGATGAGATCGGACATCGGGAATTCCTCCTTGACCTCATCGTCGTCATAGGCCTCCTTGGCCGAGGGCGGGTTGCCGTCGGTGAGGAAGTATTCGGTTTGATGCTCGGGCTGCACGATGCACTTGACCGCCTCATAAGCGAGATCGGTGTTTTTCGAAAATGCGCTCACGCCGAGGTTGATTCCACCGACGGGCGGGGCGGATTCGGTGTCCTCGTCGACCCGGGGATACATCGCCCACCCGATGTCATCGAGGAGGTCTTCATTCGCCGCCCCGATCGCGCTCCACACGAATGGCCAGTTGACCATGAACGCCCCCTTGTCCCCTTGGAAGAGGTTCATCGATGCGTTCTCATCCGCGGTCGGCAGGCCCGCGCCCGCCAGGCCCTCCTTGCCGATCTCCGAAATGATCTCCGCCGCCTTGCGGCCCTCGTCAGAATCGAGGCCGAGCTCGATCTCATCGGACTTATCCGCACCGGCGGTAACGATCTCACCGCCGGCCGAAGCGGTGAGGGCGTTGATCCACACGGTGAGGGATTCCTCTTTCGCCCCCTGGACCCCGATGAACAGATCGTTGTCCTTGGCGGCCTCGATGAGCTCCTCCCACGTGACCTTGTCCATATCGAGATCGAGGTCTTCGACCACGGACGTGCGGTACCAGAGCAACTGCGGGTTGGCCCAGAACGGAACGGCAACCAGCTCCTCGTTCCACGTCGCCGATTCGACCGAGCCTTGCACGATCCCGTCCGTGTCCTGCAGCTCCTCGGGAACCTCGGCGAGGAACCCGGGTTCGGCGAATTCTGGGATGAACGGCGGGTCCAGGCTCATGATGTCGATCGACGAATCTTCAGCGGCGAGCCGGCGGGCCAGCTGTTCTCGTTGCGAGGAGGCCTCCCGCGGTAGGGTGGAAACGTTGATCCGGTATTCGCCGTCGGCTTCCTCCGTGCACGCCTGCGCGATCGCTTCTTGGCCGCCGTCGTCAGGGTTGGTGTACCAAGTGAGCACGGGAGTGCCGGACCCGCCGGTGCACGCGGCGAGCGCGAGGAGGGAAACGAGTCCGAAACTCACCAGCTGACGACGCATATTCCTCCCTCGCAACCACCTGCGGTCCTCTCGCCCGCGGCTGGGTCTCATGACGCTAGTAGTACTGGTCAGCGGCGAGGAAGGGGTTGAAAGTTCCCAGCGGCAGCGGTAACGCGCGATGACTGCCGCGCGGCGAGCCGAGGTGCTGCGGCGCTCCCGGGTTTCACCGCTCGTTCTCCCGCGACGACCGCTGTCGGCCGCGGTCGCGCCCTGTTTGCGGTACCAGCGACTGGGCAAGCTTCGTTCATTTGTAATAGCTCTCCGGCCCTGACGTGTTTGTGAGCGCAAACATTTTTCGGTTAATATGGAAGGTGCACGCAGGAAAGGAACCGGTCGTGCAGAGCATCGAACGCTATCTCGCGGAAGAGAGAGAAAATGCCAAATTCACGTAGTGCGCGCACCGCAGCAGTATTGACCGTGGGCGCCTTGTCAGTTTTCGGACTTGCCGCGTGCGGCTCCAGCTCCGGTGATGATGCCGATGAGGTCACCTTGCAATACATGCACCGCCTGCCCGACGGGGAGGGCATGACCTCCGTTAACGAGATCGTGGAACGCTGGAACGAGGAGAACCCCGACGTCCAGGTCAATGCCACGAAGTTCGACGGCGAAGCAAGCGACATGATCCTCAAGCTCGAGACGGACGCCAAAGCCGACAACGCTCCCTGCCTCGCGCAGCTCGGTTACGCGGAGGTGCCCCAGGTCTACGCCAAGGGTCTACTCCAGGACGTGAGTGAGGAAGCCGCGAAATACGAGGACAACTTCTCCTCCGGAGCGTTCAGCGGGATGCGCGTGGGTGACGCCGTCGTCGGCATCCCCCAAGACACCGGCCCGCTCGTGTACTTCTACAACGAGGCCGAATTCGAGGAACTCGGGATCGAGGTGCCGACCACCCTTGACGACCTCACCGAGTCCTCCGCGATCGCCGCGGAGGAAGATAAATTCATCACGGCCTTCACCCCCGATGAGGCGCACAACTGGCTCTCCGGGCAGGCAGCTGCCGCAGGCGACGTCTGGTTCACCACCGAAGGCGATGAATGGCAGGTCGACGCGGAAGGCCCGGGCTCGCAGGCCGTGGCCGAGTTCTGGCAACACCTCATCGATGAGGAGCAGACGATCACGACCGAACGGTGGGGTGAAGCGTTCGATAAGGCCCTCACCGATGGCAGACTCATCGGCCACGTGGGCGCGGCCTGGGAGGCCGGTTTCCTCCTCGATTCCCTCGACGGGTCCGACGCCGAAGGGCAGTGGCGGGTTGCGCAACTGCCCGATTTCGGGGCGGGTGAGATGACCGGGCCCGACGGCGGTTCCGGCGTCGCGGTGATGAAGAGTTGTGAGCACCCCGCGGAGGCGATGGAGTTCAACAACTGGTTCAACACCCAGATCGACGACCTCGCATCGCAGGGCCTCGTCGTCGCGGCGACGACCGACATCCCGAACACCAGTGAGAAGATGGAACGCCAGTTCGGCGGCCAGGACGTCCTTGGAGAACTCGCGGAAGCGACCGAGAACCTTAACCCGGACTTCGGCTTCGCCCCCGGTTTCTCCACCCTGACGAAGATGAACGAGACCGCGGCGGACGCCGCCTCGGGATCGGCCACGGTTGCCGACGTCTTCACCACGGCGCAGGAGACGATCGTTGGTGCGATGAAGGATCTCAACCTTCCAGTCGCTGAGTAACGAATGACGACCGTGGGTCAGCGCCGATTCGGCGCTGACCCACCCTTGGAGCACCACCATGGCCGAAATGGACCAGGCACCACTACCGGCGGCGAGATTCGCGAAGCGAACGCGCAGTAAGCGGCACGAAGCAACCACGGGTTGGCTATTCATGCTGCCCTTCTCCGCGTTGTTCCTCGTCGTCTTCCTCATCCCGATCATCGTTTCGATCAAATCTGCCTTCTTCGACTCGGTCTCTTCCGGCGGAGATCTGTACGGCGGTGGGGAGCTCACCGAAACCTTCGTGGGACTGAAGAACTTCGCCCGCGCAGTCGAGAACGAAGCCTTCTGGGTGGGGATGGCACGCGTCGTCGGGTACGCCGCGTTCCAGATTCCGGTGATGATCCTCTCGGCCTTGGTACTAGCTCTGCTGCTCGACTCCTTCATCGTTCGCCGCCCGGGGCTGTTCCGGCTGTCCTTCTTCCTCCCGTACGCGATCCCGGGAGTCATCGCCGCGATGATGTGGCTGTACCTGTACACCCCGGAAGTCTCCCCGTTCCTGCCCTACCTGCCGGACAGCGTCAACCTCATGGCCCCCTCCACGGTGCTCGCCTCCATGGCGAACATGACGACCTGGACGTACACGGGCTACAACATGCTCATCTTCCTTGCCGCGCTGCAGGCGATCCCACACGATCTGTACGAGGCGGCCCGGATCGACGGCGCGAGCGGGATCCAGGTGGCGACGAAGATCAAGATCCCCCTCGTCCGTGGGGCCGCCCTGCTGGCCGTCCTACTCTCGATCATCGGCACCATCCAACTGTTCAACGAGCCCACGATCATGGCGAGCGCGAACCCCTGGATGGGCCGGGATTACACCCCGATGATGCTCACCTACAGCTCGATGATGGGCGAGATCTCCCCATCAGGCTCCGGGCCCGCATCCGCCTACTCGCTGCTGATGGCGGTCATCGCCGGGTTGCTCGCAGTGGTGTACGCGCTCGTGCAACGTCGAAAGGCCGACTGATGACTGCCGTCAAACCGAGCTCCCTCTCCCGGTCAATGAAACGGAGCGGTGGCAACGGGCGGGTCTCCCCGCTCTCCGCTCCTTCCCCCCTCGGGCGCACGATGGGCATCATCGCCCTGGGCGTGGGCATCATCTATTTCCTCGCGCCCGTATTCTGGCTCGTCATCGCCTCGACCAAAAGCAACGCCGATCTTAATAACAGCTTCGGTTTCTGGTTCGCCGACTGGAACCTCGGCGCGAACTACGCGAGCCTCATGGCCTGGACCCAGGATCTGTTCTGGCGATGGGTGGCCAACTCCGTCCTGTACTCCGTCACGGCAGGCGCGGTGGGCACGCTCGTGGCCGTCATGGCAGGATACGCGATCGCGAAGTTCGCATTCCCGGGCAAGAAGATCGCCGTCGGGATGATCATGGGCGGGCTGCTGCTGCCCGTCGCGCTCTTGACGGTGCCCCTGTATATCGAGTTCCACGCCCTCGGGCTCACGAACACGATCTGGGCGATCATCATCCCCTCCGCCGCCTCGCCGTTCGGAGTGTTCTTAGGGATGGTCTACGCCGACTCCTCCGTGCCCACAGAACTGCTTGAAGCCGCCCGGATCGACGGGGCGAGCGAGGGCCGCATCTTCTTCACGATGGTGCTGCGCCTCCTCGGACCTGCGATGGTCACGATCTTCCTGTTCATCTTCGTAGCGACATGGAACAACTTCCTGCTGCCGCTGATGATGCTTTCCAGCCAGGAGCTCAAGCCCGTCACCCTGGGCCTATATGGAATGATGAGCTACTTCTCACCCGAGAAGGGCGCGGTGATGCTCGGCGCGCTCCTGGGTGTACTTCCGCTGATCGTCCTGTTCTTCACGCTGCAACGCTACTGGCGCTCGGGCCTCGCCGCGGGTGCGGTGAAGGGCTGATGCGACTCCCGTAACGGGTGGGCGCGGCCGCCTCAACGTGGCCGCTCCCACCCGTGCGTGCGTTAGGAGCCGATGAACTCCTCCGGCGGACCGAACTCCGGTGCTTCGCGCACCTCGACCGCTTCGCCGAGACCGTCGACGTCCAACACCCTCACGGTGTTCGCCCCCGCTCGCCACAGTGGTGCCGGGGCGTAGAGCGTTTCTTGGGGCCCGACCGACCAGTAGCGGCCGAGGAGGAACCCGTTGAGCCACACGAGAGCCTTCGTGCAGCCCGGGAGTGCGAGCCACGCGTCGAGGGGCTCGGCCACCTCGATCGTCGCGACGGCGAGGCCGGCCCTCGTTGCCTTGGCATCCACATGCGTGCGCCCGGCAGAGCTCGCGGTGGTTGTCGGTGGCTCTTGCGGGAGCACCTGGTGGTGCCAGCCGTGGACGTAGCGGCGGCCGATCCGCACGCCTCCCAGGATCCCCTTCCGCTCCCCCGTCAGCGGGCCGTAATTCACTCGTCCGAGGCTTTCGACGATGATCGTCAGGTGGGCCTGCTCGGCGCTGCCAGGCAACGCCACCGAGGTCTGCCCGTCCCGCGCGAGCGTCGCGTGGCGTACGCCGTCGAGGAACACCGCGGCCCGATCGTGCAGGCCATCGATGTGCAACTGGGAACCAGCGTCGTAGGAAATCTCTGCGTGGTAGGCGACGAAGCCGTCTTCAGCGCCGAGTTCTTCGAAGGTGAGCGGGGCCGGGCTCGGCGGGGTGCTCGGCAGGCTGTCGAACACCTCCAGCACCCCGGAGACGAAGGTGAGCGGCGCTCGGTTGGCCGGCTGGAACCGCGGGAGGGGCGGCAGCTCGGGGAGTGCGCGGTCGTGGAAAGGGGCGAGGGCTTCACGCAGCGCGAGGTACTTGTCGTTGATGGTGCCGTCCTCGCCGATGGGAGCGTCGTAGTCGTAGCTCGTAATCGTCGGCTGCAAGACCTCGTCGTGGTTCGCCCCGTTCCAGAACCCGAAGTTCGTTCCCCCGTGTGCCATGTAGAGGCTGAACGACCCGCCGATCTCGAGGATATCGTTGATCGTTTCCATCATGCTTGCCGCGGAACGGACGTGGTGGGGCTCGGTCCAATGGTCGAACCATCCGCCCCACATCTCGCTGCAGACGAAGGGGGTTTCGGGCCGGTGGATCTTTCGGGCACGTTCGACTCCGGAGCCGAACGTGAAGGTCGGCAGGGCTCCACCCACCGATCCGTTCGCGTGCATGTCCGCGGTGGTGCCGTCCGCGGTGGTGAGGAGTTCGACGATCCCCCTCGACGTGAGCGCTTCGCGCACGTAGGTGAGGTACTCACCGTCGCTGCCGAAGGATCCGTACTCATTCTCCACTTGAACAGCGACGATCGGCCCGCCATGGGCCGCTTGTAGCGGGGCGACCCGCGGGAGCAGGTCGTCGAACCACCTGTCCATCGCAGCGATGAAATCCGGGTCCATCGTCCGGATCGTTCGGGCGCGTCCGGTGAGCCAGTATGGGAGGCCCCCATTCGACCACTCCGCGCAGATGTAGGGCCCGGGCCGCAAGAAGACGTCGAGCCCTGCCTCACCGGCGAGCTCGATGTATCGCTCAAGGTCACGCCACCCGGAGAAGTCCACTTCCCCCTCCGCGCGCTCGTGGAAATTCCATGCGACGTAGGTGTCCACGGTATTCATCCCGAGTGCGGCGAGGCGCTGGAGCCGATCCGCCCACTGGTCGGGATGAACGCGAAAATACTGCATCGAGCCGGAGAGCATCCGGTGCGGACGACCGTTCTTATATAGCTCGCCCCCACCCCAAGTGAGGCAGGGTGAGGGCGCGGAAGCTGCGTGCGACATCAAGAGAACTCCAAACCAAAGTAATGTTTGCGCTCACATTATCTCAGACTGAACGGGAGTTCACCTAAGAAGCAGGCGGGTTGACCGCTACCATTAGTCACATGGGTTCGAAACACTTGCCGCCGGCTCGCGGCGCGAATCAGGCCGACGTCGCCCGCCGTGCTGGCGTCTCGACGCAAACGGTCTCCCGGGTGATCTCCGGGCAGCCCAACGTCCGTCCGGAAACGGCGCAGCGGGTGCTCGCTGCCGTGGAGGAGCTCGATTACCGGGTGAACCACGCCGCCTCTTCCCTCGCGTCGGGGCGCAGCAGGATCCTCGGGCTCGTCGTCGTTTCCACCAACCGCTACTCCTCCGCCGCCCTCAGCGTGGGCGTCGAGAAGGCCGCCGCCGAGCACGGCTACACGGTCACGACCGCAGCGGTCGCCGACCACACGAGTGCCGAGTCGGTTCTGCAAGCCTTCGATCGGCTCGAGCAACAAGGGGCTGAAGGGATCGTCGTCGGGGTTCCGATCCCGTTGGAATCCACCACGATGCGCACGCGCATGTCCCGGATGCCCACGATCCGCAGCGAGCACGCGGGTTTCGGGGAGGACGCACCGTTCGCCGTCGACCAGCACACGGTCTCCCGCCTCGCGGTGGAACACCTCCTGGAACTCGGCCACGAGACGGTATGGCACGTCACGGGCGAGGAGTCCTGGCAGGAAGCGAAGCAGCGCCGCGAGGGCTGGAAGGATGTGTTGCGCGCCCGTGGCATCGATCCACCCCCGGAGATCCCCGGGGACTGGACGCCCGAATCGGGTTACCGCGCCGGCCGCACGATCGCCGCGATCCCCGATGTCACGGCCGTGTACGTCGGCAGCGATGAGATGGCATTCGGGCTACTGCGTGCGTTCCACGAGGCGGGTCGGCAGGTGCCGGAAGACATTTCGGTGGTGAGCGTCGATGACATTTCACTCGCCGCCTACGCCGCCCCCGCCCTCACCACGGTGCGCCAACCGTTCCAGTCGCTGGGGCGCGCCGCGGCCCTGCGCGTGATCTCCCGGATCGAGGGCGACCTCGAGGTCGATATCCCCCCGACCGAACCCACCTTGGTGGTGCGCAGCTCGACCGCGGCCCGCTAGCGGCTGTTGATGAATTCCTTCGATTTCGCGATCGCGAAACCCCACACGTCTCCCGCGCTCACCTTCGGCGGCAGCGATACCTCTTCGGGGTTGGTCCGCACGTCGATGAGCACCGGACCGTTGCGGGCAAGCGCCTCGGGCAACTGGTCGTGAAGCTCGCGGGGGTCATCGATGACAACTGAATCCAGCCCCATCGCGGCGGCGACCGCAGCGAAGTCCGGATTATCGAGATCGGTCCCGAACATTGGCAGCCCGCCCTGGTTCTGTTCCAGTTTCACCATGCCCAGACTGCCGTTGTTGAACACGACGACCTTGACCGGCAGCCGGTAAGTCACGGCTGTGCGCAGATCCCCGAGCAGCATCATCAACCCACCGTCCCCGGAGCAGGCGATGACTTCGCGGCCCGGTTCGAGCATTTGTGCGCCGAGAGCCTGCGGCATCGCGTTGGCCATCGAGCCGAGGTTGAAGGAGCCCAGAAGCCGCCGCTCGTTATCGAAGGACACGAAACGCGAGACCCAGGCGGTGCACATGCCGGTGTCGACGGTGAAGACCGCATCGGTACTCGCGTGGGCGTCGAGAGCCTTCGCAACCGCTTCCGGGCGGATCAGATCGTCGGGATTGTCGAGCGCACCCCGCAACTTGCGTAAGACTCCCGCCTTCGGCGGTTCGGTGAGGTGCTGTTGGGAGGTGCACCATTTCGCATACGCCTTGCGGGCGTTGTCCAGGTGGGCGGAATCGCCGACCTCGCTCAGGCGCGGCAAGAGCAGATCGAGGGTGGGGGCCGCGTGGCCGATGAGCGCATGGTCCACGTGCACTCGCCGCCCGATGTGTTCGGCACGGGTGTCCAGTTGGACCACGGTCTTTCCCTGCGGGTACCACTCGCGATACGGAAAGTCGGTGCCGAGGAGAACGAGCACGTCGGCGTCGTCGAGCGCGGCGGCGGCAGCCGGGTTGCCTAACAACCCGGTCTGCCCCACCTGATAAGGGTTATCACGCTCCAACCCTTCCTTGCCCTTGAGCGTCACCACCATCGGAGCCTGCAGTTTCTGCGCGAGCTCGAGCACCTGGGCGCGGGCGCCGCGGGCGCCCATTCCGACGAGCAGGCTCACTTTCTCGCCCGCATCGATCGCGGAAGCCGCGGCGTGGATCTGGGCATCGGAGGCAGGCGTGGCGGCGGCGGTCGGCGCGAACCGGGGCGGAGCGACGTCGCCGGAAATCTCCTGCGAGCCGACGTCGCCGGGGATGGTGAGAACGGAAACACCCGGTTTCGCGATCGCCGCGTTGACCGCGTGCTCGAGCACGTGCGGCATCTGGTTCACGGAGGTGAGTGAGCGAGCGAACTCCGCGACATCGGAGAAGAGGACGTCGTTGTTCACCTCTTGGAAGAAGTCGCTGCCGATCTCGGCACTGGGCACCTGCCCGCAGATGGCAAGAATCGGGGCGTGAGACTTCTTCGCGTCGTAGAGTCCGTTGAGCAGGTGGATCGAGCCGGGGCCGACGGTCCCCATGCATACTCCGAGCCTCCCGGTGAGTTGGGCCTGCGCCCCGGCAGCGAAGGCCGCCGCTTCCTCGTGGCGGACCCCGACCCAATCGATACTCTCGTGGCGGCGGATCGCGTCCGTTATCGGGTTCAACGCGTCGCCCACGACGCCCCACACGTGTGTGACTCCGTGACGGGCGAGGGCGTTAACGATCGTTTCGGCAATGGTGGACACGGGTGTCTCCCTTCCGGCGGGTGTCGAAGCAGCGTCACAGACTCCGCCCGCCCCGGGGAAGGGGTTGACGGAGCTGCGGCTGCTACCGGGTGCGGTAAACTTCCCCGAATGGTTGACCTGGAAACGCTCCACTCACACGTCGAGGACGAGGCTCCCCTCACCTGGGTCATCACGGGCGACTCGATCACCCATGGCCTCCGGCACACCGATGGCGCTCGCGCCTACGCCGACCACCTGCACGAGATCATTCGCGGCGACCTCGCCCGGTACCGCGATGCGCTGGTGAACACGGCGATCTCGGGAAGCAGAATCACCGACCTCCTCGGCGATTTCGATCGCCGGGTGGCCGACTGGTCGCCGCAGATCGTCACCTTGATGATCGGCACGAACGATTGCGCGGTCACCGACGAGGCGCCGCGAGTGGAACCGGAGGAGTTCGCGCGCGAGGTGCAGGAGTTTGTTTCGCGGGTGCGGTCCCTCGGGGCGGTACCGGTGCTGCAGACCCCGCCGCCGGTCGACGCGGCGAACGCGCAGACGCGCAGCCGGATCGCCGATTTCGCCCAGGCTGTGCGGGATGTCGCGCAGGTGCAGGGGACCATCCTCGTCGACCACTTCACGCGGTTCCTATCCCTCGGCGGTGAGGACTTCCCCTGGGCGCTCCTCGGGGACCCGTTTCACCCCGGCGCCCTCGGCCACGCCGCGCTGACCGTGGAACTCGCCCGTGTTCTCGGTTTGGAGAGCGCCCCGACCGTGCACCGGTTGCGCAGCGCGGTCGAGGCCCGCGGCTACATTTTCACGTGAGCCTCCATCGAATGGTTGAGACGGATTTCCATGGCTTAGGGGACGTTCCCGGCGCATAAAAACAGTGGACTGGATGGCATGAAGTTGTCATCTTTGCCCCGTGCCCTCACCTCCCGAAAAGGTGCCTGGGCGAGCCTCGGCCTCGCCCTGCTCGTCGTCCTCGCTCTGTTCGGGACGCTCTCCAGCGTCGATGCCCCGAGCGCGGGCAGCGATCCCGCTCCAACCGATTCCGAATCAGCCGCCGTCGAGAAGCTCCTGAGTGAATTCCCCGGCGCGGAAGAACAATCCGTCCTCATCGTCCTCTCCCCCGAACACTCCGGAACGCTCACCAGCGAGGACGAGGCCGCGATCGACGACCTCCAAACCGCCCTCGCCCACGATCACGAACTCAGCGGACCGATGGTGTCGGAGGATGAACGCGCCGCGCTCCTCATCTCCCCGATCACCGTCGGCGCCGATAACACCGAGACGTCGACGATCATCGGCGACCTTCGCGAGGAGATCGCGAGCGCGAACGTGCCGCTCACCGTCCACGTGACGGGCGGGCCCGCGTTCGGGGCGGACATCGCCGGCGCGTTCGACGGCGCCGACCTCACCCTGCTCCTCGTGACGATCGCGATCGTGGCGGCGCTGCTCATCTTCACCTACCGCTCCCCCGTGCTGTGGCTCATCCCGCTCATCGTCGTGGCGATCGCCGATCGTGCGGCGTCGATCCTCACGAACGTTGCCGGTAGCGCGTTCGACCTGCAGTTCGATGCCGGGATCATCTCGGTGCTCGTCTTCGGCGCCGGCACGAACTACGCGCTGCTCCTCATCTCCCGCTACCGTGAGGAGCTCCACCGCCACACCGACCACCGCGCCGCCCTCGCCCAGGCCTGGCGACGGACGATTCCCGCGATCCTCGCCTCCAACGTCACCGTCATCCTTTCGCTCGCGACCCTCGCATTCGCCGCCATTCCCGGCACCCGCGGGCTCGGCATCGCCTCAGCGATCGGGCTCGCGATCGCGCTCATCGCCGCGGTGTTCCTGCTCCCGCCGGCGCTTGCCGTCAGCGGCCGACGCGTGTTCTGGCCCCGGGTTCCCCAGGTGGGGACGCCCGTCAACGCGGGCCGGTTCTGGCGCACGCTCGCCGAGGGAGTCTCCGCGCGCCCCAGCCGCTCCCTCGCCGCAGGGCTCGCCCTACTCGCGGTCATGGCAACCGGCCTCATCGGTACGGGCATCGGGCTCACCCAGATGGAGAAGTTCCGCGTGCCCTCCGACTCTGCTGACGGGCTCGAGGTGCTCGCCGAGCACTTCGATGCCGGGGAGGCCCAACCGATCGTGCTCCTCACCGAAACCCCCGAGACCACCGCGGCGCTCGTCGAGGGAACCGATGGCGTTCTGCGCCTCCGGGAGGATCGTCACCACGGCGGGCGCACCGAACTCATCGTCACCCCCGAATCCGCCCCGGGCAGCCCCGAGACGCTCGAACTCGTGCGCGACCTCCGGGCGGAGATCGCCGAGTCCGCGGACGCCGAGGCGCTCGTTGGGGGAGGTCCGGCGACGGACGTCGATGCCCGCGAGGGCAACCTGCGCGATCTGCTCCTCGTGGCCCCGCTCATCCTCGCGGTGAGTTTCCTCGTGCTCGCGGTGCTGCTTCGCTCACTGCTCGCCCCGGTCCTCCTCCTTGCGATCAACATCATCTCCGCCGCCGCCGCGATCGGCGCCGGGGCGTGGCTCGGCCAGTTCGTGTTCGGGTTGAGCAACCTGGATCTGCAGGTGCCCCTCATGTCCTTCCTGTTCCTCGTCGCCCTCGGGATCGACTACACGATCTTCCTCGTCCACCGGGCCCGGACCGAGGTCGGCGCGGTCGGGACCCGCACGGCGATGATCCACGCGGTCGAAGGTACCGGCGCGGTCATCACCAGCGCCGGCCTCGTCCTCGCCGGAGTGTTCGCCGCGCTCGGCGTGCTGCCGCTGGTGACGCTGGGCCAGTTGGGGCTCATCGTTGGCCTGGGCGTGATCATCGATACGATTGTGGTCCGCACCATTCTCGTGCCGGCGCTGTTCGCGATCGGCGGCGAGAAGATGTGGTGGCCCGGGAAACCCCGAACGAAGGAACCTGAACTCGTGGAAGATCACGCCGGTGAACTCGCCTCGCACTGACGCCGTCGACGCCAGCCTCACCGGCGAGGGGCGCGTTCGAGCGATGAGGATCGGCCAGCACCTGCTGGCCGGTCTCCTCCTCGTCGTCGGCGTCGCCCGCGCGATCATGATGGGCGACGGCGTCGCAACAGTCATCGTTGCTGCCCTCGCCTTCACCGCCGCCTACTGGTACCCGGTGCTCGCTCGCCGCCCGGGTCAGCTCACCACCCCGGTATGGCTCGGGATCGTCACGGTCGTGTGGATCGGCGCGCTGCTGGCCTCGGCGGAGTTCGTGTGGCTCGCCTTCCTCCTCTGGCTCATCGCCGGCCAGGTGTTCGCCCTCGCCGCCGCGAGCGTGTATTCCGCGCTCGTGTTCGCCGTCGTCGTCGCCGCTCCGATCCTGCACGCGGGGACGACCTCGTACGCCGCCGTGATCGGCCCGCTCGTCGGGGCGGTGTTCGCGCTGGCGATCTCCCGGGGGTATCTCGCGTTACTCCGCGACGCCGCCTACCGCCAGGACCTGCTGCGGGCCTTGCACGAATCGAGCACCGACATGGCCGGGTTGCAGGACGAACTCGCGTTGACCCAGCGCCACGCGGGGGTCGTTGCCGAGCGGAGCCGGCTCGCCCGCGAGATCCACGACACGATCGCCCAGGATCTCTCCTCCATCCGGCTGCTGAGCAGAGCCGCCCTGGAGAGGGACTCCGGGCTGCGAGAATCGCTCGAGCAGGTGGAACGTCTCGCCGCACGCACGAGCCGGGAAGTGCGGGAGATCATCGCCGCGCTCACCCCGAAGGAACTCGAGGATCAGGCCCTGCCCGCCGCGCTGGAGAGGCTGGCCCAGCGGTTCGAGGAGGACTTCCGGGTGGAATTGCATATCGAGGAAATCCCCGGGCTGCCCGCCGAAAGTGAGGTTGCGTTGCTCCGGATGGCCCAATCGGCGCTCTCCAACGTGCGCCGCCACTCCGGCGCCGGGCGGGTGGGCCTGAGCCTGACCCAGGCGGGCGACTCGGTGCGGTTGGATGTCCGTGACGACGGCGTCGGTTTCGACCCGGGTTCGGCCCAAGGGTACGGGCTGCGGTTCATGACCGAACGTCTCGCCGGGCTCGGCGGCGGCCTCGAGGTGGAATCCTCCCCCGGCCAGGGCACCGCGATCAGCGCGCACGTCCCCATCAGTACGGTGTTGCCATGAGAGTGCTCCTCGTTGATGACCATCCAGTGGTACGCGCCGGTCTGCGCGCTGTGCTCGAGGCGTCCGGGATCGACGTCGTCGCCGAAGCGGCCAGCGGGGAGGAAGCGCTGGAGCTCGCCGAGCAACTGCGGCCCGAAGTCGTGCTCTGCGACCTTCGGTTAGGGGAGGGCATCAATGGCGTGGAGGTGACCGCCGCGTTGAATTCGCGGGCGGGAGGCCCCGCCGTCGTGATCCTGACGACCTACGACCGCGATTCGGAGCTTCTGGGCGCGATCGACGCCGGCGCGCTGGGGTACGTGCTCAAGGACGAACCACCCGAGCAGATCACCCGGGCGATCCATGCCGCGGCCTCCGGCAAGGTGCATCTCAGCCCGGAACATACGACCCGGGTGATGGCGGGGATGCGTTCGAACCGGCCCCGGCTCACGCCCCGGGAACGCGAGGTGCTCACGCTCCTTGCCACCGGGGCAACGAACAGCGAGATCGCCGATTCGCTGTTCGTTTCTGAAGCCACGGTGAAGACTCACCTCGTGCACATCTTCGAAAAGCTTGACGTCACCTCCCGGGGGCAGGCGGTGCATGCGGGGCGCCGGGCAGGTCTCATCGATCAGTGATGCCTGCCGACTAGCGCGGCGAGCGAGACGGTCAAGGAGTCGAACGTCCTATTTTTACAACTCCTCGCTAGTGTAAATTGAAGGTGTGTCGAAAGCCCGCGTTACCCCTGCCACCTGGAGGATCTTTTTCCTCCTCCCCGCGGGGCTTTCGCTCCTCGCCGCGCTCAATGCCGGGCTGCTGCTGCTCGGGATTCGCGCGCCGGTGGCGAACTGGGCGGAGATCCACGGGGTGCTCATGGTGGTCGGGTTCCTCGGCACGCTCATCGGGATGGAACGGGCCGTCGCCCTGCGCAGGCCGCTCGGGTATCTCGCGCCGGCGCTCCTGGGGATCGGGGGGCTCCTTCTCCTCACCCCGCTACCGCTCCTGCTCGGCCAACTGTTCCTCATCGAAGGCGCCCTCGCCTTCACGCTCGTGTACTGGTTCCTCTGGCGACGCAGCCACGACGCCGTCGTCATGGTCCAGCTCCTCGGCAGTGTGCATCTGCTCATCGCGACCCTCACGTGGATCTTCGCGCCGCTCCCCTGGCTGTTGCCGCACTTCGTGGGCTTCCTCGTCCTGACGATCACTTCGGAACGCGTGGAGCTCACGCGGCTGCACATGCCCCGGTCGGGGGAGAACATTCTCGTGCTCGCCGCGGCGGCGCTGACGCTCGCGATGCTCACCACTGTGTTCTGGCCGGATACCGCGATCCGCGCCGCCGCGCTCGTCATCCTCGCCCTCACGATCTGGCTCGGGCGTCACGACGTCGCCGGCAGGTTCGTCCGCGCCGTGGGTCTTCCCCGGTTCAGTGCCGCGGCGCTGCTCGGCGGGTACTTCTGGCTCGGCGTCGCCGCATGTATCTGGCTCGTCGATGGCTACCAGTACGAGGGGTACGTGTACGACGCGGTCGTGCACTCGGTGATGCTCGGGTTCGCGATGTCGATGATCATGGCCCACGCCCCGATCATCCTGCCCGCCGTGCTACGCCGCCCGCTCCCCTACCGCTCCGCGATGTGGGCGCCGTTGGGGCTGCTCCACTTAGGTCTCGCGATCCGGGTCTTCGCCGGCGACCTGCCCGCCCGTCCCCTCCCCTGGCAGATCGGGGGCACGCTCAACGTCGCTGCCGTCCTGCTCTTCCTCGTCATCGCCGTCACCTCCTCGGTGCTCGGCACCCGCACCCATCCTGAATCGGAACGTCCCCCGGCCCCTGCGCCCTCGGAAAGTAGTGAGATATGAGTACCCGTGGCACGTGGTTCATGCGGGACCGGCCCGTCGTCATCTGGCTCTTCCTGGCGGCGCTGGTCTCCCTCGTGCACCCGTTCTTCGCCTCCTCGCGGTGGCTGATGGTCCACCTCGTCGCGCTCGGAGGCCTCACCCACGCGATCATGGTGTGGAGCGTGCACTTCGCGAACGCGCTGCTGAAAACCAAACACATCGAGGATCGCACCGAGCAGAACTGGCGGCTCGGGCTGCTCCAAGTCGGCATGGTTGCCGTGTTCATCGGCGTACCCACCACGTGGTGGCCGCTGACCATCGCGGGGGCGGCGATCATTTCTGGCGCGGTCATCTGGCACGGCATCGCCCTCTATCAGCGGCTGCGGATCGCCCTGCCCGGCCGGTTCCGGATCACCATCCGGTACTATCTGCTCGCCGCGGCGATGCTTCCCGTGGGCGCGCTCTTCGGTGTGTTGCTCGCGCGGGGCCTAGGCGAACTCTGGCACGGCCGGCTCCTCGTTGCCCACACGTTGGTCAACCTCCTGGGCTGGGTGGGCCTGACGATCCTGGGCACCCTGCTCACGCTTTGGCCCACGATGCTGCGCACCCGGATGGCGCAGACGGCGGAGAAGATCGCGATCCGGTCCCTGCCGGTGCTCGGGGTAGGGCTCCTCACCGCGGTCGCCGCCCCGCTGCTGGATTCCACCTGGCTCGGAGTGGCGGGCATCGCCGTCTATGCGGCCGGGGTGTTGATGTCCTACCTCTCCATCTGGCGCGCGGCGCGCAACCGTCCACCGCATTCCTTCCCCACGCTCTCTGCCGGGTCGGGGCTCGTGTGGTTCGTGGCGGGCCTCGTCACCCTCGCGGTCAAGGTTGCGGGCACCTCGTGGGCGGACCTGCCCTCCTCGTACGGGGTCGTCACGGTGATGTTCCTCGTCGGGTTCGCGCTACAGGTGCTGCTCGGGGCGCTGAGTTACCTCATCCCCGTCGTCATCGGCGGCGGTCCGGCGGTACTGCGAACGGGAATGAAGGAACTCGACCGGCTCGGTACCTGGCGGGTCGCGACGGCGAACATCGCGATCTTCCTGTGCCTGTTGCCCATCCCCTCGATCGTGCGAGTCATCCTCTCCTCGGTCGCGCTCGTGGCGCTCGCGATGACGCTCGTCATCATGCTCAAAGGCATCTATGCATCGATGCGCAAGAAGCGGTCGCTCGCCGCCGAGGTAGCTGCCGCGGGCGGGCCCTCGGAGCACAACAGACTCGCCGGCCGGCGCACACCAGGGGTGAAAGCACCCGCCTACGACCCGAAGCCCTCGGCGGCCCAGCTCGTTGCCGCGATCGCCGTCGTGGCCCTGGGCGCGACCATCGGGGTGGGTCTCGATCCTGCTTCCGCGGGGCTTGCCCCCTCCGGAACCCCGGCCACGGGGGACCCCGCCTCCGGTGCCGTGGAACCCACCGGCGAGGTGACCGAAGTGGAGGTGGAGGCCCGCGACATGCGCTTCTTCCCCGATTCGGTCGAGGTGCCGGCCGGGAACGAACTCGTCGTGCACCTGACGAACACCGATACCGCGGACGTGCACGACCTCGTCTTCGCCAACGGAGTGAGCAGCGGGCGGTTGTCGCCGGGCGAGTCGACGACGATCGAGGCCGGCGTCATCGAAGCGGACCTGGAGGGCTGGTGCTCGATCGTGGGTCACCGGCAGATGGGGATGGTCTTCGACGTCGTCGCCGTCGGCGGTGAAACCGGCGGGGACGCTACGGCCGCGGACGACACCCCCGCCCGCGGATCGATGCACGAACAGATGCATTCGGGCGCCGCCGAGGTCCCCGGGGCGGACGGCGCGGCCGGCGACCTCGACTTCACCGCTGCCTGGCCAGACGACTTCGACGGCTACGATCCCGTCCTGGAACCTGCTCCCGACGCGGACGTGCATACCTACACGTTCGAGGTGACCGAAGACCCGATCGAGGTTGCTCCCGGGGTGAAGCAGACCCGGTGGACGTTCAACGGGGACTCGACGGGGCCGACCCTGCGGGGCAAGATCGGCGACACCTTCGAGATCACGTTGGTGAACAACGGCACGATGGGGCATTCGATCGATTTCCACGCCTCAGAGCTCGCCCCCGACGTTCCCATGCGCACGGTCGCGCCCGGCGAGTCGCTCGTGTACACCTTCACCGCGAAACGCGCCGGGATCTGGATGTACCACTGCGGCACCGCGCCGATGACCGCGCACATCGCCGCGGGGATGGCCGG
Source organism: Beutenbergiaceae bacterium (assembly GCA_035301585.1). Taxonomy (GTDB): domain Bacteria; phylum Actinomycetota; class Actinomycetes; order Actinomycetales; family Beutenbergiaceae; genus HY158. Next base: position 9,189 of record DATGUB010000089.1, on the reverse strand, counting down.
AGCAGTGATCATCGACCCACCCGACCTGGACGAGGTGGACCGAGAGTACATCATCACCCAGTCCGAGCTGTATCTCGGCGAACAGGATGAGGACGTCAACGCGGATAAGACCTCCGTTGAGGACGTTGACGCGGTGATGTTCAACGGTTACGTCAACCAGTACGTCGACCGCCCCATCGAGGCGAAGGTGGGCGAACGGGTCCGGTTCTGGGTGCTCGACATCGGCCCCAACCGCGCCTTGAGTTTCCACATCGTCGGCGGGCAGTTCACGACCGTGTACAAGGAAGGAACCTACCTGCTGCGAAACGGCCGAGGCCCGATGGATCCGGAAAACTACGATGCCGGCGGCTCCCAGGCCCTAGATCTCCTCGCCGCTCAGGGCGGGTTCGTGGAGCTCGACTTCGTCGAGGCGGGGCACTATCCGATGGTCAACCACGTGATGACGGACGCCGAACGGGGCGCGATGGGCATCGTGGAGGTCACCGAGTAGCGATCTCGCGGACCGCGGCGAGGAGCGCTTCGACGTCGGCCGCGGACGTGTAGGGCGCGAGGCTCACCCGGATTCCGCCGTCCCCCAGATGCGCCCGTGCCGCCGCCTCGTGAGCATAGAACGTTCCCGCGGAGACGGCGATATCCCGCTCTCCCAGGAAACTCGCGACCTCGCTGACGGTCCGGCCCTCGACGGTGAACAGCACCGTCGGGGTGGGGTGCGCGGGCGCGCCGATCCTGCGGGCGCCGGGGATTTGTTCGAGGCCCGCAACAATCTTGCCCGCGAGCGCCTCCTCGTGAGCGCCCGCCGCCGCGTAGAAGTCTTCCAGCCGTTCCCGCCGTGACCGGGCCGAGGAGAACCCCGCAAGGAAGTCCGCGGTGGCGCTCACGCCCGCGAGGAGTTCGTAGGGCAGCGTCCCCTGTTCGAAACGTTCGGGCACCGAATCAGGGGACGGGAGCAGTTTGCGCGGTGCGAGCCTCTCGAGGGCCGCGGGCCGCGCCGCGAGGACCCCGAGGTGCGGCCCGAAGAACTTGTACGGGGAGCACACGAGATAATCCGCCCCGAGGGCAGGGAAATCGACGAGTTCGTACGGCGCGTACGCAACGGCGTCGACGAAGAAGATCGCGCCGACCTCATGCACACGCTTCGCGATCTCAGGGATGTTCGGCTTGCTGCCGTAGAGGTTCGAGGCGGCGGTGAGTGCCACGAGTTTCGTTCGCGGGCTCAACACGCGCTCGACGTCCGCGGTAGTGAGGTCACCCGTGGCGGGATCAAAATCGATCCACCGGAGTGAGGCTCCGGCCTTCTCGGCGGCGAGCACCCACGGGCGGACGTTCGCGTCGTGGTCCAACCGGGAGACGGCGATCTCGTCGCCCGCGCCGAGCCCTGCGGCGAGCGGGTCCGCGAAGTCGAAGATCAGCTGGGTCGCGCTGCGCCCGAAGACGACACCCGTGGGATCGACGTTGAGGAAGTCGCCCATCGCGGCCCGGGCGGAAAGGACGATCTCGTCGGAGTTGCGCGCCGCGGCATACGTCGGCCCGCGCTGGGACAGCCCGCCGGTGAGCGCACCCGCGATGGCCCTCGCGACGGGCAGCGGGGTTTGTGTGCCACCGGCGTTATCGAAGAACGCGGCGTGTTCCAGCGCGGGGAAGTGAGAGCGGAACTGTTCCAATGAATATGAGCGGGTCATGGCACTCCCTTGATGGCGGGCCCTCCCAGGTTAGTTCCTCTCGCCTTACGAGGACCGGTGGTGACGAATAACGATGAGCGCCGCGATCCCTGCGATCCCTAACGCTGCTGAAAGCGCGACCAGCCCGAGGGAGGGTGTGCCGGTATCGGGCAGTTCGTGCTCGTTATCGGGGGCCTGCGCAGGGGTCTCCGGTTCGGCAGGAGCCTCGGCTGGCGGGGCCTGGGGCGGGCGCGGTAGTTCCTCTGCTGGGCACTCAGGCTCCGGTAGGCGGATCTCCGTCACCGCCGTGCCGTCGGCACGGATCTCCCAGCCCGGCGCGGGCGCGAGCTCGAAGCCCTCCCGCGGGACTGCGGTCACGTCAACGACCGCACCTGGGAAAACGGCGGCTCGGGAGTACTCGTAATCTATCCCCCGGGTTGTAACCGGGTGGAGGTCGACGCCGGGAGAATCACCGGGCCCCGCGCACTCCTGCTGTTCTATTGCGGGGGTGATGGGCTCGACCACGGTGGGGAATTTCATCAGGGTCCAGGAGATTTCGACCGAATCCCTCGCGGTTGCCGTGCCCGGCGTCACGAGGATGAGGGTTTGCGCATGGGTGAATTTCGGCGCGGATGACGGGACCTTAAGGATGGAACCGGTCGCCTGGGCGGCATCGACCTGGGCGAGGATGTTGGCGGTCCCCGGCCCGACGCCGTCGTGGATGTCAAGAAAGAGCTCGGTGCCGCTACCAACGTTCTCCGCGTCGAGCCGTTCGCCCGCGCCGTCGATGAGATCCGCCTCCGCATCTGTAGTGACGGCGATCGGCTCAACGTTGGATTCCACCACGAACGGGCCGATCGGCTTGCCCAGTTCCCGGTTCGCGCCCTCGCTCACCTCTACCCGCACCGTTGGGCGGACATCGTTTTCGGGGAGCCCCACGTTCGCCTCTCCGATGAGGTATGCGCGCAGGTAGGCGGCATTCGAGCGGAGTTTCCGCCGTTCCCCATCCGTGAAGTGCCAGATCGCGTGCTGGGTCCCGGCAATCGCTTCGGCGGCGGTGAGCCGGTCGATCCCGGCCCGTTCGCCGAGGTCCGCGAGGTCGACGGCGGGGTAGCTGTTCTGGACGATCCACCCGACCTTTTCCTGCACCTCCCGGTTCCCGGTGAACTCGTTCTCTCCCGGGAACTGGCTCCACTCGGCGAGTTCGACATCCACGTTGAACCGCGCCCGCACGTCCATCTCGATGCAGTAGGCGAGCAAATCCGGTTTACGGTTGGCACCCTGGTCGTCTCGGGCGGCTTCGAACACCGGGAAGAGCATCGTGCCCGCCTCGCCGACCTCCCGCGCTGACGCGGGTCCGATGGAGAATTCCTTCCCACCGGGTTCGGTCCGGTCCTCATCAGCGTGCGCCGCCGAGACGCCCGCTCCGATCAGAACGATGCCGCCGAGGACCGCGGCCGCCCACTTCCTATGTGAAAACATCTCTCACGCACCTTTCTGTGCTGCTTGAGACTTTCGCAGGCGCGGCACGAGAATGGGAGGACATTGCCAGCAGATGTGGACGACGGCCCCGACCCCGGAAACCTGTGGATAACGGCCGGGCAGAGGCAAAAAATCTCGTCGCAAAGATGACCTCTGGGACCGGCGCGGATCCCTTGAACTGGGAGGGCAAGATCCCCGGGTTCGGCGGAGCGATTGTCCTGCGCCCGACGCTCACCTTCATGCTTGATCGCCTCGAAGGTCACGACCCGCAATAGGGCCTGCGCGGTCACTGCGCGAATATCCCCCGCCGAAATTGCTAATAGGGTGAAGGGTGACGGCCTTCTGAGCTAGAGAGGCGAGGAATGATTCAAAGAAGAAGACTGACCTCTCTTGGCGGTGTGCTTGGCATCGTGTCGGTATTCGCCATCGGCGGATGCGACGGCGGCCTCGACCGAACCGACCTCGAACCGCGACACGTCGCGACGTACGCGTGCGCTCTCGCTCGTGATATTGACCAGCCCGCCACGGATTGGAACCCCACCCCGGGTGAGTCGGAGTTTGACGACGAGTTCAATTCGGCAATGAGCGCCGTCGATCTGCTCGGCAGCGCAAGTGGCACGCCACTCGCGGGCTACGCCGACCTCATGCACCCAGATCTCACCCGCGCGTTAACGGAGCTAGACATGGAAACAGTCGACTCCGAGTTAAGCAGCCTTCAGGCCGCCTGCGAGGACGAAGGCCTCCCAACCGAAAAGGCCGATACTTCGCCAACTGGGCGGGTCTCATTTGCCTGCAATCTCATCGCGGACGTCAATGACGCCGATGGGTCCCCACGCGAGTGGTTCGACGCCATCGGCACCGACACCCCCAGTGAAAAGGGCCTTATCCTGACCAAGCTCTTCGGAGCGACCAGCCTTACCGGAGGTGCACTGGGGGCGGAGCCGCCCGGCCACAAAGACCTGGCGGACGCCGCTCACGCGATCCTCGGGGCGATTGCGGATGCCGATGATGAGGCAACGGAGGAGGGGATCCGCGATTTCCACACAGCGTGTCAGGAGCAGTGACTCTCCTACCGAGCACGAGATCCCATTGGGGCAGGCCTCCAGGCAGCGACGTTCGCTCGCGCTCGGGCTGTTGGTGAGCCTGGCCGGGTGCAGCGCCGCGCCGACGCCAGAGGCGCCACACCCCGGGGCGGAGGAGGTGGAAACACGCGAGCAGCCCTCACGAGAGCTCGACTGTGCGGACAGTATCGATGCATTCGACGACCTTGAGGAGTATCCGGATTACACCCAGCTCCTGGATGCGGTTGCCCTGCCCTCTGCGCGGGCGGACCACGAGCCGTTGCAGTCCGTTGCGCAGGAGGGACCCACGGAGTTTGAGTACTTCGCGAAGTTCGGGCTCCTCACCCGCGGCGATGCGTCGGCGCGCATCAACGTCGACGACCCGGACCGGGCCCGCATCTCCTGGGGTAACTTCAGCGAGGACTCCGACGTCGTGGAACTGCACCTGCCGGGCTGCGGCGGCGGAGGGTGGCATGCCTTCCCCGGCGGGGTGCGAACGACCGAACCCATGTGTCTTTCCCTCACCGTCGTGAGCAACGGCCAGCACGAGACGGTGGAGCTCGCCCTGGGAACCTCCTGCGAGCACGCGCGGTGAATTCCCTGCACGATGGCCCCCGCGCGGGCCGCTTTGGACGGTTTACAGTGAAGGGGACCCGGAACGCTTGGAGGAATGATGTCAGCCACACGCCGCATAGCACAGATCGCCCTTGGGGTGCCTTTCATGGTGCTCGGATATCAAACCGCGGCCGATCCCGGCCCGCGAGTTGATGCCGCGGCAGAACTCGGCCTACCGGATCCGGAGACACTCACCCGCGTGAACGGTTCGGCGATGGTCCTGGGAGGGGCCGCGCTCGCCCTCAACCTGCTGCCGCGCGCCGCCGCCGTCGGACTGGCGGCTTCACTGGTCCCAACGACGCTCGCGGGTCACCCGTTCTGGAAAGCTGACGATGACGCGACCCGGCAGGGCCAGCAGATCCACGCTCTGAAGAACCTCGGGCTCATCGGGGGTCTGCTCGCGTTCGCGGCCTCCCGCTCCCGCTGACGAACGAAACCGCCGCCCCGCGCGGCCCGGTTCGCAGGGGGCTACCGCGAGAAGCGAAAAGGGCTACGCTGGCGTGGTGGCTACTTACGCAACGCTGTCGCAATTTGACTTCCCCATCGCATTCGCCGTCGCCTCCGCAACGGATATGTTGAGCTGCGACGGGCAGACCGACACCGTCTTCGAGTGGAAGTCGGTCACTAAGCCCCTCGCCGCGCTCGCGACGCTCGTCGCGATCGACCAGGGGAAGGTAGCGCTCGATGAAGAAGCCGGCCCCCCGGGTTCCACCGTGCGGCATCTGCTCTCCCACGCCTCCGGGCTCCAGTTCGAAGCGGGCGCCCCGGCCCAGTCTCCCGAACGGCGCCGCGTGTACTCCAACCTCGGTTTCGAGGTGCTCGAGGAGCACGTGAGCAGCAAGGTTGGAATGGGTTTTCAGGAGTGGACGAATCACGCTGTGCTCGAGCCGCTGGAAATGGACTCCGTGGAGTTCTACGGCAGCGCCGCCTACGGCGCCCGCGGCAACGTGTGGGACGTGCTTGCCCTAGGCATCGAGATGCTCACGCCCACCCTCATCTCCGCCGACCTCGGGCTCGCGGCCCGCACGGTCCAGTTCCCTGGCCTCGACGGCGTGCTGCCCGGTTTCGGTAAACAGTCCCCGAACGATTGGGGTCTGGGCTATGAGATCCGCGGGAAGAAGAAGCCGCACTGGACCGCCCCCGAGGCGTGCCCGGAGACCTTCGGCCATTTCGGGCAGTCGGGTTCCTTCGTGTGGGTGGATCCGCGGTGTCAATTGGTTGGGGCGTTCCTCGGGGCGGAATCCTTCCGCGCCTCGGTGCACGGCACGCTGTGGCCGGCACTGAACTCCGAAGTGCTCGCCGCGCACGGCACCCAGGAGTGACCCACGCGCGCCTTCGGGCGCGCTAGCGTTCCCCGTGATCATCTTCCTCATCGTGCAGAACCGGCAGTTTGTTCCTGTCGAGAACGGGAGAAGCACGGAACGTGCCGCCTCCTTCTAACTCACGCCGAGTTCCGCGGCGAGGACGATGGCGGCCGCCCCGCGCAGCACCGCGTCCGTGGAATCAGGCATCGTGCGAATGTTGAACGGCTCGACCACGGCGGCAAGGAGACGTTCGCGGACCGCTTGCTCGGTGGATTCGAGGAACGGCCCTTCGAGGAGCTTGCTCGGGCCACTGAGCACCACCTCAGTGAGGTTGAGCGCACCGATCACGGGTGCGATGACGATTCCGAGCCGCCGGCCCGCCTCGGCGAGGACGTCCTGGCGGGCCGATTCGGAATCCGCCTCCTCGAGCGCGCGGCGAAGGTTGGGTCGGGACACCCACGCCTCCAAGCAGCCCTCTTTACCGCACGCACAGGCCGGGCCGCCGTCCGTTCCCACGACGAGGTGACCGATCTCCCCGGCGGCATACCGCGGTCCGAGGCGGGGAACGCCGTCGAGAAGCAACCCGGCCCCTACCCCGTAGCCGATGTTGATGACCATGAGGTCGTCCTGGTGGCTGTCGAAACTCGAGGCGGCCATGACGGCGGCGTTCGCGTCGTTGGCGATGTGGACGGGAACGCCGAGTTCCGCGCGCAGCAGGTCCCCGAGGGGGTAGTCCTGCCAGCCGAAGTTCGGGGCGGTGAGCACCGTGCCCGCGGGGTCGATGATGCCGGGGCTGCCCACCCCGACACCGAGCAGGGGCGCCTCGACGGCGGCTACGGCGCGAGCAGCGAGGTCGACGACGGCGCCCGCCGCAGCCTCGCCCGTGACGACGTCAGTTTCCAAGGTGTGCTGCCAGAGTTTCTCGCCGGCGAGGTTGAACGTGGCGGCCCGAAGCTCCCCGAGGTTCGAGAGGTCGAGGCCGATGAGGTGCCGCGCGTCGGGGTCGACCTGCAGCAGGGTCGCGGGTTTGCCCGGCCGCCCCGAGGTGCTCAGGCCGAGTTCGGCGACGATGCCGGCCTCGATGAGTTCGGCGATGAGATCGGAGACGGTCACGCGAGTGAGTTCGGTCTCTCGTGCGATATCGGCCCGGGAGGCGACCTCGCGAGTGATGAGCGTTTGCAGGACTAACGCCCGGTTGTGTTCTCGCGCCGCGTGCGGCAGGAGTTTCACGCTGCGATCAAGGCCCCGCCCCCATGCGGGTCCGGTCAACGATGAGGTGCCCATGCGAGTTAGTTAACCTCACGAACCTACTTTTGGACCGGGGTTAAGGTTACGATCTGATTGCGATTGGTACATCTCGGGTGGTTACGCTGGAGCAATGGTTGACCATCCCATTCGCGCGGAAGCCGCGGAAATTCTTACCCGACTCGTCGGCCACGCGGACGCTTCGCTTCGGGATGATCAGTGGGAGGCGATCCGCGCCCTCGTAGTCGACGCCGCCCGGGCCCTGGTTGTCCAACGGACGGGCTGGGGGAAATCGGCCGTGTATTTCATCGCGACGGCGTTGCTGCGTGCGCGGGGCAGCGGGCCGACCCTCATCATCTCCCCGCTGCTTGCGCTCATGCGCGACCAGGTGAGTGCTGCCCGCCGGGCCGGGATCACGGCGATCACGCTGAATTCGACGAACACCGGCGACTGGGAGGAGTTGCACCGCCTCATCGCCCGCGACGGCGCCGACGTCGTGCTGTGCTCCCCCGAGCGGTTGAATAACCCCACCTTCCGCGACGAGGTGCTCCCCCACCTCGCGCGCACCGCCGGGCTCGTCGTCATCGATGAGGCCCATTGCATCTCGGACTGGGGGCACGACTTCCGCCCCGATTATCGCCGGATCGCCACGCTGCTTCACGAGCTACCCGCCGGTGTGCCGGTGCTCGCAACGACGGCGACGGCGAACGAACGCGTCAGCGCCGACGTCGCCGAGCAACTCGGCGCGCAAGTGCTCACCCTGCGGGGCGGGCTCGACCGCTCCTCCCTGCACCTCGCCGTCGCCCCGAGAGCCGACCACGCCGCGCAACTGGCCTGGCTCGCGCAGCACCTTCCCGCCTTCGCCGGTTCAGGGATCGTCTACTGCCTCACCGTCGCCGCGGCCCAGGAGACGTCCCGGTTCTTGCGTGAACAGGGACTCGACGTGGCCGCCTACACCGGCGCCACCCCCACCGAGGAGCGCGAGGAGCTGGAAGGGGCGCTGTTGGCGAACGAGGTGACGGCGCTCATCGCCACCTCCGCGCTGGGGATGGGGTTCGATAAAGGGGACCTCGCCTTCGTCATCCACCTGGGCGCCCCGCCCTCCCCGATCGGGTACTACCAACAGATCGGGCGCGCCGGCCGGGCGACGCGGCGGGCCGACGTCGTGCTCCTGCCCGGCGAGAGCGATCGGGCGATCTGGGACTACTTCGGTTCGCTCTCCTTCCCCGATCCTGCCGACGTGAGGGCTGCCCTCGCCGCCCTGCCCACCGAGGGCGAGCGGCCGATGTCGACGGCCGCCCTGGAAACGCACGTGGACCTGCGCCGAAATCGCCTGGAGCTCATGTTGAAGGTCCTCGACGTCGAGGGCGCGGTGCGCCGGGTGCGGGGCGGGTGGATCGCCACGAGCAACGCGTGGGAGTACGACGCTGCACGCTACGCGCGGGTGGAGGCCGCGCGGGTCGCCGAGCAGGAGGCGATGCTCGACTACGAGGTGAGCACGCAGTGCCGGATGGCCTTCCTGCGGGCGTGCCTCGATGATCCCACCCTCGGCGAGGCCCACCAGTGTGGCCGCTGCGATAATTGCGGCGGGGTGCCTGCGCCGGTGCTGCCCGATGCCAGCGCCGCCGCGAGCGCCGCGGCGTCCCTGCACCGCCCCGGGGTCGAGATCACTCCTCGGAAGCAGTGGCCCACCGGACTGAAAGGCAGGCGCCTGCAGGTCGCGGGGAAGGTGCCCGCCGGGAAGATCACTGCGCCGGCCCGGCCGGGGCGGGCGCTCGCCCGATTGGACGGCATCGGGCTCTCCAACGCTGTCCATTCCGCGGT
>DATGUB010000088.1:0-61663 GCA_035301585.1 Beutenbergiaceae bacterium | reverse complement strand
GCGGCCGCGGAGCGTGACAACGGTGTACAGGTAGGCAAGGACAACAACGGTGCACACCGCACCGACTCGATGGTCGGGGAAGGCCCACCACGCGACCGTGGCGAGGAGTGTGCGGGCAATCGCGTGAATGATCCCGACCGGGTGCTGGATGATCCAGGAGAACACGATCCAGTGGAGCCCCAACCCGATGCCGAGGGTGAGCGGGATGAGGTCGGGCGCCGTATAGAGCAGCGTGAGGTGAACGGCCCACAGGAGGTTGACCATCAGCACGCACAGCGCCATGAGTTTAGCCAGGGGATTGGTGTTGTTGAGGAGCTTTTCCCGAAGAACGCGGGCGAAGAGCAATCCGAGAGGGAAAATGACCCCCGTTGCCAGGATGAGTACGAACGTGGCGTTCCTCGGGCTCACGAAAAGCGAGACGATACCGGCAGCGGCCCAAACCGTCGCACCTGCGAGCGGTAGAGCGAGCGACTTGCCGGCTTGGGTGTCGTAGTCCGCCCGAAGGTGGGCGAGGGCAGCGGTCATGGTATTGAAAGTCCTTGCTCAACAATGAGGCGATTCGTCAGGGGCATTAGCTACGTCCCAGCTTATCGGCACTTCTTGCGGGGAGGGGCGAGTGTATCGGGGATGGCGCGGGCAGGCTCGCTAGCGTAGGCGCATGCGTACCTTAGCTGCTGAAGAGATGATCGGGTTCATCTCGTTTCTCGCTGTAATCCTCGTGTTCTTCGCCATCGATATTCGCTCCCGGGATACGGATCGGGGTCTGTGGCACGAACTGCTCTTCGAGTACACCTCGCGGATCGGGGGCATTTCCGCGGCGGTCTCACTCGCGGCCGGGTGGGTGTTCGTCTTCACCGAGAGCCCCACGGGAGTCGTCCACCTCGTGCTGCTGGCGATCCCCGGCTCGATCAGCGTCGTCTGCGCGATAGTGCTGGGGGTCGAGATCCTGTTCGTCGCCGACGTGCCCGATCCGGCCAACAACCGCAACGATGACTCGGTGAGCGGGAACGGGTAGCCGGAGCCATCCGAAAGGAGGAGAAAATGTGTCTGAGATGAGACCTGAGTTGGATGCCATCAGAAGCGGCGGCGATTACCATCTAGAAGTGTGATCTTCAAAGCAGTTGGTAACGGGCGCCCCTATCCTGACCACGGTCGGCAAACGCCGCGTGAATGGGCCGACATCCCGCCCCGGCAAGTCCGCCTCGACCAGCTCGTCACTACGCAGACGACCCTGGATCTGCGCAGCCTCCTCGCTGAAGATTCGACCTTTTACGGGGATCTATTCGCTCACGTCGTCTCCTTCGAGGGCGTGCTCTACCTCGAAAGTGGGCTGCACCGCGCGCTCCGCGCCGCGCTCGCGCAGCGTAATGTCCTCCACGCTCGCGTATTAGAACTATGAAATTTAGGTAATTTCCCCACTCGTCGGGAACAATATGTTGTAGTTTCTTCCGACCACGCGAAAGGCCACCCCCGGTGAACGACTCTCCCGCGCAGCAAGCGGCACGTGCGCGCGCCGCCCGGCGAAAACGGATGCAGCAGCGGCAAACAGTCATCTTCGGGTCGATAACTGCGGTGCTCCTCGGATCGGCACTGTTCGCGGGCGCGGTCTGGGCGGAGATCGTCCCGCCGCCGTTCGAACTGGAAGTGAAGTCGTCAGAACCGACCGAGCCACCGGTCGTCACTCAACCGTGCCCGCCGGAAGACGCGACGGCAGTGGCCCTCGACGAGATTTCGGTGAACGTGATGAACTCGACCGAGACGAGCGGCCTTGGGGCGCGAACGGCGGACGAGATCACCGCACACGGCGTCAACGTCGAGACCATCGACAACGCGAGCGATCTCTATCTAGGAAGCGCGAAGGTCCTCGTGGGGCCGGAGTATCTGGACGTCGGCTACACCGTCGCGGACCTCATCCCCGATGCCCAGATCGTCATTGACACCCGCACCGAACCGATCGTCGACATCGTCCTGGGGTCAGGCTTCTCGGAGGTGCGCAGCGAGGGGGATCTCCTCCTCGCCCCCGATGAACCGATTCCCGCCCCGGATGGTTGCGTTCCCGCGGAGACCGAGGCCGAGGACCAGGACGCCGATGAAGAGGAATCGGCGGACGACGACGCGTCCGATGAGGAAGAGGAGTGACGGCGATGTGGCAACCCGTTGAGCCAGAAACATACGTCTCGCCCTACTCCGCAGCGCCCGCCCGGCCGGAGACGGTGTTCGCGACCCCGGGGTACACCCAGCCGAAGCCAGCGAAGAACCCGCTTGCGACGACGAGCATCGTGTTGGGGATCATCGGCGTTCTGTTTCCAGTGCTCTCCCTCGGCGCGGTCGTGTGCGGTCACATCGCCATCCGCGATAGGAGCCGGACCGGCCTACACATCGCCCGCGGCGGACTCGGCCTCGGATACGCCTCGCTGGCTGTGTGGGGCCTCTTCATCCTTTCCGCGATCGCGATTGCGCACGCATAGGAAGAGACGAAACCGGTGAAACCATTCCTATTCATCACCACGCGTGATGAAGATGAGATAGCGCTCGCGGACTACGGTGCCTTCCTGCGCTATTCCGGGCTGACCCACGAGGAGCTGGAATTCTTCCGACTCGACCTTGCCCCACTGCCGAATCTCGACCTTGAGATCTATTCGGGGATAATCCTCGGCGGGAGTCCCTTCAACGTGTCCGACGAGGTCAAAGGACCGCAGCAGCAGCGCATCGAAGCAGACCTCGACCGCCTCATTTCGCAGGTGCTCGCGCGCGACTTCCCATTCTTCGGAGCGTGCTTCGGGATCGGGGTGCTCGGGACGCACCTCGGTGCCGTCGTCGATGGGCAATATTCAGAGCCCGTCTCCGCCCCCGCCATTCGTCTCTCGCCGGAGGGCGCGGCCGACCCTCTACTGGAGGGGATCCCGCACGAGTTTCGGGCCTACGTGGGGCACAAGGAGGCACTCTCGACGGTCCCGGCCGGGGCCGTTGTGCTCGCAGGCTCGGATGTGTGCCCGATCCAAATGTTCCGCGTCGGGCGCAACGTGTACGCGACCCAGTTCCACCCCGAACTCGATATTGAGGTCCTCACCGCCCGGGTTTACGCCTACCTCGGGCACGGATACATCGACCCGGAAGAGGCCGAGGACACTCTCGCAGAACTCAGCAGCGTCGACGTCGATCCCGCACACGAGATCCTCGCGGCGTTCGTCGACCGCTACCAACGGTAACCAGGTCTGCTCTCCACCCGGAAGCTAGATGATCACCCCGCTTCACCCAGATGCGAAGCAAGGTGATCATCACTGGTGGCGGAGGATGAGGGATTCGAACCCTCGAGGGCTTTCACCCAACACGCTTTCCAAGCGTGCGCACTAGGCCACTATGCGAATCCTCCAAGCGTTTAGAAGGATAGCCAATAATTTTAAAAATTCCGAACCGAGCCGACGTGATGTCATTCACCCCGAATTGGCACGTGCGCCAAACGAGGTAGACTACCAACCGACCCCTCGTGTGGCGTTACCTCACTGAACTCCCCCAGGGCCGGAAGGCAGCAAGGGCAGGTGGGCTCTGACGGGTGCGCGGGGGGTCCCTATTCTCTCCGGCGACGTCTCTATCGGCCGAGCCCCCATCGAGGCACTGCTGCTTCGTACGCACGATAATCGACGACGTCGCCAAGCAGCTTCTCCTCAAGTCTCGCCTTCGCGCTCAAGATCGCCCCGAGGCTGGCGGTCGCCAGGGCGTGCCGGCGCCCGCCGGTCGCGATCGTTCTCCCCACCGCCGCTGTGAAGATTCCGGCGTAGATCGGGTGGCGAAGCCTTGCGTACGGGCCGGAACTGCGCAACGTGGCCCCCGCCCGGGGAAGCGGAAGCGGCCGGAGATCGGGGCCGAGGGCAGCCGCCCCCGCCGCCGCGAGAGCCCCGCCGCCAACGATGAGCCCCCACCCGAGCGCTCGTCGCCGCCTGGAGCGCCGGCGCCGACGTTCGGGCAGCGCGAGCACACCCAGGGCGAGGAACTGCGCGGCGACCAAAGCGCGTGCACGAGCGTCACCGTTCACGTTCGCCCTCCGTTTCCTCCACATCAAAAACAACGAATCGAGATACTCACAACTGTGCCCTACTCGCTGGGTGAAAGTCAGCGCTTCGGCCTAGAGTGGGCAAGGTGGAAACCGTGAACACTGCCCTGTACCGCCGATACCGGCCGGATACGTTTGCTGACGTCATCGGCCAAGAGCACGTCACTGAACCGCTCGTCGCAGCAATCGACAGTGGCCGGATCAACCACGCTTATCTTTTCTCAGGTCCGCGCGGATGCGGGAAGACGACCTCGGCGCGGATTTTCGCCCGCTGCCTCAACTGTGCCCAGGGTCCCACGGGCAGTCCGTGTGGAGAATGTGACTCCTGCGTCGATCTCGCCCGCGGTGGGCCCGGTTCCCTCGACGTGGTGGAGTTGGACGCTGCGTCCCACGGGGGCGTGGATGACGCCCGGGACCTGCGGGAGCGGGCAATCTTCGCCCCGGCTCGTGATCGATACAAGATTTTCATCATCGACGAAGCGCACATGGTCACCACCCAAGGGTTCAACGCGCTGCTGAAACTCGTGGAAGAGCCACCGGAACACGTGAAATTCGTGTTTGCGACGACGGAGCCGGAGAAGGTCATCGGCACGATCCGGTCCCGCACGCACCACTACCCGTTCCGTCTCGTCCCGCCGGAGCGGCTGAGTGCCTACCTCACCGAGCTCGCCCAGGCGGAAGATATTCGCATCGAGGACGGCGTCATCCCCCTCGTCGTGCGTGCGGGTGCCGGTTCCGTGCGTGACAGCCTCTCCGTTCTCGATCAGCTCATGGCCGGGGCGATCGACGGCGTGGTGGGGTACGAGCGCGCCGTTGCGCTCCTGGGGTACACTCCGGAAGGTCTGCTTGACGACGCCGTCGCCGCGCTCGCGGCTCACGACGGCGCGGGCCTGTTCGGGGTCGTCGAACAGGTCATCTCCTCGGGGCACTCGCCCCGCCGGTTCGCGGAGGATCTCCTCGAACGCTTCCGCGACCTCATCGTCGTGCTCGCCGCGGGGGAGAGCGCGAAGGCCGTCTTGCCCCAGGTCGCTGCGGACCAACTGGAGCGGATGCGCACCCAGGCGCAGCATCTCGGTGCCGCGACCTGTTCCCGGGCGGCGGATCTCGTGCACGACGCGTTGGACCAAATGGTCGGTGCCACCTCGCCCCGGCTGCAGCTAGAGCTCCTGTGCGCGCGCCTATTGCTCCCCGCTGCCGAGGAAGGGGTCCGGGCGCTCGCGGTACGTTTGGACCGGATCGAATCGGGAGCTACTCCTGCCCCGACCGCTCCAGCCGGCGGGCCCTCGCCCTCGACTGGCCCCGCGCCCGCGACAGGTGCCCCCAGCGTCGTCGTGCCTGGTCCCCAGAGCGCTCCGGTGAAAACGGAAAGCCGAGACCCGCGCGCACCCGCCTCCCCTGCACCAGCTTCCTCTGCGCCCGTCTCCTCTGGCCCCGCGCCGGCTCCCCGCGAGCGGGAGGAACCGGAGAAGGCACCCGCGCCCGCGGCCGCCGCATGGCAGGCCGCTGCCCAGGCGCACCGAGAAAAGACTGGTGATGACGGCTGGCCGAGTGTGCAGGTGCCAGGGAGCGCACCAACCGCGCCGGCCACGGAACCACCGGCCCCCGAACCGCCGGCCCCCGAACCGCCGGCGCAGGGGCAGGCCGCCGCGCCCGCCGGTGCGTCGCACGAACCACGGCAGCAGCCACCGCAGCAGGAGCGACCCCAGCAGGAGCGGCCGCAGCAGGAGGCGCCGCAGTCGCGAAGGACCCCACCGGCCGGGCCAGCGGCACCGCAGCGGCAAGAAGCGCCGGCCGATTCGGGAGAACGCCCGGGCGAGACCGGCGGGAGTGATCTCACGGTGCAGCAACTGCGCAACCGCTGGCCGGAAGTGTTGCAAACCCTCGCCCGCTTGAAGAGGTCCTCGTGGGTCCTCGTCGCACAAGACGCCCAGGTCGTCGATCTGCAGCCCGGGGTCCTCACGATCGGATTCTCCACCGCCGGGCTGGCATCCGCTTTCCAGGGAGGCGCCCACGCGGAGCCGCTGAGCCGCGCGCTCGCAGACACCCTGGGGATGAACCTCCGGATCGAAACGACGATCGTCGGTGCTGGCGGCAGATCCGGGCCCCCATCCACGCCTCGACCGGCGCCGAACCCCGGGCCGGGGCGGCCCCCGCAATCGGGACCGAGCGAGCCCCCGCGCACCCAACCGGGGCCGACTTCACAGCCACCGCAGCCGCGGGCGGAGAGCGGCCCGCCGGCCCAGGCGCGGCCCGAAGGGGAGCGTCCCGGGCAGGCAACGGGTGGCGCGAGCGCAGGGGCCGAGCCGGCTGGACCCGCAGAACCCCCTGCTCCGGCCGGTCCTTCTGCTCCGGCGACGCCTCATCGCCCAGCGGGGGCTCCTTCCCCCAGCGGGCACCCCTCACCACCGTGGGAGGCGGACATACCTGCGGCGGAGCCGCCGGACGATTACGATGAGTACTCGCCGGATGACGCAGACATCGGCGGATCCGATTTGGTCGGGCCGCCGCTGGTTGCGAAGATGCTGGGAGGAACCGTAATCGACGAGATCGTCGACGACTGAAAGGGGTAAGGCATGTATGAAGGTGCCGTCCAAGACCTCATCGACGAACTCGGCCGACTACCCGGGGTCGGGCCCAAGAGCGCCCAACGTATCGCGTTCCACGTGCTCGCCGCCGACCCGGAGGACATCGAAAGCCTCACCCGCGCACTCACGGTAGTCAAGGAAAAGGTCCGGTTCTGCCAGGTCTGCGGAAACATCGCCGAACAAGAAGAGTGCCGGATCTGCGCCGACCCTCGGCGCAATCCCGAGGTGATCTGCGTCGTCGAGGAGGCGAAGGACGTCGTCGCGATCGAACGCACCCGAGAATACCGCGGTCGCTACCACGTGCTCGGCGGGGCGATTAACCCGATCGATGGGGTGGGCCCCGATGACCTGCGCATCCGCGAACTCATGACCCGGCTCTCCGAGGAGCCGATCACTGAGATCATCATCGCGACCGACCCCAACGTTGAGGGGGAAGCCACCGCGACGTACCTCGTCCGGCTCCTGCGACCCATGGGGATCACCGTGAGCCGCCTCGCCTCCGGCCTTCCCGTCGGCGGGGACCTGGAGTACGCCGACGAGGTCACCCTCGGGCGCGCATTCGAAGGGCGGCGAACCGTCGATGTCTGAACCGCAGCCCGGCGCCCTCGACGAGGACCTCCTCGTCCTCGCCGACACCGTGTCCCGAGCGGGCACGGCCTTCCTCGACATGCTCGCCGAGGTGGCCGCCGGCAGCAACCCCGAGGCGAGTATTTCCCTGCTCCTCCTCGCAACGAGCGACCTCGCCGCGATCGGCGCGCGCCTGGGGGCGATCGTCGACGTCGTTCCCCGGCACCGGTTCGAACCCGACGAGGGCCCCGAAGCGGATCTCGAGCCGATCCGCACCTCGCTGGCGAACCTGTTCGCCGGGATGGATGAGTACACCGACGTCGCCGACCCGCTCGTCTCATCAGAAACGGTGACGGCCTCTCTCGCCAACGATCTCGCCGACGTCGGGATCGCCGTGGCAACCGGGCTGAGCCACTACCACGCCGGGCACGCATCCGAGGCGCTGTGGTGGTGGCAGTTCTCCTACCTCTCCCACTGGGGCGAGCGCGCGCTCGCGGCCTCCCGGGCACTGCTCACCGTGATCTCCCACCTCCGCCTCGACGTCGACGACGACACCGCCTTGGCCGCGCAGATCGACGCGCTCGCCGCCGCCGACCCCACCAGCGAGCGGTAAGTCTCCTTGTGGATCTCGCCGCGGGCCTCGACCTCTCCCTGACCGCCCTCGCCCTCCTCGCGCTCGCAGGTTTCGCCTCCGGGTGGATCGACGCGGTCGTCGGCGGTGGCGGGCTGTTGCAACTCCCCGCGCTGCTGCTCGTGCCGGGGATGACGCCGCTGAACGCGCTGGCGACGAACAAGGTCGGCTCGATCATGGGCACATCCGTCAGTTCCCTCACCTATTACCGCAGGATCCAACCCGACCTGCGCACGGGCCTGCCCATGGCGGGCGTCGCGCTCCTCACCGCGATCCTCGGTGCGCGGCTCGCGAGCCTCATTCCCGCCCACGCGCTGCGGATCCTCATCCTCCTCGTACTCATCGGCGTCGCGATCTACACGATCGCCAAACCCCACCTGGGGGTGGTGACGAACCTGCGTTGGCAGGGGCGCACCCACCTGCTCGCCGCCCTGCTCCTCGGCGCAGTGCTCGGTCTCTACGACGGGCTGCTCGGCCCCGGAACGGGGACCTTCCTCGTGCTCGGGCTCGTGGGCATGGTCGGCTACGCGTTCCTCCCCGCGACCGCGATCGCGAAGATCGTCAATTTCGCCACCAACCTCGGTGCGCTGATCTTCTTCATCCCCAGCGGCGCAGTGGTGTGGAGCGCCGGGATCGTTCTCGGGATCGCGAATATGTGTGGAGGCTACACCGGGGCACGGATGGCGATCGCGAAAGGGGCGACGTTCATCCGAGTGGTGTTCCTCGTCGTCGTATTCGCCCTCATCCTCCGGATCTCGTGGGATATCGCCTTCACGTGACCGCCCGCGCCCGGCGCCACGGCGGCCCTTCAGTTCCCACGTGGTGAACTCCACAGTGTCCGAGCCCCGAACGGGGACTACAATGTATCCGTCCTGCTGCCTGCAGATTTTTGCGGAGTTTTACGTGTCTTTGATCGTCCAGAAGTTCGGCGGATCCTCTGTTGCCGACGCTGAAAGTATCGCCCGGGTCGCGGAACGCATCGCCTCGACCAAACGCGAGGGCCACGACGTCGTCGTCGTTGTGAGCGCGATGGGGGACACAACGGATGAGCTCATCGACCTCGCGGCGGCGTTGTCCGAACACCCGCCCACCCGTGAAATGGATATCCTCCTCACCGCGGGGGAGCGGATCTCGATGGCGTTGCTCGCGATCGCGATCTCCGGGCACGGCGTGCGAGCCAAAGCGTTCACCGGCCAACAGGCGGGCCTCATCACCGACAACGCCTACGGCAACGCCCGCATCCTCAACGTCACCCCGAAACGAGTCGCGGATACCCTCGCGGGGGGCGAGGTCGCGATCGTCGCGGGGTTCCAGGGCGTGACCCAGTCAACGAACGACGTCACCACTCTCGGCCGGGGCGGATCCGACACGACCGCCGTTGCGCTCGCGGCGGCGCTGGGGGCGGATGTCTGCGAGATCTACTCCGACGTCGACGGCCTCTTCACCGCCGATCCCCGGATCGTGCCCGCGGCCCGCAAGATCGACCGAATCACGAGCGAAGAGACGCTCGAACTCGCGGCGAACGGCGCGAAGATCCTGCACCTTCGGGCGGTCGAATACGCCCGCCGCCACGGGGTCAAACTCCACGTCCGTTCATCATTCTCCAACCTCCCCGGCACGACCGTCACTGACGAGGAAGAAGGCAACATGGAAGCCCCGATCATTTCAGGCGTCGCCCACGACCGTTCGCAGGGCAAAGTCACGGTCAAGGGCGTGCCCGACCGCCCCGGCACGGCCGCGCGCATCTTCGAAGTCGTCGCCGCCCACGGGTGCAACATCGACATGATCGTGCAGAACGTCTCCGCAGTAGAAACCGGACTCACCGACGTGTCCTTCACCCTTCCCGAAGACCACGCCGAAGCCGCCCGCACCGCGCTCGCCGACATTCAAGACGAACTTGGATTCGCCGACCTCGTGTACAACGAGAACGTCGGAAAGCTCTCCTTGGTCGGCGCGGGAATGCGTTCCCACCCGGGGGTCTCCGCGAAGCTGTTCGGCGCGCTTCGGGATGCAGGTATCAACATCGAAATGATCTCCACCTCGGAGATCCGGATCTCGGTGGTCGTACGCAGCGAGGACCTGGATGAGGCGGTTCGCGCCGTCCACTCCGCGTTCGAGCTCGACGCCTCCGAGGTCGAAGCAGTCGTATATGGAGGAACGGGTCGATGAGTGTGAATATTGGAATTGTTGGAGCAACCGGACAGGTAGGGGAGGTCCTGCGGGACCTGCTCGAGCAGCGGAACTTCCCGGCCGCCTCGGTGCGCCTCTTCGCCTCGGCCCGGTCGGCGGGCAAGAAGCTTCCCTTCCGCGGTGAGGAGATCACGGTGGAGGACGCCGCGACCGCCGACGTCGCCGACCTCGACATCGCCCTGTTCTCCGCCGGCGGGGCAACCTCGCGGGCGCAGGCACCCCGGTTCGCCGAGGCTGGGGTGACGGTCATCGACAACTCCTCCGCATGGCGCGGGGACGACGAGGTTCCCCTCGTCGTCGCCGAAGTGAACCCTGGGGCGCTGGACAACGCGCCGAAGGGGATCGTTGCGAACCCCAACTGCACGACGATGGCCGCGATGCCCGTGCTCAAGGCGCTCCACGACGAGGCGGGGCTGACCCGGCTCATCGTCTCCACCTACCAGGCGGTCTCCGGCTCCGGACTCGCCGGGGTGCAGGAGCTCGACTCGCAGGTGCGCGCCGCGCTCACGCAGGACGCGACGGCGCTCGTCACCGACGGCTCTGCGGTCACCTTCCCCGACCCGGACGTGTACGTGCGCCCGATCGCATTCAACGTCGTTCCGCTCGCCGGCGGCCTCCTCGACGATGGCTCCGGTGAGACCGACGAGGACCGCAAACTTCGGGACGAATCCCGCAAGATCCTCGACCTCCCCGAACTCCTGGTCTCCGGAACCTGCGTGCGCGTGCCGGTGTTCACCGGCCACTCGCTGTCGATCAACGCGGAGTTCTCCCGCGAGATCAGCCCCGAACGCGCGCAGGAGGTGCTCGCCGAGGCCCCCGGGGTCGCACTCGCCGACGTCCCCACCCCGCTCCAGGCCGCTGGGGCGGACCCGACGTTCGTCGGCCGGATCCGTGCGGATCTCTCCGCGCCGGAGGGGAAGGGGCTCGCGCTGTTCCTCGCCAACGACAACCTGCGCAAGGGCGCAGCTCTGAACACCGTGCAGATCGCCGAGCTCCTCGCCGCGGGCGCCTAGCGGCCGGTTCCCTCAGTCGCCGTAACCGCCCACGACGGGGCGATACTGCCGGTGGGCGGGCGCGGCGGGATCGAGGTTCGCTTCGCACTCGGTGAGGTTGACGAGCCGAGCCGGGGCCTCCGGCGCGTGCCAGATGGCGTAGGCCGCGCCGCCGGGCCCGCCGACGGCTGAGCCCGGCTGGATCGAACCGATGGTCGGGCCGATCCGGGTGGGCAATGACCCGTCGAAGGCGAGCGAGTACAGGCAGAGCCGAGACCCGTCGGCCCCGCTTTCCCCGGTGGGCTCCCACGCCTCGAGCAGGGCCCCGGTGCCGCGGTAGGCGAGGGTGAGCCGCGCGGGCTCGACCTCCCCGAACGGCAGGGTTCGCCGCAGGGCGCTGCGTGGGTGCCACAACTGCGCGCCGATCACGGGCGCCGGATCGCGGTCCTCGCCCGCCGGGGCGCGGATGAGGACGACGGCGCCGTCTGCGGTGAACCCCGCGGCCGCCCACTCCCCGCCGGCCCGTTCCACGCTGATCACTTGGCCGGTGTAGGCCGAGCACACATAGATCTCCTCGCCGGTGTCGACGGCGAGGAGCCCGTCATCCGGGCTGCGGTGGAACGAGCGGATGGCTGAGAACGATCCGAGGAAGGCCGGCTCGGCGCCCGCGCGCACCCGCCCCACCGGAAGGAGGGAGAGGAGCCGGCCCGTCGTGGGGGCGGGGCGGGACACGAGTGCCGTACCGTCCCCGCCCACCGCGACGTCGACGCCGCGGGAGGGGTGGAGCCGGAGCGGGCGTTCCCGCCGTCCTCGCGGGGAGGAACCGAACGGGGTGCGCCACCACAGCTGTGTGGCGTCGTCGAACCACCAGAGCCACTGCCCGTCGGGAGAGATCCGCGCAGCGGTAGCGGCCCCGTCCGTCGCCGTGACGACGCTCCCGGTGCGTAGGTTCCACGAATGGGCCTGCCAGTCGCCGTCGACGCGGATCTGTACCACCGCCCGCTCAGGTGCGTCGCGGGCGAACTCCAGGCCGCGAGCCGCCTCGGAGCGGGGGACCACGGTTACTCCTCGCGCTTGGAGGAGCTCATGCCGCGGGCGAGGACGGTGACGAGGATGATCGCTGCGACGATGAGGACCCCGATGATCACCCACGTGCTCGCGCTGATGCCGCCCGCGTCCTCCGCGGCGGCGGAGTCGTCGTCACCATCGTCCTGCGCATCGGCGGGGTCCTCGGCGTCCTGGGTGTCCTCCTCACCCGGCGCGGGCGAATCGTCCGTGCCCTCCTCCTCGCCGGTCTCGCCCGAGGCGGATTCCGCCGCCGTGAACGTGAACTCCCCTGAGATCGGGTGGCCATCGGCGGACACCGCACGCCAGGTGACTGTGTAGGCACCGGCGGGGCGGTCCTCCACGAGCCCCTGGGTGACGACGGGCCCGTCGATAACGGCGTCGCCGTCGCTGACCACTTCCTCGTCCTCGGTGGTGATGACGACTTCGGTGCCCAACTCGGTGATGTCCTCGTTGAACGTTAACGAGACCTCCTGCGGGGCGGCGGCGAGCTGTTCCTCGTCGTCGGGGTCCGTGCCCAGCAGCACGCTGTGGGCGCTGGCGGGGGTCCCGAAACCGATGAGCACGGCGATGAGGGCCGCGGCCACGAGCGCCGCGAGCACGCGAGAAAGAGGCCTTGTGGAAGGCAGCGGATTGAGCATGGCCTCAGGATACGCGCCCGGCCGGTGAAAGCCCTAGCTCGCCCCGTTCCCCGGGGCGATGGTGCCCCCGTGAGCGGATCCTCACCGCGCCGCCCGCGATCGCGCGTCGACCACCCGGGGCCACGCCCAATGTATACATTTCTGTGGAAGGGTTGCGAATCCCTGGCTAATCTGCCCGGCTATGTATACGCTAGAAGGTGTTTGGCCCTGACGAAAGGAACCTCGGTGATTTCCCACCCTCTCCGTACCCACCGCAGTGAAGAGGAGCTTCCGCGTGAGGAACAGCTCGCATACAAGCTCGCCTCCCTCGCGGCCGATCGTGTGCCGGTGGACGACGACGTCACCGACATGATCATCAACCGCATCATCGACAATGCGGCGGTGGCGATGGCCTCGGTGCAGCGGGAGCCGGTCGTCGCGGCCCGCGCGCAGGCGCTCGACCACCCGTACTCCCCGGGTTCCTCCGTCTTCGGGGTCGCCGATAAGGTCAGCCCGGAATGGGCGGCATGGGCGAACGGCGTGGCCGTGCGTGAATTGGATTACCACGACACCTATCTCGCCGCGGACTACTCCCACCCCGGCGATAACATTCCCCCGTTGCTCGCCGTCGCCGAACACCTCGGCAGGACCGGCGCGGACCTCAACGCGGGGCTCGCGACCGCCTACGAGATCCACGTCGCGCTCGTGAAAGCGATCTGCCTGCACGAACACAAGATCGATCACGTCGCCCACCTCGCGCCGGCCGCAGCCGCCGGGATCGGGACGATGCTCGGGCTCGACGTCGAGACGATCTTCCAGGCGATCGGTCAGGCGTTGCACACCTCGACCGCGACCCGGCAGTCGCGCAAGGGGCAGATCTCGACGTGGAAGGCCTACGCCCCAGCGTTCGCGGGAAAGATCGCCATCGAAGCCGTCGACCGCGCGATGCGGGGCCAGACCTCACCCGAACCCATCTACGAAGGGGAGGACGGCGTCATCGCGTGGCTCCTTTCCGGGCCGGAGGCGCGCTACACGGTCCAGTTGCCCGCCCCGGGGAGCCCGAAGCGCGGGATCCTGGAGACCTACACGAAGGAGCACTCGGCCGAGTACCAGTCCCAGGCGCTCATCGACCTCGCTCGGAAACTGCACAACGAGCACCCAGAAGTGACCGATCCGCAGAACGTGGAAGCCATCGTCCTGCACACCTCCCACCACACCCACTACGTCATCGGCTCCGGGGCGAATGACCCCCAGAAGTATGAGCCGACCGCGACGCGGGAGACCCTCGACCACTCCATCCCCTACATCCTCGCCGTCGCGCTCCAGGACGGCGGCTGGCACCACGTCGACTCCTACGCCCCCGAGCGCGCCCAGCGCGCGGACACCGTCGCCCTCTGGCACAAGATCACCACCGTGGAAGACCCGGAGTGGACACGCCGCTACCACTCGCCCGATCCGAACGAGAAGGCCTTCGGCGGCCGAGTGGAGATCACGCTCAGTGATGGCCGGGTGATCACCGACGAGATCGCTGTCGCCGACGCCCACCCCTTCGGGGCGCGTCCGTTCGCGCGGGAGCAGTACGTGAACAAATTCCACACTCTCGCCGACGAGGTCGCCACCCCCGAGGAGATCGACCGGTTCCTCACCATGGTCGCCCGCCTGCCCGAGCTCGACGCCGAGGGCGTGCGGAGCCTGAACGTCCTGGCGAAACCCGGGCTGCTCGAGGCGATCGACCTGCCCAAGGGACTCTTCTGATGCTCGGCGCAAACGTGAACGCGGCCTCGCGCAGGGCGAACCTGCGCGAGGCGCTCGAAGGTGAGGGCCTCCTCCAGTTCCCCGGGGCGTTCAACCCGCTCGCAGCGAAGATGATCGAGAGTTTCGGCTTCGACGGGGTGTACGTGTCCGGTGCAGTGATGAGCGCCGAACTCGGCCTCCCCGACATCGGCCTCACCACCCTCACCGAGGTGGCGGGGCGTTCGGGCCAGATCGCCCAGATGACGAACCTGCCGACGATCGTCGATGCCGATACCGGCTTCGGGGAACCGATGAACGTCGCGCGCACGATCCAGGCGTTGGAGGACGCGGGTGTCGCCGGGGCGCACATCGAGGACCAAGTGAACCCCAAGCGCTGCGGGCACCTCGATGGCAAGGAGGTGGTCGACGTCGACACCGCCGCCAAGCGTCTGCGCGCTGCGGTAGCGGGGCGCCGCGACGAGAACTTCCTCGTCATCGCCCGCACCGATATCCGCGCCCAGGCATCGGTGGAGGCAACGATCGAGCGCGCCCACGCGCTCGTCGAGGCGGGCGCGGAGGTCGTCTTCCCCGAAGCGCTGCGCACCCTGGCGGAGTTCGAGCAGGTCGCTGCCGCGCTGCCGGTGCCGATCCTTGCGAACATGACCGAGTTCGGAAAATCGGAGCTGTTCACTGCGTCCCAACTCGCCGGGGCGGGCGTGCGGCTCGTGATCTACCCCGTCACGCTGCTGCGCCTGGCGATGGGGGCCGCCCACGCCGGCCTGTCAGCGATCAAGAACGAGGGCTCGCAAACCTCGGTGCTGCCGCAGATGCAGACCCGGGCCGAACTCTATGAGCTGCTCGACTACGCGGGCTACAACGTGTTCGACGAGGAGATCTTCACCTACAAGGCACGCGAGTAGCCCGAGCGGGCAGGGACTTTGGGTAAACTGCCGGTGAGGGAGGGAGGCGAGTGTCGAGAATCCGCAAATCCGGTGAACTGGAAGCACAGGTGATGGACGTCCTGTGGCGAACCACTGAACCCCTCACCGTGCGCGACGTCCGCGAGGCCTGCCCCGCCCCGAAACCGGCGTACACCACCGTGTCCACCGTCCTGGAACGGCTCCGGGGGAAGAACATGGTCACCCGCTCGGGGTCGGCGGCCCAGGGGTACCGGTTCGCCCCGTCCCGCTCCGATGACGAGCACACGAGTTCGCTCATGCTCTCAGCGCTGGGATCCTCCCAGGATCGGGAGGCGGCGCTGCTGAAGTTCGCCGGGAACCTTGACCAGGGCGACGTCGAGCTCCTGCGAAAGGCCTTCGGCGGGTAATCGCTCGTGCTCAATAATCCGCTGGTGCTCGCGGGTGTGGCCGTTCTCCTGCCGCTGCTCGCACCGTTGCTGCTTGCGCGCTCCACCTGGCAACTCACCTACCCCCGCCTCGCCCTGGGGGCCTGGCTGCTCGCATTCCTCGGGGGTTTCGGAGCCAGTGCCTACCTCCTCGGCGTGGTCGTCGCCCGCGCGATCGCCGCGAACCCGGCGGGGCCGCCGGTCCGCTCCGTGATTCTCACCCTCGGCGCGTGGGGGATGCTCGGAACAGCAGGCGCGGCCGCCTCCCTCATCTGGTCCCGCGCCGAACCGCTCGCTTCCTCTCAACACCGAGATCTGCGCCTCGTCGCGCCCCTCGCTACGGCCCGCCACGCGCGCGGGCGCTTCACCATCGTCACCTTCGACTCCCCGGAGCCCACCGCCCACACCGGCTCCCCGCTCTCCCGGGAGGTCTACATCTCCCGCGGGCTCCTCGAGGCGCTCCCGGCCCCGAAGATCGAGGCGATCATCGAACACGAGCTCGTGCACCTGCGCCAGTGGCACGGCCCGATCGTGCGGCTCGCAGAAATCAACTCCGCGTGCCTTCCCAAACGACTCCGCGCGGGGCGGGAATTCAAACGCGCCGCGCTCCTGCTCGTGGAGCTGATCGCCGACGACGCCGCTGCTCGCCGGGTCGGCCCCGCCCGGTATGCCAATACGCTGGTGGCGATGGGGGAGGCGACCGGTGACGCCGTCTTCGAGTTACGCGCACGGCGGCTCGAGCATCGGGATTGGCGCCCCTCATCGCTCGCGACGGCGTGGCGCCTGCTGCGCGCGCACTAGAGCATGAGGGCGCACATCCCGGCCATGCCGAAGTTCATCGCCGTCGCCGCCACGTGATCGAGCCCGATGCTCCTCGGCTCTCGGCGACGCATGCCGCGAACCGACTGGGCGGCGGTGAGGATCCCGAAGCCGATCAGCGCGGCGGTGAGCGCCCCGCCGGTTCCGGTGGCGAGCGCGGAGAGCTCGTGGTGGTGGTCACCCGGGGGCATCGCCGCGACCATCCACACCATCGCGGCCATCATCACCGCGTGCATCAACTGATGCCACCACGGGTGCGGCCCCAGATCGATACGGGTGCGGGCGGCGGCGAGCGCGGTGAGGAGCACGTACCATCCTGTCGCAGCAACGAAGACGACCAGCTCCGCGCGCCAGGGCACGGCCTCCCACCAGGGCCAGGACATCGCGACCATGTCCGCCGACATCGCCACGTGGAAGAGGTGGCCGACCGCGAGTATCGGGCGGGACAGGTCCGTCGCCACCCGCAGGAGTGAATAGATCGTCAACGCGCCGAACAGCGCCGTGAACACCCACGGCAACACGGGTCCCTCAACCATGACATTCGCTTTCTACATCGTGTAGTAGGTCGCGGGGAACGCTACCAGCTCCGCGTGCATGGTAGCAACTACATGATGTAGTAGGGTGGTCGTGTTATCCCCGGAACCCGGATTCCAGGAGTGAGCTTTGGCCACTGTTTCGCTCGCCCGTGCACGCAGCGGGGAGCCTATCCGCGCGGTGCTGCTTGTCGCCGGCGCCGCCGCGATCCTCGCCCCAGCGTTCTACGCCTCGTCGATCGGCGAAGCCCCCTACGAGGCCCTCGCTCGGACCTACCCGGGATCGGGAGTCGCAGTGCTGACCGCGGCCGTGGAATCCCTCGCGAGATTGGCCTCGGTGTTCACCATCGGTGCACTGATGTGGCAAGTGCTCGCCATGCGCCGTACGAAGGGCCGCCCGGTCGCCCCCGCCAGTATCGGTCTGACGATCCTTCGGGTCGCCGCGACCGTCTGGCTCTTCTCCGCCGTTCCCCTCGCGGCCCTGAGCGCCCTGGACACCAGCGGCACCTCCCCCGCGGAGCTCGGTGAGATGAGCGGTTGGGCGTATCTGGTTTCCTCCGCCTACGCCCCCGGCGCCTCGATCGTTCACGTCCTCGGCGCGCTCGCGGTGTTCCTCATCACCCAGTTCTCCCGGCGCGGGGAGTGGTTCATCGCGGCGCTGTGGGCCGCCGCGTTGGCGGTCCTCGCCCCCGTGGCCGTCGGGCATGTGCTCGTCGGGCCGAACCACGACTTCGCCTCCGACGTCGCCTATTTCCAGGGCCTGGCCGAAGCGGGGGCGTTCGGCCTCGTCCTGCTGACCGCGACGAACATGGCGTTCGGCGAATTTCCCACGCCCGCGTTGTTACGCCGATTGTTCCTCACCACCTCCGTGCTGCTCGCGCTCACCGTCGCCCCCGAACCGCTCATCGCCTGGTTCAAGCTCGCCGGCACCCCGCTGACGGCGAGCGCCACCGGCTGGCTGCTGCTCGTCAAATGGGTGAGCGCCGCCGTCCTCGCTCTCGCGCTCCTCATCGGCGCCCGCCTCACCCGGAAGAAACAGGCGACGGCGGGGGCCCTCGCCGGGGTCACGACGGCCGCGGCCGCCGGGGCGCTCGGCTGGCTCGCGGCCGCGGCGACGATGCTGCGCGAACCGCCGCCGCAGTACTTCGTGCCCACCTCGATCCCGCAAGTGTTCATGGGCTACGACGTCGATGTGCCGGTCTCCGGGTCCGTCTGGTTCACCCATTGGCGGCCCAACCTGTTCTTCCTCATCCTTGCCGTCGCCGCCGTGGGGGGATACCTCTACGGGGTGCGCCGACTCGCGCGCCGGGGAGATGCCTGGCCGATCGGGCGTACCATCGCCTGGTGCCTCGGGTGGGTGATCGCCGTCGTCATCACGAGTTCGGGATTCGGCAAATACTCCGCCCCGGACTTCGCCACTCACATGATCGTGCACATGACGCTGAACATGCTGGTGCCGGTCTTCCTCGTGCTCGGCGGGCCGATCACCCTCGCGCTGCGCGCCGCACGCCCCAAACGCGAGGAGTTGGCGGGCCTGCATACGTGGATCACGTGGCTGCTCAACTGGCGAGTGCTGCGGTGGGTGTACAACCCGCTGTTCGTCTTCGCGTTCTTCATCATCTCCTACTACGGGCTCTACCTCTCGGCGATGTTCGGCAAGTTGATGCCGTTCCACTGGGGCCACCAGCTGATGAACACTCACTTCCTCATCGTCGGGGTGATGTTCTACTCCCTCGTCATCGGCGTGGACCCCACCCCCCGGCAGCTGCCGCACATCGGCAAACTCGGCTACATCGTCGCCGCGATGCCCTTCCACGCATTCTTCGGAATCGTGCTGATGACCTCCCGGCACATCATCGGCGAAGACTTCTACCGTCGCCTCGACATGCCTTGGGCGGATCTTGCGAACTCCCAGTACGTCGGCGGCGGGGTCACCTGGGCCGGGGGAGAGCTCCCCCTGCTCGTCGTCGTCATCGCCCTGGGGATCCAATGGGCGAAACAGGACGCCCGCGAAGCCCGCCGCAAGGACCGCCACTACGACACCGGCCTCGACCAAGAGTTCGACGCCTACAACGCGATGCTAGAAAAACTCGCCGCCCGCGAAGCGAAGACCCCCGCTGCCCTCGCCCCGCCGAAGGACTCCCATGACTGATCACCTCACCGACATCGACCCCCCGATCCAACTCGGCATCGAGGGCATGACGTGCGCCGCGTGCGCGAACCGGGTCGAGCGGGCCTTGAACAAACTCGAGGGCGTCACCGCCAGCGTCAACTACGCCACCGAGAAGGCGCACATCCTCGGGCTTGATGATCCCGAGGCGGCGATCGCCGTCGTCAAGAAGACCGGCTACACCCCGCACCTGCCCAGCGGCGACGACGACGCGTGGGCCGCCCGCGCCGCGGCCACCCGGATCGACTCGCTGCGCCGGCGCCTCATCGTGTCGGTGCTGCTCACCCTGCCGCTGATGGATCTGACGATCGTGCTCGCCCTCGTGGAACGCTGGCGGTTCCCCGGGTGGCAATGGCTGTGCATCGCCCTCGCCCTGCCGGTGGTCACGTGGGCCGCCGCGCCGTTCCACCGCGCCACGTGGCGGAACCTGCAGAACCGGACCGGCTCGATGGACACCCTGGTCTCCCTGGGCATCACCGCCTCCTTCGGGTGGGCCGTGGTGACGCTCGTGTTCGGCGTCTCCGGGCCTTCGGACACGTTCTGGCTCGGGTTCGGATCGATCCCCGACGGCGCCAGCGCGTTGTATCTGGACGTCGCCGCCGGGATGACGACGTTCCAACTCGCCGGGCGATACTTCGAAGCCCGGTCCCGGCGCCGCGCCGGAGACGTGCTCGGGGCGCTGCACGCCCTCACGCCCGGAACCGTCCGGGTGATCCGCGACGGAAAGGAATCGGTCGAACCGATCTCCGCGCTGCGCGCGGGCGAAGAGTTCGTGGTGCTGCCCGGGGAGACGATCCCCACCGACGGAGACGTCCTCGAGGGGAGCGCCGCCGTCGACACCTCGATGATGACCGGCGAGCCCGTTCCCGCTCATGTCGAGGCCGGCGGCGCCGTCATCGGCGGAACCCTCAGCACCGACGGGCGGCTCCGAGTGCAAGCGACCGCGGTGGGGGCCCACACCCAGCTCGCGCAGATGGTCGCGCTCACGGAGGAGGCGCAGGAACGCAAGGCCCCGGTCCAGCAACTCGTCGACCGGATCGTCACCTGGTTCGTCCCGGCGATCATCGTGCTCGCGATCGCCGTCGGCGCCGGGTGGTTCCTCGCGGGGCGCACCTTCGCGGACGCCTTCGCCATCGGCATCGCCGTGCTCATCATCGCCTGCCCGTGTGCCCTCGGCCTCGCCACCCCGACAGCCCTCATGGTGGGGATCGGGCGGGCGGCCACGCTCGGGATCCTCATCAAGGGCCACGATGCGCTCGAAGCGAGCGGGGTGATCGACACCGTCGTGCTGGATAAGACCGGCACCCTCACCACCGGCACCATGCACGTGGAGCGCATGCACCCGAGCGGCGTGGAGGAAAGCGAGCTGCTCCGCCTCGCAGCGACCGTGGAGACCGGCTCCGAGCACGCGATCGGTAGGGCGGTCGTGCGTGCCGCGGAAGAGCGCGGCCTCACGTTGGGCGCGCTCGAAGAATTCGTCGCCCTCCCAGGGTTCGGCGCGGAAGGGCAGGTCGACGCGGACCACGTGATCATCGGATCCCGGCGGCTACTGGCGGAGCGCGGGGTGGAACTTCCCGCCGCGGCGAACACGGCCGGGCAGCGGGCCGATGACCGCGGCGGCACGTTCATCGCCGCCGCGAGGAACGGGGTGTACGTCGGGGGTTTCGTGCTCTCCGATGAGCTCAAGGCGCACGCGAAGGAGGCGGTCCGCGCACTCAAGTCCGCCGGTCTGCGCACGCTGCTCCTCACCGGCGATAGCGCAGCGGCCGGGGCCCGAGTGCAGGCCGACCTCGGCATCGATGCGGTGCGGGCCGAGGTGCTCCCGGCGGAGAAGGCGAACGTCATCGCCGACCTGCAACAGCAAGGCAGCCGCGTGGCGATGGTCGGCGATGGGATCAACGATTCCGTCGCGCTCGCGACCGCGAACCTCGGTCTTGCCGTCGTCGAGGGAACTGATGTCGCGTTGAAGGCCGCCGATATCATCCTCGTGCGCGATGACCTGTTCGCGATTCCCGACGCGATCGCGCTTTCGCGTGCGACGCTGCGAACGATCAAGACGAACCTCGGCTGGGCGTTCGGGTACAACCTCGCCGCGATCCCCCTCGCCGCGATCGGGCTGCTCAACCCGCTCATCGCCGCGGCGGCGATGTCGCTGTCCTCGGTGCTCGTCGTCTCCAACAGTCTGCGCCTGCAGCGGTTCGGTTCGCTCGCTCCTCGGTAGGGGGACCGCCCGGTCGGAGTGCGAGAAGTAGAATGTCGGGGCACCGGCTCTGCGGTGCCCCGACTTCTTTTGGTCGGGGTGGCGGGATTTGAACCCACGACCTCTTCGTCCCGAACGAAGCGCGCTACCAAGCTGCGCCACACCCCGTGGCCAAGGGCCACTTTAGCTTACGGCGGGTTGAATAGTGAAATCGCTCGATGTGGCAACGGGTGGGGAGAACGGTTACGAACGCCCCGGTCGGCTATTTCGCCGTGAGCGTCAGCAGCGATGCCTCGGGTCGGCAGGCGAACCTGATGGGCGTAAACGGCGAGGTTCCAAGGCCCGCGCTCACGTGGAGCCACATCTGTTCATCCGACTGGGAGGACTCGGGCTTCCCGGGCCAGCGGTGCAACCCCTTGGCCATTCGGCGATCAATATCACAGTTCGTCACGAGCGCTCCGAACCAGGGCAGGCAGATCTGGCCCCCGTGGGTGTGGCCGGCGAGGGCGAGATCCACGCCGTCGAGCCGCATGCGTTGCAGCACGCGCTGGTAGGGCGCATGCGTGACCCCGAGGTGCACGTCTGCGCGCCGGGAGGGGCCCTGCGGTTCGGGATAGTGGGCAGCGTCGATGTGGGCATCGCCGGTGCCGACGAGGTCGATCGTGGAGTCCTGGGCGCGTAGCCGGCCGCGGGCGTTATCGAGGTCGAGCCAGCCGCGGGAGGTCAGAACGTCCTTGAGCGCCGCCGCCGGAAGGGTCGGCGTGGGGCTCGGCGGGGGAACCGAATCACGCGTGCGGAAATAGGCGAAAGGGTTCTTCGGGACGGGCTCGTAGTAATCGTTGGATCCGGTGACGAACGCCCCGGGCACGCCGAGGAACGGCGACATCGCTTCCGCGACGGCCGGCACTGCCTCGGGGTGGGAGAGGTTGTCGCCGGTAGTGATCACCAGGTCGGGCTGATAGCGCTCGAGCCGTTTCACCCACTCAATCCGCCGCAGGTCGGACGGCAGGAGGTGGAGGTCGGAGATGTGCAGGAGCCGGATTGGTGTGTGCCCCGGCGGCAGCACGGGCACGTCGTATTCTCTGAGCGTGTAGGCCCTAGCCTCCGCCAGTGCCCACCCGAGCGTCGCTGCGCCAACGATCGCGGTTGCCGCGGCGGCGCGTGTGACGGCGCGGTTCACTAGTCGTCGGATTCGTCAGAGTCGTCGTCATCATCGTCATCGTCGTCGGAGTCCTTGTCCGGCTCCGGCCCGGCGCTGGGGCGGATGGTGATCGTCGCTCCGGGACGTTCGCGCCCGGTGGAGGACTGCCAACCGACGGAGTCCTCCGGGAAGCGATCGGAGTACCCCTCTTCCCCGACTTTGACGTCGAACCCGGCGCCGGTGAGGGTCTGCTTAGCGGCGTCGACGTCCTGGCCCAGAACGGTGGGTACAGGCTTGCGTTCCCCGTAGATCAGTTTGTCGTCGGCCTTGGGGAAGTCCTTGACCTCCCAGTCCTCCACTGCCGGGGCCATATAGTCGTTCCAGATCGGAGCGGCGATGGCGCCACCGAACACCTGGGAGTAGAACCGGCCGTTGATCGTGGAGTTGAACATCGAGGTCTGGCTCTCGGAGTGACCCACCCAGACAGCGGTGGACGCTTGCGGAATATAGCCGACGAACCAGGCGTCGTAGTCGTTGTTACTCGTCCCCGTCTTCCCAGCTGTTGGGCGCCCGGGAAGTTCTGCTGCTGACCCGGTACCGCCAGGGCCGGCGACGGCCTGCAGCGCGTGGGTCACACCCGCAGTGACCTTGGGGGAGAGTACGTCCTCGCAGGCGGCATCTGGAACGGAGAGCTCGTTGTCATCGGCGTCCTTGATCGACAGGATCGCGCGCGGTTCGCAATAGGTGCCGTTCGCTGCGAACGTCGCGAACGCAGCTGCCATCCGCAGAGGGGAGAGCTCGTTCGTCCCGATGACGAAGGTCGTGTTGTAGCGGAGCGGCTCGCCGTCATCCGTGGGACCATCGGCCCGCTGTAGTCCCATCGAGGCAGCCATCTTGCCGATGTCACACATGTTCATCTGGTTCGCCATGGTTACGTAACCGGTGTTACTGGACCGCTTCGTAGCGTCGAGCACCGACATTCTCCCGGCTGAGGGTTCGATGTTCCTGATCGGTGTATCCGTTGCCCACGACTTGCAGCCGTCATAGGTCCAAGAGCTTGCCGGGAACGTCTTTCTCGGGGGCGCGTCCACCATGTCGTTCAACGACTTCCCTGACTCCAGCCACGAGGCGAGGACGAAGGCTTTGAACGTCGAACCGGTCTGGAACCCGTTCGAGCCGCCGTAGTCCTTGTCGGTGCTGAAGTTGACCTCCGTTGCCCGAGGCCGCTTCTCCGAGGCTTTCCCGAACCGTGTGTTCTGCGCCATCGCGAGGATCTCCCCCGTGCCTGGCTCGACCGTCGTCACCGCGTTGGAGATCTTCGACGGGTCACTCTCCGGGATCGCGTCCACGAGGGCCCGGTGCGCTTCCTTCTGCATATCCGGATCGAGCGTCGTAGTGATCGTGAGCCCGCCCTGCATGAGCAGCTGGGTGCGCTCCGCGCGGTCCTCCCCGAACGTCTCGTCGTTCTGAATGACCCGCTTGACGTAGTCGCAGAAGTAGGCCGCGTTCTTGGCCGCTGCGCAGCCCGAGGGGGTGCTGTTGACCTCAAGCATGTCTTCGATCTCGGTCTCGACCGCCTCGTCGTACTCCTCCTGCGTGATGAACTCCTGCTCATGCATCTTGCGAAGGACGGAGTCTCGGCGCTTCTTCGAGTTCTCCGGGTTGAGAACCGGATCGTACTTGTTCGGGGCATTCGTCACGCCCGCGAGCACGGCCGCCTCGGCGGGGGTCATCTCCTCGGCGGAGTGGGAGAAGTAGTGGCGGGCCGCGGCCTCCACGCCCCACACCGACGCCCCGAACTGGGCAACGTTGAGGTATCCCTCGAGGATCTCCTCCTTGGTGCGGGATTTCTCCAGGCTGATCGCCATCTTCGCTTCCCGAAGTTTCCGGCCCAAGGTCGGGTCGGTGGCCTCGACGTAGGCTTCTGGATCATCCGAGACCCGGCTGTGCTCGACGAGCACGTTCTTCACGTACTGCTGGGTCAACGTCGACCCACCTTGCAGCGCCCCACCGGAAAGATTCGTGAAGGCCGCGCGCATGAGCCCTTCGGTGTCGATGCCGCCATGTTCGAAGAACCGGTGATCCTCGATGGCGATCACCGCTTGCCCCATGAGCGGGTCGATCTTTTCCATCGGAACGACGATCCGGTTCCACATGTAGAATCGCGCGAGCAACTTGCCGTTGCGATCGAGGATGACCGATTGCTCGGACATCTCCTCCGAGCCGAGTTCGCCGGGCAGATCATCGAAGAGTTCGGAGGAGGCCTGGGTGACCGAGCCGGTCGCGGCAACAACGGGCATGACCAAACCGGCGGCGAGCACACCTCCCACCCCTGCGAAAAGTAGGAAGGCCAAGAATGCAGCGATCACCTGGCCTGGGTGCATGGCGCGAGACGTGTTCCGGGGCGACATGGGTACTAGTGTACGTTGCCCGCGCGTGGGAAATGGTTCGCTAGTTGTGAAGAACGAGTGAGGTTGCGAACCCTCGCCATCAAGAGCCGGCGTGCGCCGGCCTACTGCAAAAATTGTTTGCCTGCCACCGGTGCTCAGCTATTGGCAAAAATCTCACCACCATGCGGTCAGTCGACCAAGGATTTGTCCTCCACAAAGAAATGCCGTACCTTTTCGTACTATACGACGGTTTCGTAAAGGCGCGAAACTTACTTTCTCTCGGGGGAGGGAGACCTATGAATCCTTTAGTGGACCAAAGTTGGACGGCTCAGGCAGCTTGCGCAGCCCAAGATCCAGATGACCTGTTCGTGCGCGGCGCCGCGCAACGGCAGGCGAGGGAGATCTGTTTCACCTGCCCAGTCCGACTCGAATGCCTCATCGATGCCCTCGATAACCGGATCCAGTTCGGTGTGTGGGGCGGGCTCACGGAACGGGAACGCCGCGCGCTGCTGCGCCGGGCCCCCAGCGTCGAATCCTGGCGAGACACCTTAGCGGAAATGGATCGCGATTCGATCAATGAGCTCATTTACCAGCGGTGGCCGGTAGGTGGGAAAGCGAAGTCCGCGAAGAGGTAGCACCGTAAAGGGCTGAGCGCCGTAAACTACTCATATGACTAAATGGGAATATGTAACCGTTCCGCTCATTATTCACAACACGAAAGCGATCCTCGATAATTGGGGTTCGGAAGGCTGGGAACTGGTCTCGGTGGTCACCGGGCCCGACGGTAACGGCCTCGTCGCGTACATGAAGCGGCCCGTGGAATGAGTGTTCAACAGCGCTTAGGCGAACTGGGAGTCACGCTGCCCGAGGTGGCGGTGCCCGTAGCGAATTACGTGCCCGCCATCCGCAGCGGGAACTATATCTACACCTCCGGGCAGCTGCCGCTCGTCGACGGCGCGCTCGCGGCGACGGGTCAGTTGGGCCCCCAGTCGTCTGTTGACGACGCCGCAGCCGCCGCTCGGGTCTGCGCCCTCAACGCGATCGCGGCCGCGGCCGGGGTTGCCGGCGGGGTGGACCATCTCGCGCGCGCCGTGAAGGTGACGGGCTTCGTCTCCTCCTCGGCGGACTTCTTCTCGCACCCGCAGGTCGTTAACGGAGCCTCCGACCTGCTTGCCGAGGTGTTCGGTCCCCCGCACGCGCGTTCCGCGGTGGGCGTGGCCGCGCTGCCCCTGAACGCCTCCGTCGAAGTCGAAGTCATCTTCGAACTCGTCTGACGGCGGCGAGCGAGCCCGCACATAGAAATTGCCCTGAGGCGATCGTCGTCATCACCTCAGGGCAAACTAGCGGGCGCGTTAGCGCGCGCGCCGACGGAGCTTGGGGATGTCGAGGAGGATCACCGAGCGACCATCCAACTGGAGCCAGCCGCGGGAGGAGAACTCTGCCAACGCCTTGTTCACGGTTTCCCGAGTGGCGCCCACGAGCTGCGCGAGTTCCTCTTGGGTGAGGTCGTGGGTGACCCGCAATCCGCGCTCGGTCTGCTGCCCGAAGCGGGCGCCGAGCTCCAGGAGTGAGCGCGCGACCCGGCCCGGCACGTCGGAGAAAATCAGATCCGAAACCTTATCGTTCGTGCGTCGCAGGCGAATCGCGAGCGAGCGCAACAGGTGCTGGGAGATCTCGGGCCGGGCATCGAGCACGCGTAAGAGGTCCGTGTGCTGGAGTTCCACCACCACCGTCTTCGCGAGCGCGGTAGCCGTGGCCGTCCGCGGGCCCGGGTCGTAGAGAGATACTTCGCCGAGGATCTCGCCGGGGCCGAGGATGGCCAGGAGGTGCTCGCGGCCGTCGGGTGCAGTGTGTCCTAATTTCACCTTGCCCGCTCCGATGACGTATAGCCGGTCACCGGGGGTGCCTTCACGGAAAATCTCTTCTCCACGGCGATAGGTGGACTCTTGCATCCGTTCGCGGACCGCTAGATAACTTTGATCGTTTAGCTCTGCGAATAACGGAGCTGAGCGAACGATTGACTCGTCCATAAGTGCAGCAACCTTTCATGTGAGTTATCGCACATTGTGCCAGGTTTTTGGGTGGAAATGTTCCACCTTCCAACTTGTGGGCGCGTCCAGCCTATGGTGGGGAGGAACGCAAGGAGGATCTCTTGGCTCAGGCTACCCCCGAAATGATCGACGACATACTTGCGCAAACGTATCCGGACGCGCATTGCGAATTGGATTTCTCTAATGCGCTGGAATTGCTTGTTGCGACCGTGCTTTCGGCGCAGTGCACGGACGCCCGAGTCAACCTTACGACCCCGGCGCTGTTCGCGAAATATCCCGATGCCCGGGCATTTGCGCAAGCCGATATCACGGAGTTGGAGGAACTCGTTCGTCCCACCGGGTTCTTTCGAAACAAAGCCGCGGCGATCAAGGGCATCGGCATGGCGCTCGTCGAGGAGTACGACGGCGAGGTGCCCAGGACCTTGGCGGAACTCGTGGCGCTCCCCGGGGTCGGCCGGAAGACGGCGAACGTCGTGCTCGGCACCGCGTTCGGGATTCCCGGAATCACCGTCGACACCCACGTGGGCAGGGTCGTTCGGCGGCTCGGGTGGACGTCAGCAACCGATCCGGTCAAGGTCGAATTCGAACTCATGGATCTCTTCGATGAGGAGCGCTGGATCATGCTCAACCATCACCTCATCTTCCATGGCCGCCGGTGCTGCTTCGCCCGCAAACCGCTGTGCGAGCAATGCCCGCTCGCCCAGTACTGCCCCTCCTATCCCACAGGAGAACCCCCGGCGGTCCCCAACGCCCGCGGGCGCAAGCGGGCTGTGCGCTGACCTAGCAGAATCGCGCGCTGACAGGTGCGAAAAAGGGGCTCGGCCCGCGGGTCCTTCCACCCGCGGGCCGAGCATTGACGTCGAGCCTTCTACTCGAGCCGAACTGTCGGGGCGATCAGCTGCCCAGGCCCGCCTGGATCTGATTCATCACCGAGCTATCGGCGAGCGTGGTCACATCCCCGACGGGGCGGTTCTCTGCGACGTCACGCAGGAGGCGGCGCATGATCTTGCCCGAGCGGGTCTTGGGAAGTTCCGCAACGACGAGGATGGAACGCGGGCGCGCGATCGGCCCGATCTCCTTGGTGACGTGTGACCGGAGGGCGGCGACGACTTCATCGCCGCCCTCGCCTGCCTCTTCCAGGGCTTCCTGGCGCAGGATCACGAATGCGACGACGGCCTGACCGGTCGTGTCGTCGCTCGCCCCGACGACGGCGGCTTCGGCCACCCACTCGTGGGAGACGAGCGCCGACTCGATCTCGGTCGTCGAGAGCCGGTGCCCGGAAACGTTCATGACGTCGTCAACACGCCCGAGGATCCAGATGTCGCCGTCGTCGTCGTACTTGGCGCCGTCCCCGGCGAAGTAGACCCCTTCGTATCGGGACCAGTATTCGTCGTGGAAGCGCTGATCGTCACCCCACACGCCGCGGAGCATCGCGGGCCACGGGTCCTGGATGACGAGGAACCCCCCTCCGCCCGGGCCGACGTCGTTGCCTTCCTCATCCCAGATGTCCGCCGTGGTGCCAGGGATGGGTACCTGGCAGGCCCCGGGTTTGGCCTCGGTCACGCCGGGCAGTTGGGAGATCATGATCGCCCCGGTCTCCGTCTGCCACCAGGTGTCGACCACCGGCACCTGGTCGCCGCCGATGACGCGGCGGTACCACACCCACGCCTCAGGGTTGATCGGTTCGCCGACGCTGCCGAGCAGCTTCAGGGAGGACAGGTCGTACTCCGCCGGGATGTCCTCGCCCCACTTCATCATCGTGCGGATCGCGGTGGGTGCGGTGTACAGGATCGTGACGCCGTACTTCTGCACGATCTCCCACCAGCGGCCCTTGTGCGGGGTGTCCGGGGTGCCTTCGTACAGCACCTGGGTGGCCCCGTTGATGAGGGGGCCATAGGTGACGTAGGAGTGGCCCGTGACCCAGCCGATGTCGGCGGTGCACCAGTACACGTCCGTTTCTGGCTTGAGATCGAAGACGGCCGAGTGGGTGAAGGCCACCTGGGCGAGGTACCCGCCGGTGGTGTGCAGCACGCCCTTGGGCTTACCCGTGGTGCCCGAGGTGTAGAGAACGAACAGGGGGTGCTCCGCGGGCACGGGAACGGCTTCGTGCTCGGCGTCGGCGGCCTCGATGAGGTCGTGCCACCACTTGTCGCGGCCCTCGACGAAATTGATCTCCTGGCCGGTGCGGCGCACGACCACGACGTGTTCGACGGGGTTGTCATCGTGATCGAGGGCCGCGTCCACCGCGGGCTTCAGCGAACTCGGCTTACCCCGGCGGTAGCCACCGTCGGCGGTGATGACGACGCGAGCATCGGCGTCGACGATCCTCGAGTGGAGCGCGTCGGCGGAGAATCCCCCGAACACGACGGAGTGGGGCGCACCGATCCGCGCGCAGGCGAGCATCGCAGCGATCGCCTCGGGGATCATCGGCAAGTAGATCGCAACGCGGTCGCCCGTCTTCACCCCGAGTGAGGTGAGCACGTTCGCGGCCCTCTTCACCTCCGCGAGGAGTTCGGCGTAGGTGATCCGCCGCGAGTCACCCGGTTCGCCTTCGAAAAGGAGCGCGACCCGATCGCCGCGACCTTCCTTCACATGGCGGTCGAGGGCGTTGTAGGTGGCGTTGAGCTTGCCATCGGCAAACCATTGCGCCTTCGGGGCCTGCGACCAATCGAGAACCTCGGTGAACGGGGTTTCCCAGTCGAGGAAGGCACGCGCCTGGTCGGCCCAGAACTGCAGCCTATCCGCACCTGCATCCTCGTAGACATCCGGTTTGAAGTTCGCATTCACCGCGAACTCTTCCGAAGGCGGGAACCTGCGTTCCTCGGTGAGAAGGTTCGCCAATGCGGGGTTGGACTGCTCTGTCATTAGAACTCCTGACGGCATAACTCGGTAAACGTCACTGTCCAGCCTAGGCCGAAATGTGCCCGTGCGTAACCGGGATCGGGAGCTGAGACTCGGCGCGCCCGGGATTACCCCTCGAGCGCGATTCTCGTGCGTTCCTCCCGGCGGCCCTGGCGCCGGGCCCCGTGGGAGACGACCCCGACCATGATGAGCACCAGCCCGTAGAGGGCCATTCGCCCGGTCTCCAAGGTGGCGCTCAGGTGCTCGACGACGTTGATGCCGAACTGGCCGAGACGGCCGAAGTATTCCGTTGAGCTGCGCAGAACATCGGCGCCCTCTCCGGGAAAGATCAAGAACGCGAGCCCGAGGGCGAGGAACACCGATCCCATCACGATCGCCCCGACGGAGGACCACCGCGCGGCGAGGAGGAAAATGAACACCGCGAGCAACCCGAGACCGAACTCGATGTACGACGCGATCGTGATGGGTTGGCTTTGGGAACTCGCCCATTCGATCCGCGCCCCGCCATCAGTGAACAGGTACCACGCAACGGGAGCGAAGACGAGGGTGATGAGCACCGTCCACCAGTGCGCCGCCGCGCGGGAGAGGGAGGCCTCCTCGAACCCCTCGAAATCGTCGTACTCCTGCGGAGCCTGAACGCCGGGGGCCGCTGCCGGCAGCTGCGTGGTCGTTGCGGGGAACTGGCCCTGACCGACGGCGGGTTGGGGGCCCGTGCCGCTCCCTTGCCCATCGGGGAACGCGGGAGAGGCAGGGGAGGCGGGGATCGGAGTGACGACGGGGGGTGGACCGTCGGCCTCTTCCTCCTGCTCCGCAACCGGACCCGCGGAGAAGGTCTGCGTTGCCGGCTCACCGGGCGCTCCTTCCGCCGCTGGGTAGGCGCCTTCCGGTTCGGGACTCCCGAATCGCCGGGCGCGTTGCTCCCGTAGCGCCGCATCCTCTTCCGCGGAGGGGTACTCCTGTTCAGGAGCCGGCGGCCACGGGGCGGGTGCTGCAGGTGCGGCTTCGCCGGAAGCGGGCGGGGCGATCGGTTCGGCCGGCGCCTCCGTGGGCGCCGCCGGTGAGTCGGTGGGTTCAACCTGTGGGTCAGCGGGCGTAGCCGGTAGCGCGCTGGGCGGATCCTCCTGCGCGCTCGTTGTGTCATCGCCTCCGCCGCCTGAGCCATAGTCAGCGCCGGAACCGGTGTCGCTCCCTGCGGGCTGCCCGGTCGGCGGGTCCCACGGGGAGGGGGCCGCCGAATCCGGGTCGTTCACCGGAGGAACCTGGGCGGAATCGCCGACTTCCTTTGCGGTTTCTGGCTCCTGGTCAGACGGAGTCTGCTCAGGGTTGAGGTTCTCCTGACTCATGTTTCCTCCTGTGACGTCCTGCGTGCCACGCTATCGCCGACGCGGCGCGGCGTCAGGAACGGCACGCCGGAATCGGCGATTCGCCGACGGGCGGGCGCACCGAGGCGAAGGATCCACATTCGCGGGACTTTCCACACCGGGCGCACCCAGCGATCCGGGGAACCGAGCGGTGGGGCAGGGTTGGGGAAAATCAGGAGGTGGAATGATTCCCGTAGCGCTTCGAAGCGAGGATCCCCAGTTGATTGAGACCGTCCGCAGCGTCCTGGCCGTGAATTCCATTCCGCTCGCGGTCTTCCCGGAATCCGCGATCGAACCGGTCGCGGCGGGGCTCGCCCTGGATACCGGGTCCAGCGATCCCGCGTGGCGCACGCGTGCTCGACGCTACGCCGAGGTGTGCTTGCGGGACGCGGAGCATCCGCACGAGGGTGCGCTCGTGCTCCCGCACGCGGCCGAAGAGCTCCTCGGCCTCGCCCGGGCGGCGAACCGGGTGCTGCGCGCCCGCGTCGTGGGTATCGTCGGCGCGGCGGGTGGGGTCGGCGCCTCGGTGTTCGCCGCGACGCTCGCGCGAGCGGGAGCCGAGGCGGGTCTGACGAGCGCCCTTGTCGAAGGGGCGGGGAATCCGGCGCTCACCGCGCTGCTGGGGCGGGTGTATTCGCCGGGTCTGCGGTGGCCCGACCTTCCCGCTGCGGGTGCGGAGCCCGACCATCTCACCGCGTCACTGCCCCGGTGGGAGAACGTGCGCCTACTCCTTGGTGACGACCGGCCCAGTCCGGACATGGCAACCTCTGAAGCGGTCCTCACCGCGGTGGCGCAGACGCACGATCTGGTGATTCTGGATCTGCAGCGCCAAGACGTTGCCAACGGCGTGACGAAACGTTGGTGCGACGCCGTGCTCGTGGTCACTACCTGCAGCGTTGCCGCGGCGAGCGCGACGCGCGCGCTGTGCGCCACGCTCACGACCGAAGATGTGCACCTCGTCGTCCGGGGCCCCGCCAAGGGCGGCCTCAGCGCGGGGGAACTCGCCGAATCGGCGCGGGCGCAGGTGCTGGTCTACATGCGAGCAGAGCGTTCCCTGCCGGCGGGGTTGGAGCGAGGTCTCACGCCGGGGGACCACCGGCGCGGGCCGCTGCTGCGAGCGGCCCGCAGTGCGCTCGAAGGGCTGGGAGCGGTCGAGGCATGAGCGTCGTCGATCAGGCCCGTGAACGGATCCTCGCCGGGGCGGAGGTCACGTCGGCGGTCCGTGAGGCGACGGCGTACCGGGAACCGCCCTGGCGGGCCCTCCTGCACGTACTCGCGGAGGTGCACGGCGCGGGGAAGGTGATCCAGCCGCTGCTCGATGACCCCGCCGTCACCGACGTCCTTATCAACGGTGACGACGACGTGTGGATCGACGCGGGAGAAGGGCTACGGAGGGTCCTCACCACGGTGGACGCGCGCGCCCTTGCGCTGCGGCTCGCCACCCTCGCAGGAAAACGGCTCGACAACGCCGCGCCGATCGTTGATGGCCGCCTTCCCGACGGCACCCGGTTGCACGCGGTCCTGCCTCCGCTCGTGCACGGCTCGGCGCACATCAGCCTGCGGCGTCAGGCGAGGCATCGTATCGGGTGGGAGGAGATGCTCTCCTCCGGATTCCTCACGCCGGAGTTTGCCGAAGTCATCGATCAACTCATCCGCACCCGGGCGAACATTCTCGTCTCCGGCGCGGGCGGGGCAGGAAAAACCACCCTCGTCGCCGCCGCTCTCGGGCGGGTCCCGCCCCAGGAACGCATCGTCATCATCGAGGAGGCGGTGGAACTCATGCCTGCTCACCCGCACCTGGTGCACCTGCAAAGCAGAACCCCGAACGTCCAAGGGGTCGGCGGGATCGGACTCGCCTCCTTGGTCCGAGCCGCGATGCGGATGCGCCCAGACCGCCTCGTCCTGGGCGAATGCCGAGGCGAGGAGGTGCGGGAAATGCTTTCAGGGTTCAACACGGGGCACGACGGCGGGTGGGCAACGATCCACGCGAACACCGCCGAAGACGTACCCGCCCGCCTCGTCGCACTCGGGGCGCTCGCGCACATGGAACCCCGAACGGTGGAACTGCAGGCCCAAGCGGGCCTCGATGCGGTGGTCCACGTGCAACGGCGGTGCGGTGTTCGGGAAGTCGACCACATCGGCGTGGTGAGCAAAACGGGCCCGCTCGTGGTGCGCCCGGCGCTCACGCGCGACGCGCAGGCGCGCGAGGAATCCGCCCCCGGCCCGGGCTGGGCAGATCTCGCCCGTAAACTCGACCAAGGAATCTGATGTTGGGGTTGATCCTCCTGTGCATGTCCGCCGTGGCGGCGCTGTGGGTGCGTCCGGCGCCCCCGCCGTGGAGCTCCTCGAACCATCCCCGGCATCGCCGAACCGACAGGCCCGGGCCCGCATCCCGCTGGCGAAACTGCTTCCGGACCTGGCGCGGCTCCCAACGAGGGCATGAGCGGGACGAGGCGGCGAGGATCGGCGCGGCGCTCACCTCCGTGGCGGCGCGTCTGCGCGCCGGCCAGTCCCCGACAGAAGCCTGGCGGGCCGCGGCCAAACAGCTGCCCATCGGGGCCGCCCGGGAGCTGGAGGCCCTCGTGGGCGGCCCCGCCGCAAACCCCGGGGCGCGTGCCGGAGCCGGCCGCGGCCAGGTCAGCGGCGCCTTGCATGCCGCGCGGGCGGCTACCGCGCTCGCCGACGATCTCGGGGCCGAACTCGCACCGGTGTTGGAGACATGCGCCGCCGGGATCGAAGAGTCCGCGCGGGCCGAGGCAGAACGGACTGCCGCCTTCGCCGCGCCCCGGGCAACGGCGCGGCTCCTGCTTGCGCTTCCCCTCGCGGGGATCGTCATCGGCTCGCTCATGGGTGCCGCGCCGATCGGCCTGTTCGTGTCGAGCATCTGGGGCGCCCTACTCCTCGTCTCCGCGGGGGCGCTCCTCCTCCTCGGTAGGATCTGGATCCAGCGGCTTCTCCAGCGGGCGGAGAACGCTGAATCGGGAGCGACATGATCGTGCTCATCACCGCGCTCCTCACTGGCGCGGTGTGGGCTCTCACCCAACCGCCGCCGGTGCCTCGATCGTCGTCCCCTCCCGAAACACCCCGCCCACCCCGCGGGATCGATCTCGCGGTCATCTGTGACCTGCTTTGCGTCGCGCTGAGCGCCGGTGCCTCCCTACCCCGTGCGTGTGAAGCCGTTGGGGAGGTATCCGGGGCGGGGCATGGAATGCGGTTGCGCCGAGCAGCGAAGGCGCTCCACCTCGGCTCCTCGTGGGAGGAGGCGTGGCAGGGACATGTTTTGAGCGAGGTGCTCGCTCCCGCATGGAGTGATGGCGCGGATCCCGCCCCGTTGCTGGAGCAGTTGGCCCGCTCG
The DNA here is from genome assembly GCA_035301585.1 of Beutenbergiaceae bacterium. GTDB lineage: Bacteria > Actinomycetota > Actinomycetes > Actinomycetales > Beutenbergiaceae > HY158. The sequence goes on along the minus strand of DATGUB010000088.1, from coordinate 27,001 downwards.
ATCCGCGCGAACCGCAAGGCGATCGCAAAAGCAGCCTCCGCCCGGTTATCGGTGCAACTCGTCCTACCCGTGGGGCTGTGCCTGCTCCCTGCCTTCATCCTCGTGGGTGTCGTGCCGGTCCTCGTGAGCGGCTCGCTGCGGATCTTGGGGTAGATCCACACGCGCCCCGCCCTCCACAGTTCGCCCCCGCGCGAGCGCCCTAATGCCGTATTCGCGTGAATGTGAAGGTGGGAAATCCCCACCCGTCAATGACGGTTAGTTACGAATTGGAGAGTCAACGGTGAACAGACGGATCGCCGCGCTACGTGCGCGGCTCGCGCTTGTCAGACAGACGGCAGAGGCCGGGATGGCGACGGCTGAGTACGCGATCGCCACCCTTGCTGCCGCCGGGTTTGCTGGGTTGTTGTACGTGATCTTGAGGTCGGACCAAGTCCGCGGCTTCCTCGTGAACATCATCAATCAAGCCTTAACGGTTGGGTAAGCGTGTTGACGGCGGGCGATTCGCGCGGTGAGACTGCGGGCGGTGAGGCCGGCACGGTCACCGCTGAGTTTGCTGTGGGATTGCCCGCCGTCGTTGCCACCGTCCTTCTCGTGCTCGGGGTGCTCCTCGCGGGCACCACCTACATCGAATGCCAAGAGGCCGCCCGCGCCGGGGCCCGCGAAGCGATGCTGCACGCCTCCACGGAGGAGGCACGGCAAGCGGCGCAGGCTGTTGCGGGGGGAGGCGCGGCGGTGAGCGTGACCATCGACGGACGGTGGGCCGCCGTTCGGGTCGAGAAATCGATCCTCATCAGCGGTTTTCCAATCCGGGTCTCCGCCCAGATGCGCGCGCCGTTGGAGGGTGCCAGCGCGCGGGGCTATCTCCTTGAGGGGGCGGGATGAAAGGGGCAACCGCCGAGGGGGAGCGGGGCAGCGGCACCGTGATCACCCTGGCCCTGATCGGGGCGCTCCTCGCGATTGGGGCGGCGCTCGCGGTCGCGGCCGGGGAGCTCACCGCGAAGAGTTACGCGCAAGGCGTCGCAGACATCAGCGCCCTCGCCGCAGCGCAGGTGGGCGCGTGCACGGCGGCCCCGCACGTCCTCGCGAATAACCCCGGCCGGGGCCTGGAGCTCGCCCGGTGCGAGGTGCGCGAGGGGTACGCGCAGGTCGAGGTGCGCCGGGCGGGGGTGTTCGAAATCAGGGTAGTTTCGCGGGCCGGCCCGCAGTGGTGAAGGACGCCGAGAGGAGCTCCAACACGCGCAGGGCGCCCTCCTTGTCGAGAGGGTTGTTGCCGTTTCCGCACTTGGGTGACTGAATGCACCGCGGGCACCCGGACTCACACGGGCACTCCTGCACGGCGGCGCGCGTCGCCTCGACCCAGGTGGGCGCGGCATCAAAACCTCGCCGGGCGAACCCGGATCCGCCCGGGAAGGCATCGTGCACGAACACCGTCGGGGAAAGCGTCGATTCATGGATCGCCGTGGATAATCCGCCCAGGTCCCACCGGTCGCAGGTAGCGACGAGGCCCAGGAGGGCGATGAGCGCGTGTTCGGCCGCATGCAACGCCCCGGGGATCGTTGACTCCGCGACCGCGTTCGCGCCGAGCACGTCGGCCGGCAACGTCCACCACACGCTGGAGGTGCGCAGCATGCGCTCGGGCATGTCCAACCCGTACGTGCCCACGACTTCCAGCGATGGAGTCCGGCGCTTCTGAAACCCGACGACCTGCGAACGCACCTCGACCTGACCGTAGTTCCACGTGACCTCCCCGGCGGCGAAGGACTCCGACACGGAGAGGATCTCCACCCGGTTCCGGCTGAAGGCGCGGGTCCGGAACGGCTCGCTGGTCTCTTCGACGACGGCGACGTCGTCTTCAAGGTCGAACACGTCGTAGGTGCGGCCCTGGTGCAGGTAGATCGCCCCCGGGTGCACCGTTGCGTCCGCGCGGTCGGCATCGACCGTTCCGATCACCCGCCCGGTGCTGTGTTCGACCACCGCGATGGGTTGCCCGCTGCTGCCGCGCAGGTCGGTCAGGGTGGCGGGGTCTTCTCGCCGGTCGTAGTTCCAATACCAAGCGTGGTTGCGGCGGCGCAGTAAGCCCCGGGCAACGAGTTCCTCCACGAGTGCGGTATCGGTGAGGCCGAAGGCGTCCAGGTCCTCGGCGGTCAGCGGAGATTCCGCCGCGGCCGCGCACAGGTGCGGGGCGAGTACGTTCGGGTTCGTGGGGTCGAACACGGTTGCCTCCACCGGCGTGGAGAACACATGCTCGGGGTGGTGTAGGAGGTAGTGGTCCAGCGGGTCTTCCGACGCGATGAGAACAGCGAGGCCGTCGGTGCCCTCTCGGCCCGCCCGCCCCACCTGCTGCCAGAAGGAGGCCCGCGTTCCGGGCCATCCCGTCACCAGCACGGCGTCCAGACCGGAGATGTCGATCCCCATCTCCAGCGCGCTCGTCGTCGCCACCCCGAGCAGGTCGCGATCGTGCAGCGCGCGTTCAATTCTGCGGCGCTCCTCAGGGAGGTATCCGCCCCGGTACGCCGCGATCCGGGGCCGCAGTTGCCGCGGCACGCGCTCGCGCACCATCTCCGCGATCGCTTCGGCGCCCGCTCGGGCGCGGGTGAACACCAGCGTGGCAGAACCGGCGCCAACGAGCGCGGTGAGCAGATCCGCCGCTTCGGCAAGAGCCGACTTCTTCGCCCGCTTTTCCCTCGGGGGCTCGTCCTCGCCGCCCGCCCCGTCGATCGCCGCGCCCTCGAGGAGGGCAGTGCCGTTGTGCTGCTCGGAGTCCTGCGCCGACGGGGGATTCCACAGCGCCACGGTGCGCTCGCCCTGCGGCGCGGTAGAGGCCTCCACGACCCCAACGCTCGAGAGGTCCGCGCCGAGGAAGGTGGCCACGGTGGGCCCGGGCGTCGCCGCCGTCGCCGACGCCACGATGACCTGCGGGGCGGCGCCGCTCTTGCGGGCGAGGCGCAGCAGCCGGCGCAGCACCAGTGACACGTGCGCGCCGACCATTCCCCGGTAGGAATGGAGTTCGTCTACGAAGATGTAGCGCAGCCCCCGCAGGAGCCGCTGCCACCGCGGCGCTCGGGGCAGGAGCGAATAGTGCAGAAAGTCAGGGTTGGTGAAGACGACGTCGGCCCGTTCGCGAGCCCAGTTGCGCTCGGTCGGGGTCGTATCGCCGTCGACGACGCTCACCTGGACGTCGCGGATCTCCCCGGCCCGCAGCACCTCCTCGAGCTTCTCCGCCTGGTCGTTCGCGAGCGCTTTGGTCGGGCTCAGGTACAGTGCCGTCGCCGGGCGGGAAACCTCCGAGATCCTCCCGGAGACGGGGGTGCGGATCGCCGTCAACGCCGGTGCCCAGGCGATGAGGGACTTCCCCGACCCGGTCGCGGTCGCGAGCGCCAGGTGCCGACCGGATTCGAGCACCTCCCACGCCTGCACCTGATGGCGCCACGGGCACTGCACCCCGCGTGCCGCGCGGAACCCGGCGATCACCTTCGGATCAACCCACTGCGGCCACGGATCCTGGATCCCCGGCTGGCTCGGCAGGACCTCTGTGTGTACGAGCGCGCCGTGGCGGGGAGCATACCCGGCGGCCGCCTCGATGAGGTGAGCAAGAAGGGGGTGAGACACACCAATATTGTTACTCAACGTTGCGCCCACGCCGGTGTGATCTTCCCCCTGCCAGAAGAAAACGCCGATAGACTCGGCGATTGGGCCCCACTACGAAAGTGGGTGGAGAAAACGTCAAGGAGGACTACAGACCATGCTCGAAACCTCGAGCCTGATCATCGTCTCAGTGATCGGGATTATTGCGGTCATCGCCCTCGTCATCGCGGTCGCGCTTCGTAAGCAAGTGCTCGCCGCCGGCGAGGGCACAGCCAGCATGAAAGACATCGCCACAGCGATCCAAGAAGGGGCCTCGGCGTACCTCAACCGGCAATTCCGCACCCTGGGAATCTTCGCCGTCGTTGTGTTCGCGCTGATGTTTCTACTCCCCGCAGATGACGGGAGCGTGAAGGCGGGCCGCGCCGTCGCCTTTCTCTTGGGCGCGGGCTTTTCCGCGGCCATCGGGTACCTCGGCATGTGGCTCGCTACCCGCGCGAACCTACGCGTAGCCGCCGCGGCGACGCAAGCCAACGGTCACTCCGAAGGGGCGCGGATCGCCTTCCGCACCGGCGGGGTGGTCGGGATGAGCGTCGTCGGCCTGGGACTCCTCGGCGCCGCGGGCGTGGTGCTCATCTTCCAAGCCAGCGCCCCGGTCGTGCTCGAAGGCTTCGGATTCGGTGCCGCGCTCCTGGCGATGTTCATGCGCGTGGGGGGCGGGATCTTCACCAAAGCCGCCGACGTCGGTGCCGACCTCGTGGGCAAGGTGGAGCAGAACATCCCCGAGGACGACCCGCGTAACGCCGCGACGATCGCGGACAACGTCGGCGACAACGTCGGCGACTGCGCGGGGATGGCTGCGGACCTGTTCGAGTCGTACGCAGTCATGCTCGTCGCCGCGCTCATTCTCGGGCGGGCGACGATGGGCGAGGAAGGCCTGGTATTCCCCCTCATCGTCACCGCGATCGGTGCACTCGTCGCGATCCTCGGGGTCGTGATCACCCGGGTGAAGGGAAACGAAAACGGGCTCAAAGCGATCTACCGCGGCTTCTACACCTCCGCCCTCATCGGGGCAGTGCTCGCCGCGGTCGCAGCCTACGTCTACCTCCCCTCCTCCTTCGACGCGCTCACTCCCGGCTCGGATGCCGCCGCTGCCGCAGGCGTGAGCGGCGATCCCCGGCTCGTCGCCGCAGCCGCAGTGGTCATCGGCGTCATCCTCGCCGGGTTCATCCTGTGGCTCACCGGCTACTTCACCGACACCGAGGCCAAACCCACCCGCGCGGTAGCGGCGAACTCCCGTACCGGCGCGGCGACCGTGGTGCTTGCGGGGATCGGGGTCGGATTCGAGTCCGCGGTGTATACCGCCGGGGTCATCGCGGCCGCGCTGTGCGCGGTGTTCCTCATCGCCGGCGGATCGGTGTGGTTATCGTTGTTCCTCGTCGCGCTCGCAGGCTGCGGACTGCTCACCACCGTCGGGGTCATCGTCGCGATGGACACTTTCGGCCCGGTCTCCGACAACGCGCAAGGCATCGCGGAGATGAGCGGAGATGCGGACGAGGGGGCCGCCCAGATCCTCACCGACCTCGACGCCGCCGGGAACACGACCAAGGCGATCACCAAGGGCATCGCAATCGCTACCGCCGTGCTCGCCGCGACGGCGCTGTTCGGCTCCTACGCCGACGCCGTCACGAGCGGAATCGCGAAGATCGCGAACCAGGCCGGCAGCAGTGACATCGTCCAATCGATGCTCGAATACTCGATCATCTCACCCATCACCCTGGTCGGGGTGATCCTCGGCGCCGGTACGGTGTTCCTGTTCTCCGGGCTCGCCATTGATGCGGTGACCAAGGCCGCCGGGGCGATCGTGTTCGAGGTGCGCCGTCAGTTCGCGAAATACCCGGGCATCATGACCGGTGAGGTGCGGCCGGAGTACGGCAAGGTCGTCGACATCTGCACCCGCGACTCCCTGCGGGAACTGGCGACTCCGGGCCTGCTCGCCGCGTTCGCTCCCATCGCCGTCGGTTTCGGCCTCGGGGTCGGTCCGCTCGCGGGTTTCCTCGGCGGAGCGATCGGCGCGGGGGTGCTCATGGCGGTGTTCCTCGCGAACTCCGGCGGCGCCTGGGATAACGCGAAGAAGATCGTCGAGGACGGCGCCTACGGCGGCAAGGGCTCCTCCGCGCACGAGGCGGTCATCATCGGCGACACCGTCGGTGACCCCTTCAAGGACACCGCGGGGCCGGCGATCAACCCGCTCATCAAGGTGATGAACCTCGTTGCCCTGCTCATCGCCCCCGCCGTGGTTGCGATGAGCGTCCCCGAAGACGCCAACCACGCGCTGCGGATCGGCATCGCCGTCGTCGCCGGCCTCATCGCTGCCGGGGCGATCCTCCTGTCGCGCCTGCGCGCCGGGGAGATCGAGAACGAAGGCGAAGTGGAGCTCCAGGACGTCAGCGCGGGCTCCTGATCTCCTCCACGGGCGCCCCTTGCCTTCATCGGTGAGGGGCGCTCGTGGGTTCTGCATCGCCAGCGCGAGCATCCTCACGGGCATCCCCGCATCCCTCGGACAGCGCAGTTCAGCTGACGGGGCGGGCGGCGTGTCCGGTTCGCTCGGGTAGCCGCAGGGGCAAGAAGATGAGCAGCCCCGCCAGGAGCACAACCATGATCCCGATGATTCCCGTACGCGGGTTATCGGTGAGCCCGACGAACATCCAGTACAGGCCGGGAGCGAGGAAGGAGATCGCCCGCCCCGTCGTGGCGTAGAGGCCGAAGTTCTCGCCGGCCTGTTCGGGGCTCGACATGTGCGCGAGCGCCGAACGGGATGCCGATTGCACCGGCCCCACGAGCCCGGCGATCGCCATGCCGCAGATCCAGAACGTCAGCTGTGCGCCGGAGAAAATGATCACGGTCCCGAATGCGATCATCGCTGAGAGGGACGTGATGATCACCGTACGGGGGCCGAACCTGTCATCAGCCCGGCCCGCGAGCCACGTGCTCACCCCGGCGATGAAGTTGGCAGCGAGGCCGAAATAGATCGTCTGCTCGGTATCGAAGCCGTAGGCACTCGCCGCGAGTACCCCCGCGAGGGCGAACACCGCCGAGAGCCCGTCGCGGTACACGGCGGCGGCAGCGAAGAAGTGCAGCAGCGTCCGCTCGTTGCGCCACAGATGCGCGATCCTGCGGAACAGCTCCCGGTAGGCCATCGCGAGGTTGAACTTCTCGTCGTCCTCACGTGGTTCGTCCGCCGGTGCAAGGATGAGCAGCGGGAGGCCGAAGACGAGGAACCAGCCCGCGCAGAGCAGGGCGATCCCGCGGAAGTTCTCCCCATTCTCTGTGGGTAGCCCGAGCAACCCGTCGCCCAGGACGAACCCGAACAGGGTGAGGACGAGGGCGATCACACCGCCGAGATACCCCATCCCCCAGGCGAAACCAGAGATCCGGCCGTAGGTTTCCGGCGTGGAGATCTTCAACAAGATCGCGTTGTAGAAGACCCCCGCGAGTTCGACGAACAAGCCGCCCACGGCAATGACGACCGCCCCGTAGAGCAGATAGCTATCTTCGGGCTTGGTGAACCAGAGCAACGCGGTGCAGATGATCGCGCCCAGCGTGGTGATCGTGAGCATGAGCTTGGAACTGCGCACCCGGTCACCCCACGAACCGAGCGCCGGCGCGAGCACCGCCATGACGATCCCCGCCCAGGTCTGCGCCGAGGAGAACACGGTCGCCCCATGCGTGGGATCGGCGGCGACCGCGCTGGTGAGGTAGACCGAGAAGACGAAGGTGAGGATGACCGTGTGGAACGCTTGTTCCCCGAAATCCCACAGCCCCCATGCACGCACGACGCGAGCAGGCACGGGAGCATCGGGACGGGATGTCGCAGTGCTCATGGATACCCACCTTAAGGTTTCGTGGGAGGGAATGTGTGACAAACGCCTGCCGAGGCTACCGGGGGAGCGGACTGGCGGGTGGCGCCCGGTCGATACAGTAAGCGGCATGAACTCACCCCTGCACCTGCCCCGTGATCCCGCAACGCTCGCAGGGTTCGCCGAGGACCTCCTCGGCTTGACGGTCGAAGGTGTCGCTCGGCGGATCGGGCCGGTGGCTGTTGCCGCACTCGACCGCGAGGACCCTCTTCCCGCGGAGCTCGCCGCGGCGGGGGAGGACCCGTTGGCGATGCTCATCCGCCTCTTCCTCCTGGGCGGGCAGCTCACCGACGCCCAGCTGCGGGCCGCGCTCCCCAACAGCGCCACCGAGGCCCGCTCCTGGGGCGTCGTCACCGGTGCCGGCGCAGGCTGCGTGCGCGCAGGAGTCGACCTGCGCCCGACGACGATCGGGGCCGACGACGTCTGGCTCGCCGCAGACCTCAGTGAGATCGCCACCGGCCGCCCCCTACCCGCCGACCATGTCCTCGGGCTCGGCGGGGCATCGGCCACCCTCGTCGACCTCACGGTGCGGACCCCCGTCGAACGGGCCCTCGACCTCGGCACGGGTTCCGGCATCCAGACCCTCGGCCTGGCCACCCACGCCGAGCGCGTCCTCGCCACGGACATCTCCCCGCGCGCACTGGAGTTCGCCGCGTTCAACACCGCGCTCAACGACGCGATGTCTCGCGTTCTCGGGCGGCCCGCCCGGGGTGAGCGCGCCGGTGAACTCGAGTTCCGGCGGGGGTCGTTCTTCGAACCCGTCGACGGCGATTACGACCTCATCGTTTCCAACCCGCCCTTCGTGGTGAGCCCGCGCGCCTCCTCCCTCGAGCGATACACCTACCGCGATGGCGGGTTCGTGGGGGACGGCGTGGTGCAGCACCTCCTGCAGGAGATGCCTGATTTCCTGCGCCCGGGCGGGGTGGCGCAGCTGCTGGCGAACTGGGAGGTGCACGAGGGCCAGGAGTGGCACGCCCGGATCGGGGAGTGGGTCCGGGCGTTGGGAATCGACGCGTGGGTGGTGCAACGAGAATTCCTCGACCCCGCGCACTACGCCGCGACCTGGATCCGGGACGGGGGCCTCACCCCTGACCGGGACCCAGAGAGTTACCGCAGCGCCTACACCGATTGGCTGGCGGACTTGACCTCCCGCGGGGTGCAGGGAATCGGGTTCGGCTATATCACGTTGCGCAAGCCCGCTCGTCCGCGCCCGCCCTGGGTCCGCCTCGAGGAGATCACCGGCACGATCGGCGCGGGCCTGGGAGAGACGGTCGCCCGCACCCTCCAGGCGGTCGACTCCCTCGCCGGTGCCCGCGATGCGGACCTGCTCCCGTGGCATCTCGAGGTTGCTCCCGACGTCAGCGAGGAACGGTACTACCAGCCCGGAGCGAGTGACCCGAACGTCATCCTGCTGCGTCAAGGGGGCGGATTCGCCCGGTCCGTTCAGATCGACACGCTCGGTGCCGCCGTCGTCGGAGCGTGCGACGGCGAGCTGAGCCTGGGCGAGATCTGCGCCGCCGTGGCGAGTCTCATCTCCGCGGAGGAGGCCGACGTGATAGCGGACGTTCTGCCCACGATCCGCGGGCTACTCACCGACGGTCTCCTCGTGCATCGACCCACCTGACGCGATACCTTGATCTCGTGACTTCGAAGTGGCGTGACGCCGTCCCTACCCGCCAGGCGTGGATAACCGCGCCTGTGCTGAGCCTTGCCGGACTGATCGTGGGCCTGCTTGCGACCGGATGGTTCTTCCTCACTCGCCCCTCCGGGCAGATCGTCGACCAGCTCGCGTTGGTCGGGGCCCGCGACTACCCCGAGCACGGGAGCGGGAAGCTACGCGCGGCTGCCTACGATGCGCTCGTCACCGTGACGATGCCGGTCCGGGAGCTCGCGGAGGTGTGGGTGATGATCGTTGCCGCCGTGATCGTGCTCGCCGTCGCCGCGGCGCAACGAAAGTGGCTGCTTGCGCTCGCCGCGATCGTCATGTTCGCCGGCGCCAACCTCACCACCCAGGCGATCAAGAAACTGTGGGATCAGCCCGCCCACGACCTATACGAAACGTACGGGAATTCGTGGCCCTCGGGTCACACGACGCTCGTGGCGACGGCGTGCCTCGCCCTCCTGCTCGTCGTCCCCGGGCGCTGGCGTTGGGTAGCGGCGCTACTGGGGAGCCTCGCGACGACACTCATGGCGTGGGCAACGATCCTCTCCGGCTGGCATCGACCTTCCGATACGGTTGCCGCTATTCTGGTTTCCGCGATTTGGTATGTTCTGGTAGAGATAGCACGTCGAAGCGTGGCCCCCGTGCCGCTGACCGCGGGAGTGCGCAGCCCGGTGGCGATCCGGATCCTCGACATACTTTCCGGGATCTGCGCCGCACTAGGTATAGGTATTCTCGCGGCCACCCTCTTGACCCTCCCGGATTCACCGGTGGCGGATATGGAGGTCGCGATTCAGCGGTTAGCATTCGTAGGGGCGTTCTTTGGAGTCGCGGCCATCGCGTTGGGAACCAACAGAGTTCTTCTCACGGTGGGGCCGCACGAGGATTAGATCCTCAATTTTGAGCTGGCGAGGCCAGCGGAAGGAAGGCAGTAGTGAGCGGACGCAAACTCGTCATCGTGGAGTCCCCGGCGAAAGCCCGCACGATTTCGAGCTACCTGGGCCCGGAATTTACCGTGGAGGCCTCGGTCGGCCACATCCGTGACCTTCCGCAACCCTCCGAACTGCCCGCGGAGCTCAAGAAAGGCCCGTACAAGAAGTTCGCGATCGACGTCGAATCCGGATTCGAGCCCTACTACGTCGTCTCTCCGGATAAGAAGAAGAAAGTCGCCGAACTGCGCAAAGCGCTCAAGGACGCCGACGAACTCTATCTCGCAACGGATGAGGACCGCGAGGGGGAAGCGATCGCGTGGCACCTGCTCGAGGAGCTCAAGCCCAAGGTCCCCGTGAAGCGGATGGTGTTCCACGAGATCACCCGCGAAGCGATCGAGCGCGCCCTGGAGAACACCCGCGAGGTGGACACGCGGCTCGTCGACGCCCAGGAGACCCGCCGCATCCTCGACCGCCTCTACGGTTACGAGATCTCGCCCGTGCTCTGGCGCAAGGTCCGCCAAGGCCTGTCCGCCGGGCGCGTGCAGTCGGTGGCCACCCGGCTCGTGGTGGACCGCGAGCGTGAGCGGATGGCGTTCATCGCCGCTGAGTACTGGGATCTGGCGGGAGAATTTGCCGCCGAGGGCCAGGCATTCACGGCGAAACTCTCCGCTGTCGACGGCGTCAAGGTCGCCAGCGGGCGGGACTTCTCCGACGCCGGGAAGCTGAAGAACACCAAGGTGGTCGCGCTTGACCAACCGGCAGCCGAGTCGCTCGCCGCGGGCCTGGACGGCGCGGATTTCGCCGTCCGTTCGGTCGAGACCAAGCCCTACACCCGCCGTCCGGCCGCCCCGTTCACCACCTCCACGCTGCAGCAGGAGGCGTCCCGGAAGTTGCGCCTGAGCGCGAACTCCACGATGCGCACCGCTCAGGCGTTGTACGAGAACGGGTACATCACCTACATGCGTACCGACTCCCCGGCGCTCTCCGGGCAGGCGATCTCCGCAGCACGACGCCAAGCCACGGAGCTGTACGGCGCGGACGCCATTCCGGAAAAGCCCCGCTTCTACGGATCCCGCTCCAAGGGCGCCCAGGAGGCCCACGAAGCGATCCGCCCCGCGGGAGACTTCTTCCGCACCCCCGGGCAGGTGGCCAAGGAGCTCTCCGGGGACCAACTGAAACTGTATGACCTCATCTGGAAGCGCACGGTCGCCTCCCAGATGGCTGACGCGAAGGGCTCGACGGCGACCCTACGCCTCGGTGCCGAGGCCGCCGACGGGCGCGCGGCCGAATTCTCGACCTCCGGCACCGTCATCACCTTCCGAGGTTTCCTCGCTGCGTACGAAGAGGGCCGCGACGCGGGCCGTTACGACGCGAAGTCGGACGGGGAGGCGCGCCTACCGCAGGTGAAGGAAGGCGACGCGGTGGACGCGCAGGGGATCGAGGCCGAGGGGCACGTGACCAACCCGCCGCCCCGGTACACCGAAGCTTCCCTGGTGAAGTCGCTCGAGGACCTGGGAATCGGGCGCCCCTCGACGTACGCGGCGACGATCTCGGTGATCACCTCCCGCGGATACGTCGAACGGCGCGGCCAGGCGCTCGTGCCCACGTGGCTCGCCTTCGCCGTCACCCGCCTGTTGGAAGAGAACTACGGCTCGCTCGTCGATTACGACTTCACCGCCCAAATGGAAGCCGACCTCGATGCGATCGCGGGTGGCGAGGCGCAGCGGGTCGAGTGGCTCACCGGCTTCTACTTCGGCCGAGACGACCACGAGGGCCTGAAGAGGCTCGTGGAAGATACCGGCGACATCGACGCTCGAGCGATCAACACGATCGACCTCGGCGGCGGGATCGCCCTGCGGGTCGGCCGGTACGGACCCTACGTCGAGACGACCGGCGAGGACGGCGAACTCAAACGGGCCTCCGTGCCCGTGGATATCGCCCCTGATGAACTCACTGTCGAAAAGGCCGCCGAACTCATCGAGAAGCAGGCCGACGGCGACCGGGCGCTCGGTACCGACCCTGAGACGGGGCACGAGATCCTCGCCAAGGTGGGGCGGTTCGGGCCGTACGTCACCGAAGTGCTCCCCGAGCAGGACCCTGCACCGAAGAAGAAACCGAAACCTCGCACCGCCTCCCTGTTCAAGAACATGAGCCCCGAGACGGTCGATCTGGAGACGGCGCTGCGTCTCCTATCACTGCCCCGGGTCGTCGGCACCGTCACCGAGGGGGAGGGCGAGGACGCGAAAGAAGTACAGATCACCGCCCAGAACGGCCGGTACGGGCCATACTTGAGAAAGGGCACGGACTCCCGTTCGCTCACGTCGGAGGATCAGATCTTCGAGATCACCCTGGACGAGGCCCTCGAGATCTACGCGCAGCCCAAGCGCGGGCGCGGCGGGGCGGCGGCGAGACCACCTCTCGCGGAGTTCGGTAACGACCCGGAGACCGGCAAACCCGTCGTCGTCAAGGATGGCCGGTTCGGCCCCTACGTGACGGACGGGACGACGAACGCGTCCCTGCGTAAGGGCGATGAGGTGGCCACCCTTACCGAAGCGCGGGCGTTCGAGCTCCTCGCGGATCGCCGCGCCGCGGCGCCGGCCAAGAAGAAGGCCCCCGCAAAGAAGGCCCCCGCGAAGAGGGCCCCTGCAAAGAATGCGCCCGCGAAGAAGACCACAGCGAAGAAGGCTCCGGCGAAGAAGAGCAGCAAGGAGTAACTGCGCCGGGCGGCGGGCAAACCAGTGTTCGAGGCCGCGGGTTAACCGCGGCGTTCGTTGGGGAATTCAACGCCCAGGTGATCGCGCACCGCGTCGAGGGTGCGCATCACGTCGAGGGTGTCCTGCCAGGGCATCAGGGGTGACTCCTGCACGCGCGCGTACACGTTCCGCGCCACCTCTGCTGCCTGGAACTGGTAACCGCCGGCCACGTCGCTCGCCAGCGTGTAGGGATCGGCATCGATCGGATGCACCGTGAGGCGGGTGCTGGGGTGGTAGAACGTGTCGCTCAACGTTATCCGCCCCTGGGTCCCGGAGACCTCTGCGATGTTGTTCGATCGGGAGAGCATGGTTGTCGCGACCGTCGCCACCGCACGCGGGTAGGTCATCGTGATCCCGACCGTTTCGTCCACTCCCGCCGGGCTGAGGTGCCCGGCTGCCGTCACCGCGCTGGGCGCGCCGAGGAGATGATGCACGAAGGAGACCGGGTACACCCCCAGATCGAGCAGCGCCCCGCCGGCGAGTTGGGGTTGGGCGAGCCGCGGAACGTGCGCGACCGCTTGACCGTGGGCGGCATAGACATGGACGATCTCGCCGATCGTCCCCCGCGCGAGGAGCGCGCGCAGCGTGTAGAACGGTGGTAGGAACCGTGTCCACATCGCTTCCATGACGAACACCCCCGCCGTCCGCGCGGCGCGGAACACCTCCTCGGCCTCGAACGCGTTGCGGGTGAAGGCCTTCTCCACGAGCACATGCTTGCCTGCGGAAATAGCGGCGAGGGCATGTTCGTAGTGGAGGGAATGCGGGGAGGCGACGTAGACGACATCCACCGCCTCGTCGTCCACCAGTTCCGCGTAGGAGCCGTACGCGCTCGGTATCTCGAACCGTTCGGCGAACGCACGCGCGCGATCACGATCGCGGGAGCCGACGGCGGTAATCGTGCTGCGCGAATGGGCGGTCACGTCCCGCGCGAACAGCGCGGCAATGGTGCCGGGCGCGAGGATCCCCCATCGTAGGGTCGGGGCCGCGAGCGGGTTCGGGCCCGCCGGCTCCAGCGGCGTGGTGACGATCTCCTGCATGTGCTCTCCTTCGCGCAATACCGATCCTTCCCAGGATAGGAGTACCTGTGGGCAGCGCGAACCGTTGTCGCCCGCGGGCGCTAAGGTGAGCAGTGTGTTCATAACATTCGAAGGCGGCGACGGCGCGGGCAAATCCACCCAGGTCCGGATGCTCACCGATTGGCTCAATGCTCATGGCCGGCCCGCGGTGTCCACCGAGGAGCCCGGAGGCACCGAGCTCGGCCGGGTGCTGCGGGAGCTGATTCTGTACGGGGAGGACATGGACCCCCGCACCGAAGCGCTCTTGTACGCCGCTGACCGCGCCCACCACATCGACACGGTCGTGCGCCCAGCGCTCGCCGCCGGCAAGATCGTCGTCTCGGACCGCTATTTCGACTCCTCGGTCGCGTATCAGGGGGTGGGCCGGGGGCTGGGCGCGGAGTGGGTGGAGCGTTTGAACCTGTGGGGAGCGCACGAGTTGAAGCCGGGCCTGACGATCCTCCTCGATCTCGATCCGCAACGCCTTCCCGAGCGGATCACCCGTGACCTGGACCGCTTGGAGCGAGCCGGGCAGGAGTTCCATGCCCTCACCCGCCAAGCGTTCCTCGACCGCGCCGCCGCGGAGCCCGACCGGTTCGTGACGATCGATGCGGCACCCGGAATAGAGGAGGTTGCCGCGGCGGTTCGGCACGTGGTGCGAGAGCGACTGGGCATCAGCGAATGAGCGTGTGGGACGTCCTCATCGGCCAGGAGCAGGCCGCCCAGGTACTGCAACACGCGGCGGCGACTCCCGAGGTGATGACGCACGCGTGGCTCATCACGGGCCCACCGGGCTCGGGCCGTTCGATCGCGGCTCGCGCCTTCGCCGCTGCGTTGCAAGCCCCTACGGACGTGGAGGGAAACTCACCCGCCGCGCGCAGCGCGTATAACGGCACGCATGCGGACGTCCGAATTCACGCGACGGACAAGGTGCTCATCACCATGGACGAGGCGAAGGAATTGATCGAGGAGGCGCACCGCGCACCTGCCGTCGGGCCCTGGCGGGTGATCATCATCGAAGATGCCGATCGCATCGCTGAGCGCACGTCCAACGTGCTGCTGAAAGCGATCGAAGAGCCGCCGGAACGTACCGTGTGGATCCTGTGCGCTCCCAGCGCCCACGACATGCTTCCCACCATCCGTTCCCGGTGCCGGCAGGTGAACCTGCGAATGCCCCCCGCTCGGGCGGTGGCCGACCTGCTCGTGAGCGACGGCGTCGCCCCGGAACTCGCGCTCGAGGTCGCCCACGCCTCCCAGAGCCACATCGGAGTTGCCCGGCATCTCGCGACGGACGAGGAAGCCCGCGAGTACCGCGACCTGGTGCTCAGCATTCCCCAGCGGCTGCGTTCGGTGGGAGACGCCGTCCACCTCGCCGGTGAACTCGATGCCGCGGCCAAGGAACGCAGCAAATCGGCTACGGAAGAACGTGACGCCGAGGAACGCGCGAAGCTGTTGCGCGAGAGCGGCCTCGAGCCCGGAAGACCGGTCCCGGCGGCGTTGCGCTCGCAGGTGCGGGCGCTGGAAGAGGAGCAGAAACGGCGCGCTCGGCGGGCCACTCTCGACACGATCGACCGGGCGCTGGTCGATCTGCTTTCCTTCTACCGGGACGTGCTGACCGTGCAGCTGGGCAGCGACGTCGATCTCATCAACACCACGCGGGCGGAGGCAGTCCGGGAGATCGCCGCAGCGACGACGAAGGAGGCCTCGCTCCGGGCGATGGAAGCGATCACCCATTCCCGGGAACGGTTCGCAGAATTCACCTCGATCGCGCCGCTCCTGGCACTGGAGGCGCTCTTCATCCAGCTCCGGCACGTAGGATGACTCCCGTGCCCAAACCTCGCTCAACCCCCTCGCGCCCGCTCCTTGCCGTGATCCTCACTGGCGTGCTCCTCGCGCTCACCGCCTGCTCCCTGCCCGCACCGATGCTTCAACAGACGGACGGGTCGGCCGCCCCCGCCCCCGAGGCGGGTCTCGAGGAATACTACGAGCAGACGGTCCAATGGGACTCGTGCGGGCAGGATTTCGAGTGCGGTGCGGTCACCGTGCCCATCGACTACGACGATCCGGGCGCAGGGACGATCGACATCCAGCTCAAGAAGTACGGACTTTCCTCCGCCGAGGGGATGATCCTCATCAACCCGGGGGGTCCGGGCGCCTCCGGAATCGAAACCGTGGAAGTCGCCCCGCACATATTCACCTCCGAGCTTCGCGAACAGCGCGAGATCGTCGGATTCGACCCCCGCGGGGTGGGGGAGTCGGCGCCCATCTCGTGTTTTGACGACGAACAGCTCGACGAGTGGTACACGACCCTGTACGACGTCGAGACGGACGCGGGCTGGCAGGACTACCTTGACGCCGTCACCGAATACGTCACGGCCTGCGAAACGAATAATTCCGAGATCATCGGCCACGTCGACACCGTGAGCGCTGCTCGAGACATGGATGTCATCCGCGCGGCACTGGATATCGACCTTCTTGATTACCTCGGGTTCTCCTACGGGACTAAACTCGGCGCGACCTACGCGGACCTGTTCGGAGCGAATGTGGGCAGGTTCGTTCTCGACGGCGCTGTCGACCTCACCCTGACGAACGAAGAGCTCGGATTCGGGCAAGCCGAAGGCTTCGAGCGTGCGTACCGGGTGTTTCTCGACGACTGCTTGACGGGCCCGGACTGCCCCTTCGTCGGCAGCGTCGATGAGGCATACGAAGACACCCTGCAGCTCGTTGACGAACTCAGCGAACGCCCCATGGATTCGGGTGATCCCGATCGGCCGGTTACCGACGGCGATCTGCTGAACGCCATCATCCTCACCTTGTACTCCACCGACAACTGGCCACTGCTGAGCGGGGCGATCTCCGCGTTGCGCAGCGGGGACGGTTCACAGGTGAAGTTCCTTTCCGATTACGCGCTCGAACGCGACGAGGACGGGCACTACGAGCCCGGCGATGGCGCCCAGGTCGCGATCAACTGTCTCGACCACCCCAGCGACGAGGAGATCGACTATGACGAGGTGACGGCGGAAGCAGCCGAACTGGAGGACATCTCGCCGCTGTTCGGCCCCGCGCTCGGCTACGGTGAGGTCGCGTGCGCGAAGTTCCCCATCAAAACGGACTTCGGGCCTCGCGCGATCGAAGCGCCCGAGGCACCGACGATGGTCGTCATCGGAACCACCGGCGACCCAGCCACCCCGTACGAATGGTCCGAAGCGATGGTGGACCAACTTGCGGACGCGGTGCTGCTCACCTGGGACGGCGAAGGCCACACCGCCTACGGCAACGGCTCTTGCATCGACGAGGCCGTGGACGAGTACTTCATCAACGGCATCCTGCCCGAGGACGGCTTGCGCTGCTGAAGGCGGCCGAAGGAGAATCCGGGAAATGAGGGCCGATGAATAATGAGAGGCAGACCTCACCGGTTTCGGTTTGGTTCCCGGCGCGCCGCCCAGTAAAGTAGGTGCAGCAACCGGCCCGGCGCTGGTGCGCCGCCTTAGCTCAGTCGGCAGAGCGTCTCACTCGTAATGAGAAGGTCGTGAGTTCGATTCTCACAGGCGGCTCAACGAAAACACTACCTCGAAACACCCCAAGAGCAGCCATTGGGTGAGCCATCTCGAAACTCACCGCTTTCCTGGCGCATGGGCGTGCGTCTCGCAACGACCAGCAGGAAGGCGTACGCCCGCTCACTGTGAGGGGGCTCCACGCAATCAGAGTTGTGTCGATAATCCACGCCCTCGCTGGAGGCCGTCACCCAGTGTGGGAAGCACGCCCGGAACGCCTCTGCGCTATGGTGACGAATAATTCCGCATCGCTGCATCGGAGTCGAAGCACAGCAAGAATGCGGCGCGTTGCGAATTACCGGCGAGGTCGACGAGGGGTTCGGGCGAAAGAAGTGCACCGAGTAGGAAGACTCCCTTCGGGAGGCCCGGTTCGGTCGGATGGCACGGGACGCAGGTGCGCGCCGTGAGCCTGCGCAAAGTTCTCATGGCCGTGCCCGGCCGCACGATCCGCTGCGCGGGTGATCCGCTGGAAAACGCGCAGAAGATCGCGGCGGTCTTCCAGGCCGACGGGTACAAGGCCGCCTCCCCGTCAGGCGAATTTCCGATCCGTTTGACCTCTGGCTCGCACGCGCTGGAAATGCTCGGGTTCAGTAACGAGTTCCTTTTCCCGCTGCTGGCCATCCCCGGTGTGAGGAAACGGGTGGTTCCCACCGAGGTGAGAATTCGGTGTCTCGGGGAGGACGCTCGGGAGACGACGCTCCGGGTCGAGACTCGTGCGCGAGGCGGTGCCGCCCGCGAATTCACTCCGAAGCGATTCGAGGAGCTGCTCGGCGACGCACTGACGGAGCTGCGTACCCGCGGTCGGCTCCTCAGCGTCGGCGACCTCACCGACTCCGCTCGAGAAGAGCACTAACGCCGACACTATAGAAAACCCGAGTTGTACATGCCATGCTCAAGACATGGCACCACTGTCCTACCACTTGCACGGCACCGCCGAGAGACCAGTTCTCGTGCTCCTGCACGCCTATCCACTGGATTCCCGGATGTGGGACGGCGTGATCTCCCACCTACATGCCGAGGATCCTGATCTGCCGATCCTCACGGTCGATGCGCCGGGGTTCGGCGATTCCCCCGAGGGGCCAGCGGTATCTGAACAGGTTGACGGCGATGAGGAACCTTCCCTGGACACGTTCGCCAAGGCTCTGGACGCCACGCTCAGCGAGCTGCAGATCGACGAGATCGTGCTCGCCGGCCTCTCCTTGGGCGGCTACGTCGCGCTCGCCTACGCAGAAGCCTACCCAGAACGAATCCGCGGGCTCGGGCTGCTCGACACGAAAGCCGAAGCGGATGAAGAACCTGCGCGTAAGGTTCGCCTCACAACCGCAGCGAAGGTCATGACCGAAGGGACTTCGGCGATCGAAGGCTCGCTCAACAACGTTCTTGGAGCCACGACGCTCGCCCAACGCCCCGACGTCGTGGAAGAAGTCCGGAAAGAAATCCTCGCCGCCCCACCTGCCGCGGTGGCGTGGATCCAGAAGGCGATGGCCGCCCGGCCGAGCCGGCTCAACGTGCTCGAACGCCTGGACGTGCCCGCGGTGGTTCTGCGCGGCGATGAGGACTCC
Organism: Beutenbergiaceae bacterium; assembly: GCA_035301585.1. Taxonomy (GTDB): domain Bacteria; phylum Actinomycetota; class Actinomycetes; order Actinomycetales; family Beutenbergiaceae; genus HY158. The sequence continues at coordinate 7,983 of DATGUB010000088.1, read as the reverse complement.
CTTAGCTCCGCGCAGTCCGCCGATGCCATGGCGACGGCGTTGAGGGTCGCGGCACCCCGCTTGGGCGGCATCGGCGTCGTCACCCTGCCCGGAGTGGGTCACATGAGCGCGAACGAAGCTCCCGAGCAGGTGGCCGGGGCGCTGGCTGACCTCTACGCCCGTGTCGCCGCCTCTTAGCAACCCCTTCCCAAATAAAGCCGCCAGAACGTAACGTCAGGGGATGGACGCAACAAGTTTCATCACGCGTGAAAGTGACCGGCTCGCTTCTGTCCTCGCCTCGCTCGATCCCACCACGCCCTGCCCGAGCTGCCCCGACTGGACTGCCCGCGATCTCATCGCCCATCTCACCCACGTCCACCATTTCTGGGCGACTTTGCTGACGGAGGACATCCGCTCCGATGAGGATGCGTCGCGAGTCGAGGACAGCGCGCCGGAACTTCCCGAATCGATTGACGAGATTCTGCCCGTGCGTGCCGCTGCGACTCGCGCGCTCACGGCGGCGCTCGACAATCTTGACGACGCAGAACCGCGGTGGAGCTGGTGGCCGGCGGATCAGACGGTCGGGTTCACGCGGAGGATGCAGGTGTGTGAAGCGGTGATGCACCGGGTTGATGCCGAGCTCGCCGCGGGGCTCGATCCGAGCCCGATCGACAGGGACGTCGCCGCACACTGCCTGAGCCATTGCGTTGACGTGATGTGGGGCTGGTTGCCCGACGGCGCATCCCACACCTCCCGCGGGATCGCGCGAATCGAGTCCGACGGCCAGGAGTGGTTCATCGACGTCGGCGACTACCCCGGCTCGAGCGGCGCCCCCGTCCCTCGGGCTGAGCGGGCGGCCGAAGGCGCTGAACCGACCGTGGAGATCGCGGGTGATCTCGACGAATTGGCGCGCTGGGCGTGGGGTCGCGGCGGCCAGGTGATGATCACCGGCGACCACACGGGAATCACGGCGATGGAGCGACTCATCGCCGCAGGAATCCAATAGCCTCGCTGCGGGGCGCGCGGCCGCCGTCGCCCTGCCCGGCAAGTGAGCAGATGCGCATTCACCGGTAACAGCGGGTAGGTTAGAAGCCGTGGCGCTCACACTTTCAACTTCGCTCCTCGACGACCTTCGTGACGCAAATTCTGGTGAGGTGGATGCCACGCCTCGCCGCAGGGCCGAGTATTCTACCGACGCCTCGAACTACCGGCTGTTGCCGCAGGTCGTCGTCTTCCCACGCACGCGCAGCGACGTCGTTTCGATCCTGGAGGTCGCCCGTTCCCATGCCGTACCCATCACCAGCCGGGGCGGGGGAACCTCGATCGCGGGCAATTCCATCGGCGAGGGGATCGTCATCGACTTCTCCCGGCATATGAATGCGATCCTGGAGTTCGACCCGGTCAACCGGCTCGCCCGGGTGGAGCCGGGTGTCGTGATGAGCGATCTGCAGGCGCTCGCTGCGCCGCACGGGCTGCGGTTCGGCCCCGATCCCTCCACGCAGAACCGCGCGACTTTCGGCGGGATGATCGGCAATAATGCCTGCGGCCCGCGCGCCGTCGCGTATGGGCGGACTGCGGATAACACCGTTTCGCTGGAGGTCATTGACGGGCGGGGCCGCGAATTCACGGCCGGCAAGGGGCTTGGCCCCGTCGCGGGTCTGGATGATCTCGTGCAGGCAAGCCTCGCCACGATTCGCACAGAATTCGGGCGCTTTTCCCGGCAGGTGTCCGGCTACTCGCTCGAGCACCTCCTACCGGAGAACAAGAAGGACCTCGCGAAGTTCCTCGTCGGCACCGAGGGCACGCTCGTGACCGTCACGGAGGCGACCCTTGCGTTGGTGGAGGTGCCCAGTTCCCCCACGTTGGTCGTGCTGGGCTACCCCACGATGGCGGAAGCCGCCGATGCCGTTCCCGCGATGCTCGAACACCGCCCCGTAGCGATCGAAGGTTTCGACGCGCAACTGGTTGAGGCCGTGCGGGCGCAGGGCGGAAGCGCCATCCCCGAACTTCCTGACGGCGCTGGCTGGCTATTCGTGGAAGTCGCCGGTGAAACCGAGGCCGCCGCCCACGCGCGCGCCCGGGAGCTCGCGGCTGATGCCGGAACGACCGCGGTGCGGATCATTCCTGCCGGCCCAGAAGCAGCTGCGCTCTGGCGGATCCGTGCCGACGGCGCGGGACTCGCCGGGCGAACCGCCGAAGGCAACCAGGCGTGGCCGGGCTGGGAGGACGCCGCTGTTCCGCCGGAGGCGTTGGGTGCGTACCTGCGGGAACTCGAGGACCTCATGGCCTCCTACCGAGTCACGGGAATGCCCTATGGCCACTTCGGGGATGGGTGTATCCACCTACGGATCGACTTCCCCCTCGGCGCCGGGGAGACGGCCTACGGGCCCGAGGTGTTCCGCGAGTTCATGTTCGACGCGGGCCGGCTCGTCGCGAAGTACGGCGGCTCGGCCTCCGGCGAACACGGTGACGGCCGCGCGCGCTCAGAGCTCCTGCCGCTCCAGTACTCCCCGGAAGCGATCGAAATCTTCGGCGGACTCAAACACCTCTTTGATCCGCGGAATCTTCTCAACCCGGGAGTGTTGGTCGAACCGGATCCGCTGGATGCGCACCTGCGCCGACCGCGCGCCTTACCCATCCGTCCCGTGGGCGGGTTCTCATTCCGCCACGATGACGGCGATTTCACCGGTGCCGTGCACCGGTGCGTCGGCGTAGGCAAATGCCGAGCGGACAACAGTGCCGCCGGGGGGTTCATGTGCCCCTCATATCAGGCGACGAAAGACGAGAAAGACACCACCCGCGGGCGGGCCCGGATATTGCAGGAGGTCACCTCCGGCGACCTGCACTGGAGCGATCCGGCCGTGGCGGATTCGCTCGATCTGTGCCTGAGTTGCAAGGCGTGCTCAACCGATTGCCCCGCCGGTGTGGACATGGCCCAGTACAAATCCGAAGTCCTCTATCGCAAACACAAGGGGAAACTTCGACCCATCTCGCACTATTCGCTCGGATGGTTGCCCCGCTGGGGCAAGGCGATCACCGCGATCCCGGGGGTCGCCGCCCTCGCCAACGCCGCGCTGCGGTTCCGACCGCTCGCGCGCCTCGTGCTCGCCGGCGGCGGCATGGATACCCGCCGCCACATGGTGGCCTTCAACCACTCGCCGTTCCACCGCTGGGCCCGCACCCGCGCACGTATCGCTACGGCCAGTCAGATCGCCGGCTCAGGTGGGGCCGCTGGGGCGGGCACGGCGGCCACGGCGGGCACGGTTCCGACCGGGAAGACCATCGTGCTGTGGGCGGATCCGTTCTCTGAGTACCTCGATGATTCCGGCGCCCGAGCCACGCTCGAGCTGCTCACCACGGCAGGGTTTGACGTCGTCCTACCACCGGTGCAGGTCTCGGCGGCGCTCACCTGGATCACCACCGGGCAGCTCGACATCGCCAAGCGGGAACTTCGCAAGACCCTCGACGTGCTCGCGCCTTATGCCGCCGCGGGGATCCCGATCATCGGGGTGGAGCCGAGCGAGATCGCCGCGATCCGCTCCGACCTCGTCGACCTCCTCGGGGAGGATTCCCGGGCGGGTGAGCTCGCCGGCGGCGTGTTCACTCTCGCAGAGGTGCTCACGGGCGAGGCTGCGCGGTCGGCGCACCTGCGCGAACCCGGCGGTGACCGTGCTGTGCCCCCCGACTTTCCCATGCCGGACCTTCGCGGCCGGACCGTCATCGTGCAACCGCACTGCCACCAGTACTCGGTGATGGGGTATGCCGCCGATCGGGCACTGATCAAACGCACGGGCGCCGATGTCGTCGAGCTCGCGGGCTGCTGCGGGATGGCAGGCAACTTCGGAATGGAAAAGGGCCATTACGAGGTGAGCGCCGCCGTCGCCGAAACCGCGCTGCTCCCGAGCCTGCGCGACGCGCCGGAAGGGGCGATCTTCCTCGCTGACGGCTACTCCTGCCGCACCCAAGCAGACGACCTCGTCGGCGTGCAGGGCCTCACCCTCGCCGAGCTTCTTCGCGGTGATGCCGGCGGGGGGTAAGGTGATTCTGGGCCCGTGCCTGTGCCTGTGTCCGTGCCCGCGGCGGTTGAGCCTGCGAGGGCGGTGCGTCACGACCGGAGCGAGCGCCAGGGCTAGCGAGACCGGCGGGTGCGGCTGTCAGCGCATCCGCTGGGGGACCGGGTGCCGACTGCGTGATTGGCCGCTGAAGGAATGTTCGCCGATGAACCGGTGCCGAGTGAGCCACTCGCGGATCTCTTGATACGCCCGGCCCCGCACATCGGGCTCGGAAAGCAGGACGTCGTGAACGGCGCCGCGCACCTTGATGATTTCGAAGTTGGTTCCCAGTAACGGAACCCGCCGCCAGGTCCTGCGCACGTCGGTGACGATGTCGAGGTGTCGCATCTCCTCTCGCCACCGAGTGCTGATGAGGGAGGCGTGGGAGGTGATCGTCAGCGTGGGAAGTGTGAGGCCCAATCCTTGGGAGAGGTCATTCTGGGCCCGCAAGATGGCGCGCGCCCAGCCCGGGCGCGCGGGGGCTCGGGTGTCCGGGCGCCATTCGTCGTTGATCAGCCATTCGCCACCGAAGTCCGCGCTGATGACCTGCTCATACAACCGCGGGGAGGGAATGGGCACCGCCGCGCGCGGAGCGATCCGCCCCCACATCTCCGCAGCAGGTGTCAGCAGTGCCCGCGCCGCGGGGGAGTGAGGAAGATCCAACCACGGGGCGTTGAGGATCAACCCTTCACTCGCGCGCTCCCTCGCCCATAACGCGGCGGTGAGACCGCCCTGTGAGTGCGCGAGGATCACGAGGGGCAGCTCGGGGTGCTCCGCGCGGATGAATGCCGCGGCAGCATCCAGGTCGGGAAAATACTCACGCAGGTCGGCCACGTATCCCGGAACCTGATGCGGGCGCAGGCTCCGGCCAGAGCCGTGCATGTCGACGGCATAGAACTCTGCGCCGACGCCGGTGAAGAACTCCGCCATCTCGCGGTTGAAGAAGTAGTCCGTCCACCCGTGCGCGTACAGCACGGCAACGGACGCTGGCGCCCGGTCCGCCGGCGCATCGTGAACGAGGGTCGCCGCGGCGGGCTGCGTGGGCACCTGGGCAAGCGGTAGCGCCCGAGCACGCAAATCTCCCCCAAGAAAGTCCGGGATCCAGGAGTCTTGGGGGAGATCAGGGTGATAGGTGCGCAACATTATGTGGGAACTGCCAGTGGCGGTGGCGCAGGGGCAGCGTCGGTCCACACGCGGGGCGGCGGCGAGAGTATCCGGGCGCGTGCGCGGCTACTTCTCCCCGCGGACCCGATCAACGACCTTCCACGTCCCGGGCAGGACGAGCGCCGCCGCAACCATCTTCACGGCATCGCCGATGAGGAATGGGAGCACTCCCAGCGCGAGACCGGCGGCGAAATCCACACCGAGGAACGCCATGAGCCACGGCACCCCCACGACGTAGGCGGCGATCGTCGAGGCGCCAGCGAGCGCAGCGGTTTTCCAGACGGAGCGGTCAGCGGCGCGGCGGGCGAGGACCCCCGCGATGTACGCGGCGGGCACGTAGCCGATGACGTACCCGAACGAGGCGAATGCCCAACCGAAGCTCTGCTCGGCGAAGATCGGCGCTCCGGCCATCCCCGCAATGAGGTACAGCAGCGCGCTCGCGGTGCCGAGCCGGGGACCGAGGCCCGCGCCGAGGAGTACCACCGCGCCGGTGGCGAGCGAGACGGGTACCGGGGTGAATGGAAGGGGCACCGCTACTTGCGAAGCGATGGCAAGGAACGCCGTTCCTCCAAGTACGAGGGCAGCGGTGCGCAGCGCTCGAACAGGCAGGGCGAGCGTGCGGCCAGGAATCAGATCCGCGAGAACCGGTGCGGGGATAGCAGACATGCAAACCTCAACTTTCGTCAACCGATAGTCAACCACACCTCGCTCCCCCTAGCCCACAGCGACGCGTAAGAGTCCATCGATCGAGCGAGTTACCGGCGCCTCACATCCGTACCGTTGCGCGAGCTCGAGCACATGGCCGCTGAACGCGTCCAGTTCCAGCGCTCGACCGGCGGCCAGGTCTTCGGCCATCGAAGAGGAAATATCCATGCGCTCGGCCGTTGTCATCGCCTGTGCGTGGGCGTCTTCGGCGAGCGGTGCCCCAGCGGCGCGCCCCGCGGCGGCTGCTTCGGAAACCAGGTCAACAAAGATCTGCCGGGTCGCGGCGTCGGCGAGGATCGTCCCGAGTCTCTTCCCGGTCAGCGCAGTGAGGGGATTCAACCCGCAGTTGAACAGGAACTTCTGCCATTTCGCCGTGAGGATCGCCTCGTCGCTCACCGCCTCGATACCCGCTTCGTGGCACAGGTTCACGAACCGCCCCGCTGCACCGCGTTCGAGGCTTCGGCCTGCATCTCCGGCGCCGGCTGCATAGGGGCCGACGAAGATCCGCGGCGGGGAAGTGCATTCGATCTTGCCCGGCCCATGTCGGTGCGCGCCGATATACAGCACTCCAGAGAGCACCTTCTCCGGGCCGAAATGGCTGGCCAACGCGTCGTCGGAGCGCACGCCGTTCTGTAGGGAGAGCACGGCGGTTCCTGGCTCGCGGAGCCTTTCGATCACGGGCAGCACGACGTCGGTGTCGTACGTTTTCACGCAGACAAGCACCACGTCCAGCGGCTCCTCGCTCGCGCCGCGACCCGCCACCCCCGCGCCGCGACCCGCCACGCCGGCGCCGCTGCCTGCCATGGCCGGGCCACGGGTATCGATGACATCGGTGGGCGTTGCCCGCCACCTGCCGTCGCCGTCGACAATCGTGATCCCCTCCCGCGAAATCTGGCGAGCTGACGTTCCCCGCGCCGCGAGGGTGACCCCGATTCCCGCCCGAGCGAATCTCGCCGCAAGATATGCGCCCGTAGCACCGGCGCCCACGATGCCCACACGTGCCACGAACGTTCTCCCTGTCCGTCTTGCCAACCGGCATTTTCGGCGATTACCCCCGCAAAGAGCGGGGTTTCGATACGATTCAAGTGTCACGGTAACACTGCCGCTACGCGTGCCGTGTTTCGCGCGCACTCGACAGAATGTGCGCGATCGGCCGTGACCGACAAACTGCAATGAAGGAGTTACATTGAACTCGGTGGTCTTAGCGCTCATCGGCGTTGCAATGATGTTGCTCGGGTACTTCCTATATTCGAAGTACTTGAGTAAACGGATCTACAAACTAGATGAGAAATTCGAAACTCCCGCACACACCCAACGCGATGGCGTTGACTACGTGCCAACAAACAAGTTCGTCCTATGGGGGCACCACTTCACCTCCGTCGCCGGCGCCGCGCCCATCGTCGGGCCCGCCGTTGCGGTGATCTGGGGCTGGCTGCCCGCATTCCTCTGGGTGACCCTCGGAACCGTGTTCTTCGCCGGGATGCACGATCTCGGAGCCCTGTGGGCATCGGTGCGGCACCGGGGCCAATCCATCGGGTCCCTTTCCGGGCGTTACATCGGTTCCAATGGCCGGAACCTGTTCCTCGTCGTCATTTTCCTCCTGCTGCTGATGGTCAACGCCGCGTTCGCCGTCGTGATCACCGACCTGCTGCTCACGACGCCGTCGTCGGTGATCCCGACGTGGGGAGCTCTCGTCGTCGCGCTGTTGGTCGGCCAGGCGATCTACCGTTTGCGGTGGAACCTTGTTGCCGTCTCGATCGTCGGTGTGGTCGCGTTGTACGGCCTCATCATCCTCGGCGATGCCTATCCCGTGGTCCTACCTGAGACCATCCTGGGGCTGTCATCCGCGTCCTTCTGGGTGATCGTGCTGTTCCTCTACGCGGGGCTTGCCTCGATCCTGCCCGTCTGGGTGCTCCTGCAACCCCGGGATTACATCAATGGTCTGCAGCTGTTCATCGGGCTGGGGATCCTCTACGTCGGTGTGCTCATCGCGAGCCCGTCGGTCGTCGCCCCTGCGTACAACAGCGCCGTTCCCGAAGGCACGCCGAGCATCGTGCCACTGCTGTTCGTCACGATTGCCTGC
>DATGUB010000087.1:0-4744 GCA_035301585.1 Beutenbergiaceae bacterium | reverse complement strand
CGCGTTCGCGCCTATCGGCCGTGACAAAGGCTCGAATGACGATATAGAACAACAAGCCGACCCCGAGCGAGGGTGCGATGGCGATGAAGTAATCCATGGTTATCGCGGCTTCACTAACGGGAACGTAATCGTTTCGCGGATCCCTAAACCGGTGAGGGCCATGAGGAGGCGGTCCATTCCCATGCCCATGCCTCCCGAGGGTGGCATCGCGTATTCCATCGCCTCCAGGAAGTCCTCGTCCAACTGCATCGCCTCGGGGTCGCCCTTAGCGGCGAGGAGGGATTGAGCTTCGAAACGCTCCCGCTGGATCACGGGATCAACGAGCTCGGAGTAGGCGGTCGCGAGTTCGAATCCGCGCACGTAGAGATCCCACTTCTCGGCCTTGCCCGGTTCGCTGCGGTGTTGCCGTGTGAGCGGGGAGGTGTCTTCCGGATAATCCATGACGAAGGTCGGCTCGTGCAGGTGATCGCCGACGAGGAATTCCCACACCTCTTCGACGACCTTGCCGGGAATGGCGAGGGATTTATCGATTTCCAATCCGACCCGCTCCGCGTGAGTAATTAATTCCTCAATTGGCGTCTGTGGGGTGATCCTTTCCCCCAACGCCTCGGAAAGCGAGTCGTAAAGGCTAATCCGGGCCCAGTCTCCCCCGACGTCGTACTCACTTCCATCCGCGAGAGTGAGCTTCGTCGAACCGAAGACGTCGAGAGCGGCCTGCTGCACAATGGCTTGGGTGAGATCCGCCATTCCGTTGTAGTCCGAATACGCCTCGTATGCCTCAAGCATTGCGAATTCGGGTGAGTGGGAGGAGTCGGCGCCTTCATTCCGGAAGTTCCGGTTGATCTCGAATACACGTTCCACACCGCCCACGACGGCCCGCTTGAGGAACAATTCCGGGGCGATTCGTAGATATACATCGATATCGAATGCGTTGATGTGGGTCTTGAATGGGCGCGCGGCCGCGCCCCCGTGGAGGGTTTGCAGCATCGGGGTTTCGATCTCGATGAAATCCCGCCGGTGGAAACTCTCCCGCAGCGACCGCATCACGGCCGCTCGGGTGCGCACCATTTCGCGAGCGGAATCGCGGACGATGAGGTCGAGGTACCGCTTCCGGACCCGCGATTCCTCGGAGGATTCCTTGTGGAGCACGGGTAGGGGGCGGAGCGCCTTGGCTGCGAGCGCCCACTCGTCAGCGAAGACGCTCAGTTCCCCCCGCCGGGAGGAGATGACCAGGCCGTGCGCGAACATGTGGTCCCCGAGGTCGACGTCGGCCTTGAAGGCGGCGAGCGACTCCGCTCCCACCTCCGCCTGCGAAAGCATCACTTGCAGTTTCGCCCCCGTGCCCTCCTGCAACGTGACGAAACACAGCTTGCCCGTGTTGCGCAGGTAGACGACCCGGCCCGCGACCCCCACCTTGGCGTCGGTCTTCGAATCCGCCTCGAGATGGCCGTACTTCTCCCGGACCTCGCTGATCGTCGCGGTAACGGGGAGCGCTACCGGGTAGACCTCGCGGCCCTCGTCCAGAATGCGTTGGCGCTTCTCGCGGCGCACGCGCATTTGTTCGGGCACGGATTGGGGCTCGGGATTTGCAGAATTGGCACTCACGCGTTCAATCCTAGTCGTTAATTGCCGCTCTCCCGGCGTGTGCTCGCTGACATCCCGCCGCTACTGCAGGGAGGCTTGGGCGCGGGCGAAGGGCACAGCGGAGGTGTGCAGCCCGTGCCCCGCCGGGATCATCCCGGGATCGTCGCCGTGTTCAACAATTCGGTTGTTCTCGTCGACGAACACGACCTTGGGGGTGTAGGTGCGCGCTTCTGCGTCCGCGAGCATTCCGTAGGCGATGATGATGACGAGGTCCCCCGGGTTGACGTGGTGGGCGGCGGCACCGTTGATGCAGATCTCCCCGCTCCCGCGTTCGCCGGCGATCGCATACGTGGTGAGACGGGAGCCGTTGGTGATGTTGACGACGTCGACCTGCTGCCCCACCGGCAGGTCTGCACCGTCGAGCAGGTCCGCATCGATCGTGATCGAGCCGACGTAATGCAGGTCTGCTTGGGTGATGGTGGCGCGGTGGATCTTTCCAACCATCATCGGGCGCATCAGCGAAGTCATTCATTCTCCAACGTGGGTGAGGAGCCGGGCGGCGGCGTGGGCCGCCATTGAATTACAGCGTTATCCAACAGCCGAGTATTCCCCACCCTCGCTGCGATCGCGAGCAGGGCCGGTTCTTCAGTGCCGGTTTCGTGCGGCGCCATCGTTTCGGGATCGACCAGCGCGAGGTAGTCGAGCAGCACGTCACCGGCGTGGGAAGAGAACTCGTGCCGGGCCGCGGCAAGCGTACCCTCGGGCCCTGCCCCCGCCGCTGCAGCTTCCGCGCCCGCACGGATCGTGCGGGGGATGATGAGCGCGGAGGCCCGTTCGTCCGCGCTGAGGTAGGCGTTCCGGGAGGAGAGCGCGAGGCCGTCGCGGTCCCGCACGATGGGCACGGCAACGATGTCGACATCGAGGTTGAGGTCGGCGACCATTGCGCGGATGAGCGCGAGTTGTTGGGCATCCTTCTGGCCGAACAGCGCGAGGTCGGGTCGAGTGATTCCCAGGAGCTTGTTCACCACGGTGAGCATGCCGTCGAAGTGCCCGGGCCGGGCCGCCCCCTCGAGCACGTTCCCCATCTCGCCGGCGCGTAGCGTGATGCGGCGATGGGGATACATCTCCTTCGCCGTCGGGGCGAACACAACATCGACCCCGAGCGCGGTTAGCTTCTCGACGTCGGAATCCAACGTTCGCGGGTACGCGTCCAGGTCCTCATGCTCCCCGAACTGCAGCGGGTTGACGAAGATGGTCACGACGACTTCTTCGGCGCGGCGCTTCGCCTCCCGCACGAGTTCGAGGTGGCCCTCGTGCAGGGCTCCCATCGTCATCACCACCGCCCGGTGGCGGCGGCTGAGCAGGCCGTGGAGTTCCGAGATCGTCGTTGCCACCCGGGTACCGGGCGCGGCGGGCTCGCCGCGCGCGTTCGACCCCTCGAGCACGTCAACGATCTGCACGGCAGCTGCGGGGCTCAGGAAGTCCAGTTCGACGGCGCGGCTCGTCGTCGCCCGCGCGAGTTCCCGGTAGGTCGGCAGGATTTCGGGGTTGGTGCGGGCGAGGGCCGCCACGTGGGCGGCGATCGTGCCGACATCTCCGCGCCGGACCGGGCCGGTGAGCGCATAGTCCCCCGATGCCAGCGCCCCTTCCAACGCCGCGCCGAGGAGGGGGGCGAAGAGCTTCCCGGTTTCTTCCACCCCGGCCCGCTCGAGGATCCGGCGGGCCTGCGATACGAGGGTGACGAGGTGGTTCGCCCCGTGGGCGAGGGCGGCGTGGTAGACCTCATGCGCCTCGCCCGGGAGGACGATCGGCTCGCCGCCCATTTCCACCACGAGGGCTTGCCCGATCGGGAGCATCGCCAGCCCCGCGGTGATCGCGAAGGGTGCCCCTTCCAGCCGGCCCAGATCCACCGACGTGCCGGTGAAGGTCATCGCCGGGTGGATGGCGATGGGAATCGCGCCCTGTTCGGTCGCCGGGGCAAGAACGTCCATTCCGTAACGCCCCGCGGTGTGGACGACGATCTGGCCGGCGGCGAACAGGCCCAGTTTCGCAAACCCGGTGACGACCTCGGCCAGCACGTCGTCGGGCACCGTGAGCAGCACCAGGTCGTTCCCCGTGAGCGCGTCGTCGGGATCGACGATCGGCACCCCGGGCAGTAGCACCTCGATGCGTTCGCGCGATTCCGCACTCGCCCCGGACACCGCCGTCACCTCGTGCCCGCAGCCGCGCAGCGCGTGGGCGAGGACGGCGCCGACCCGCCCGGCGCCCACGACACCGATCTTCAGTCGTCCGGGCCGGTTCGCTAGTGGGCTCACTTCTCATTCCACCTTGTTGAGTCGTTGATCGCGGTCAAGGATACCGCTTAGGAATCGCGGCGGGTTTCCTCCGCGTCCACGGGCGGTGGGGAGGCAGCGGCGGGAGGATCAGCGGGTGGGGCGGGCCGTTCCATCCATCGCTCCGGGCCTGCGCTGCGCCGCGATGCCCGCGCACGCCTCGAGGCGGCGTGGATGAATCTGCGCGCATCGACGAGGTCGAGGTGGGGAACGACCGGCGCGATGCTTCCCGGGGTCGTGTGCACGGCGACGTTGGCGAGGCGCAGGGCCCGCTCGATCGGACCCTGCTCCGCCCCGAGCGATTGGACCCTCGCGTTGGGCACGATGACTGAGCGGCGGGTGAGGCGCCCGCGGCGGATGATCGTGGCAGCGGAGGTGGCCGTGTACCCGGTGCGCCGCCACACGAGCGGGTCGATCCACCGGGCGCGCTGGGGACTCGTGACGAAGCCGCCCGCGCGCCCACGCCCGCGCAGCGAGAGGTCGATGAGCTCGAGGGGGTCTTCCACGCCGAGGTCGGGGAGGATGAGGGACAGGAGGTGGGTAGCCTCCTCCTGGGTCGCCACCGGGTACAGCGTGGGCTCGCCGCCTTCCACGCTTACGCCCTCCCCTGCGACGGTGAGCGTGATCCGCCACCAATTCTTCCGCCGCCACAGCAGCGGCTGGGTGAACTGGAGGGCCTGCACCCTCCCCGGGGGAACGGTTCGCGCCGTCGTCGATAGGAGCCCGTAACGGAGCCGGATCCCGTCCGGGCTCGTCGCGACGGCGAAATCGAACTGTTGATTCAGGTGCTGCCACCAGAACGTCACTTGCGCGAGGATCGGAAGCAG
>DATGUB010000086.1:0-6342 GCA_035301585.1 Beutenbergiaceae bacterium | reverse complement strand
GGTGTTACCAACTTTCGTGACGTGACGGGCGGTGTGTACAAGGCCCGAGAACGTATTCACCGCAGCGTTGCTGATCTGCGATTACTAGCGACTCCGACTTCATAGGGTCGAGTTGCAGACCCCAATCCGAACTGAGACCGGTTTTATGGGATTAGCTCAACCTCACAGTCTCGCAACCCATTGTGCCGGCCATTGTAGCATGCGTGAAGCCCAAGACATAAGGGGCATGATGATTTGACGTCGTCCCCACCTTCCTCCGAGTTGACCCCGGCAGTCTCCTATGAGTCCCCACCATCACGTGCTGGCAACATAGAACAAGGGTTGCGCTCGTTGCGGGACTTAACCCAACATCTCACGACACGAGCTGACGACAACCATGCACCACCTGTGCACCAGTCCGAAGAAAACCCCATCTCTGGGATCGCCCGGTGCATGTCAAGCCTTGGTAAGGTTCTTCGCGTTGCATCGAATTAATCAGCATGCTCCGCCGCTTGTGCGGGCCCCCGTCAATTCCTTTGAGTTTTAGCCTTGCGGCCGTACTCCCCAGGCGGGGCGCTTAATGCGTTAGCTGCGGCACGGAAACCGTGGAAGGTCCCCACACCTAGCGCCCAACGTTTACGGCATGGACTACCAGGGTATCTAATCCTGTTCGCTCCCCATGCTTTCGCTCCTCAGCGTCAGGTAATGCCCAGAGAACCGCCTTCGCCACCGGTGTTCCTCCTGATATCTGCGCATTCCACCGCTACACCAGGAATTCCATTCTCCCCTGCATACCTCTAGTCTGCCCGTATCGAAAGCACGCTCAGGGTTGAGCCCTGAGTTTTCACTACCGACGCGACAGACCGCCTACGAGCCCTTTACGCCCAGTAATTCCGGACAACGCTCGGACCCTACGTATTACCGCGGCTGCTGGCACGTAGTTGGCCGGTCCTTCTTCTGCAGGTACCGTCACTTGCGCTTCGTCCCTGCTGAAAGAGGTTTACAACCCGAAGGCCGTCATCCCTCACGCGGCGTTGCTGGATCAGGCTTGCGCCCATTGTCCAATATTCCCCACTGCTGCCTCCCGTAGGAGTCTGGGCCGTATCTCAGTCCCAGTGTGGCCGGTCACCCTCTCAGGCCGGCTACCCATCACCGCCTTGGTAGGCCATTACCCCACCAACAAACTAATAGGCCGTGAGCCCATCCAAAGCCAAAATAAATCTTTCCACCACGAGCCATGCGACCCGCAGTCATATCCGGTATTAGACATCGTTTCCAATGCTTATCCCGAAGCCAAGGGCAGATTACTCACGTATTACTCACCCGTTCGCCACTCATCCACCCGCAGCAAGCTGCAGGCTTCAGCGTTCGACTTGCATGTGTTAAGCACGCCGCCAGCGTTCGTCCTGAGCCAGGATCAAACTCTCCGTAAAAAACCAAACACCAAACCACCCAACAAAGAGCAGCCCAGCGAAAGATCCAAACGAAGCTTGAAACCAAGCAAAAACAAAACAACACACAACACAACCAACCAAACCCAACCCACAAACGGGCCAGACCCAGCCAGAAGCATCATGCAAATGGCATCAATAAAAAAACACACTGTTGAGTTCTCAAAAAACACCCGCGCACCACTTCTCGCCTCAAACTGAGGTGAGAACCTGGGGCGGCGCTTCCCCCGCCACGGGCGAGAGATCAGAATCTCCCGCTACCCGTTTTGGGCTGCGATCCCATCTTAGCGCATGAGCTGCGCTTTCGCGACGTGATCGCTGTTACCCCCGCCTTGCGCTTCCCGCCTTGTGGCGGTCTGCCTTCCGGCTGGGCAACGAGATAAAACATTACGGCGATTTTCCGCGCTGGTCAAATCCGCTCTCATTCACCCGCGTGCCCACCAGAAACCGGCGCTGACCTGCACAAACGCCCGGCCCCAAGGGAGGGAACCGGGCGTTTTTCGCGCGCCGTCCTGCGTTTTGTGGGTGGGGTCACAAGGGAAGGCTACTTTGCCCTCGCGACGGCGAGATTCCGCCGTCCGCGCCGGACGAGCACTACCCCACCGGCGAGGAGGTCGGCACCGGTGATGGCAGCATCCTCATCGGTGACCTTCTCATTGTTGAGGTAGGCGCCGCCGTCGGCGACGGTGCGCCGGGCGTCGCTTCGCCCGCGGCACAGCCCCGTGCTCACGAGGAGGTCAACGATCGTGCTTGACCCCGGCTCGAGGTCTCCGCTGGGAAGCTCGGCGACGGCATCACGCAGGGTGTCCTCGTCGAGGTGGGTGAGGTCCCCGCGCCCGAAGAGAGCGGAACTTGCTGCCTCGACGCGTGCGCACGCGTCGGCGCCGTGCACGAGGGAAGTCACTGCCCGGGCGAGGGCACGCTGGGCTACCCGCGCGGCGGGTCGCTGCGCGGATTCCTCGATGAGACTTTCGATCTCCTCGCGGGGAAGCAAGGTGAAGATCTTCAGGAACCGCCCCGCGTCCGCGTCGTCGGTGTTGAACCAGAACTGGTAGAAGGCGTACGGGCTCATCAGGTCGGGGGCGAGCCAGACGGCACCGCCTTCGGTCTTGCCGAATTTGGTGCCATCGGACTTGGTGATGAGCGGGGTGGTGAGGACGTGGACGTGCTCACCTTCCTCCTTGCGGATGAGCTCGACGCCGGCAAGCAGGTTTCCCCACTGGTCGTTCCCGCCGGTCTGCAAGGTGCACCCATGGCGCCGGTAGAGTTCGAGGAAATCCAGGGCCTGCAGGACCTGGTAGCTGAATTCCGTGTAGGAGATCCCCTCGTCGGACTCCAGCCGTCGGGCGACGGTGTCCTTCGCGAGCATCGTGCCGAGTCGGAAGTGCTTGCCCGCCTCACGGAGCAGGTCGATCGCGGACAGCTGCGAGATCCACTCGTAGTTGTTCACGAGCAGCGCCGGGTTCTCCCCCTCGAAGTCGAGGAACCGGGAGATCTGCGCCTTCAGGCGCTCCGCCCACTGCGCAACCGTCTCGGCGTCGTTAAGGGTCCGCTCCCCAGACATCCGTGGATCACCGATGAGACCGGTCCCCCCGCCCACGAGGGCAATGGCTTGATGCCCGGCTGCTTGCAGGTGGCGCAGCACGAGCAGCTGTACGAGGTGGCCATGGTGCAGGCTGGGGGCGGTGGGGTCGAATCCGCAATAGTACGTGACCGGCCCCTCGGCCATCGCCGCGGACAGTGCCTCCGCGTCGGTGGATTGGGCAATGAGTCCGCGCCAGCGCAGCTCGGCAACGATATCGGTCACGTCCGTCCTCTTTTCGGATTGTGCCTAATGTGAACTTTGATGCGCGCCGGGATCCCAGCGACGCCCGGCCAGTTTAGCCCGAAACGAAGTCGTCCTCGTCGATCCACAACCGCCGTGGGAAGCGGTCAGGATCCGCACCGATTCCGCGTACCCCGATCCTTGGGCCGCTGCGCAACGGCGGCCGCACCCGAGGCGCCTCGAGCGAAAGCCCCTCCCCGGCAAAGATGTCGATCCCATTGTGCTGGCCGGTGACGGCGAGTGCGACCGTGAGCCGGGCGGGACCACGGGCGAGGTCCCTTGGGGCGCGGCACACGCCGGCACCGTTGCGCCGTCGCCAGGCGACTTCCTCGCCGTCGACGACCTCTCCGGCGCGAATGAGCACCGCCGTCGCGGTCCCTTCCGGTCCGCAGGTGAGGTTCATGCAGTAGTGCAAACCCATGTGCCGGTACACGTACACGCCGCCCGGGGGACCGAACATGACGGCGTTGCGCGCGGTGCGCCCGCGGTAGGCATGCGACGCCGGATCGTGCGCGCCCTCGTATGCTTCCACCTCGGTGACCCGCACGCGCACCCGCGCTCCGCCGAGGGTGCTCGTGAGGATCGCCCCGAGGAGGGTCGGGGCGACCTCGAGCGCATGAGCAGAAAGGTCCACGGTCGTCACGATACGACCTCGCCGCGGCCGTTGATCCTGATATCGGCTCGCCGGGGCAGATCGACCTCGCGGTGCAGCTCGGCTTCCTCGCGCATCCACGTCCGCCAGTGCGGCTCAGCCTCCGCGCCGTCACGCTCTAGGCCGCGGCGGAGCCGCTCCTGCGGGTCGGGTTCATGGACGAGGACGACGCTCGAGAGGCGGTCGAGGTATTCGGTGCGCACGCTGCCCACGCCCTCGATGACGAGGGTGCCTCGGGGCTGAAGCACGTGGGTTTCCCGGTAGCCCTGCACGTCCCAGTCGTAGCGCCGATAGGCCGCCGCGTTGCCTGCGGCAAGGTCGGCGAGGATTTTGCTGACGACGGTTCCCGCCTCTCGCAGCCCGCCCCAGCCCGGGTACAGATCGTCCATGTGCAGCAGTTGCGCCCCGCAGGCGAGTGCGAGCCTGCCCGCGAGGGTGGTTTTGCCGGATCCGGCCGGCCCGTCGATGGCGATCACGGTGACGTTGCCGCAGCGCGGGCCCACCTCCCGGGCGTGCGCGAGAACAACGTCCACCGTGGCCACGAGCGTTCTACTTCGTGAACTCTCGGCGCTGTGCGACGGCCTCGCGTGCCGACTGCAGCTGCTCGGCGACCCGCGCGGGCGCGGTGCCGCCGGTGGAGTCTCGCGAGGCGAGCGAACCCGCCACGCTGAGGACCTCGCGGACCCGCGGGGTGAGGTCCGGGGAGATCTCCGCGAGGTCGGCGTCGGTGAGGTCCCAGAGCTCGATGCCTCGTTCTTCGCATACGCGAACGCATGCGCCCGCGATCTCGTGGGCCGCCCGGAACGGGGTCCCCTCCCGGACTAGCCATTCGGCGATGTCGGTCGCGAGCGCGAATCCTTGCGGGGCGAGCTCGGCCATCCGCTCGGGGTGGAACCTCAGCGTGGCGATCATCCCGGCGACGGCCGGGAGCACGAGGCTGAGGTTGTCGACGGCGTCGAAGACCGGCTCCTTGTCTTCCTGCAGGTCCCGGTTATACGCGAGGGGAAGCCCCTTGAGCGTGGCGAGCAACCCGGTGAGATCCCCGATGAGACGGCCGGCCTTTCCGCGCGCGAGCTCCGCGACGTCGGGGTTCTTCTTCTGCGGCATGATCGAGGAACCGGTGGAGTAGGAATCGTCCAACGTGACGAAGGAGAACTCCTTGGTCGCCCACAGGATGACCTCCTCGGAGAGGCGCGAGAGGTCGACGCCGATCATCGCCGTCACGAAGGAGAATTCCGCAACGAGATCCCGTGCGGCGGTGCCGTCGATGGAGTTCTCGGTCGTGCCGCTGAAGCCGAGTTCGTTGGCGACCGCGACCGGGTCGAGGCCAAGGGAGGCCCCCGCCAGGGCACCCGAGCCGTACGGCGAATAGTCCGCTCGGGCGTCCCAGTCGATGAGGCGGTCGACGTCGCGCAGGAGCGGCCACGCATGCGCGAGGAGGTGGTGCGAAAGGAGAACCGGTTGCGCGTGCTGCAGGTGCGTGCGCCCGGGCATCGGGGCGTTGGCGTGCGCCTCCGCCTGATCGATGAGCGCGGTGACGATGTCGAGGACCAGCCCCCCGAGGTGGCGTGCCTCCTCGCGGAGGTACATCCGCACGAGCGTGGCGATCTGATCGTTGCGGGAGCGCCCCGCGCGGAGTTTTCCGCCGAGTTCCGCTCCGGCGCGTTCGATCAGGCCCCGCTCGAGCGCGGTATGCACATCCTCATCCCCCTCCGCCGGCGCGAACTCCCCGGAGACGACATCGGCTTCCAGCCGGTTGAGGGCGGCGATCATCTCCCCGAGCTCGCCGTCGGTGAGCAACTCCGCGCGGTGCAGGACCCGGGCGTGGGCCCGGGATCCGGCGATGTCGTGCCGAGCCAGGCGCCAGTCGAAGTGCGTGGATTTGCTCAGCGCCGCGAGGGCGTCTGCGGGACCGCCGGCGAAGCGGCCGCCCCACAGGCTCAACGAGTCATTACTCATCGTCGCCGCCGAGGTTGGTCACGCCCCAGTCCGGACCGTTACCGAACTTCTCATCTCGCGCTGCGGCGAGTTTGGAGGTGAGGCCGAACAGTTCGATGAAGCCCCGTGCGTGCGACTGGTCGAACGTGTCGCCTTCGTCGTAGGTGGCGAGGTTGAAGTCGTAGAGGGAGGATTCGCTGCGCCGACCGGTGACGGTGGCGCGGCCTCCGTGCAGGCTCATCCGGATGTCGCCGGAGACGTATTTCTGGGTGTGGTCGATGAAGGCGTCGAGGGAGTTCTTCAGCGGGGAGAACCATTGGCCTTCGTAAACGATGTCGGTCCACCGGTCGGAGACGGTGCGCTTGAACCGGGCCTGTTCCCGTTCCAGGGTGACGTTCTCCAGTTCCTTGTGGGCGGCGATGAGGGTCATCGCGCCGGGCGCTTCGTAGATCTCGCGGGACTTGATGCCCACGAGCCGGTCCTCGACGATGTCGATG